>PLNK01000018.1 GCA_003142755.1 Chloroflexota bacterium | reverse complement strand
TCGTACTTCCAGCCCTGCGGGATCATCACGCCGACGTCCATCACGATCTCCTTTTGTCCAACTTGCGGTTCAATCCGGCACTGCCGCGCGCAGCATGGTCGCCGGGCCGGCGGTCGCCCAGATCTCGTACGCCCCGGCCGAACCGGCCACGAGCGCCGTCTCGAACCGGCCCAGCCCGAGTCGTTCGCCGCCACGGGCCAGCTCGATCTCGCCCGCCAGCACCGTCAGAATGTGGAATCTACGTCCGGCCGTGTCGGTCGCCAACGGTCCGCCGTCGGCCGCGACCCACACCAGATCGACATCGAAGTAGGGGCACTCGATCGCGTCGGACGTGCCCGTTCCGGCAGGAACAGCAGGCCTCACCGCGGGCGCGGCCACGACCGCGCGGGTGACCTCGACGGATTCCTCGATGTGCAACTTCCGCCCCGTCGACGTCGGCCGGTCCCAGTCGTAGACCCTGTACGTCGTGTCGCTGGCCTGCTGGATTTCGTAGAGCAGGAGACCGGGACCCAGGGCGTGGAGCGTGCCGGCGGGAACCAGCACCGCCTCGCCGGCGAGGACGTCCAGTTTGGCGGCGACATCCCCGATGCTGCCGCCCCGAATCGCTCTTCCGAGCTGGGCCTGATCGACGCCCGGCTTCACTCCGAGAATGATCTGTGAGTCAGGCTCGGCGGCCAGGAAATACCAGGCCTCGGTCTTGCCCGGCTCGTCCGGACCGACCATGCGTCTTGCCTGCTCGTCGTTGGGATGGACCTGGACCGACAACCAGTCGGCACAATCGAGCAGCTTGACCAGCAATGGGAAGCGCGCGCCGTTGCGGCCGGCGATGGCCGTCCCCATGAGATCCGGGCCGAACTCGACGGCCAGGTCGTCGAGCGTTCGCCCGGCGTAACGGCCGCCCATTACTCGGCTGGGTCCATACGCGACCCACATCTCGCCGATGGGCGGATTCGACGGTCGAAGGCGCTGACCGCCCCAGACGCGTTCCCGTGCCTGCGGCTCAAGCGCCAGCAGGTGCTGATCGATCGGGCTCAAGACTCCTCCAGCCTGCGCCCCAAAAGGTTACATCGAGGCGGGGCTGCGGGCGTTCGATCGGTTCGAGCCCGGCCGGAACTCTCGGCCGCGTGCTCAGACCGTCATGGCCGGGCCCGGCTTGCCGAAGAGGTAGCCCTGCCCGAGAGGGACCCCCAGACGGATCAACTCGTCGAGCTCCGCCTCCGTTTCGATGCCCTCGGCGATGAGTTCGCAGCCGGAGTTGCGCGCGAAGTGGGCCATGCCGGCGACCATCGCCTGGCGAGCCGGATCGGTGTCGATATGGCGGACCAGTGACAGGTCCAGCTTCACGAATTGGGGCTGCAGCTCCAGGATGTGGCGGAGGCCGGCATAGCCGGCGCCGGCATCGTCGACCGCGAGGCGGGCGTTGCCGCGGACCAGGTTCAACGCCTCAACCAGCGCCTTGTAGTCGGCAATCTCCACGTGTTCGGTTATCTCCAGGACCACTTCGCGGTCGACTCGCTCCAGGGCGGCGATGAAAGGAATGATGGCCCCGGCCAGTGCCGGCGACACGTTCAGGCTGACCCATGTGCCGGCCGGCAGCCAGCATGCCGCCTCGATCTGCTCGGCGATGCAGGCCGTCTCGAGCTTGATGCTCATGCCGGCCAAGTCGGCTTCGATGAACCGCTGATCGGGGCGGGCGCCGTCGCGGAAACGGGTCAGAGCTTCGAACCCCACCGTTCGGCGCGTACCGAGCTCGACGACCGCCTGGAATACCGGCACGAAAGCATGGTCGGCGATGATCGAGTTGAGTTCGGCTCGGATGTCGTCTCGCCGGCGCTGTTCTGCCAGCATCGGGCCGATCAGCGCGGCGGATACCACGCCGAACTCCGACACCGTCGGTAGCCGCGTGGCCAGGCGCTGGGCCGCGAGCTGTTGGGTCGTGCCCATCGACACGACGCCGACGATCCGGTCCTCCCAGCGCATCGGCGCGAAAGCTTCGCCGAGCAGCTTGCCGGGCTCGGGGCGGCTCGTCGCCGGAGTGGAGTCGACCCAGGTTCCGGCCGCTGCGCCTTCGCGGATGTGCCGGCCGCGCCCCGGCTCTAAGGCTTCGCCGACGACTTCTCCTTCGGGCTGGATACCTTCGAGAGCCATTGGGACCACACCCGCGGCGCCGGTCGTGTAGATCCGGGCCGCGTCGATGCCGGGCAGGCGAAGCGCCTCGTCGCATATCCGAAGCGAGGTCAGCGCCAGCGTGTCCGCCTTCTCGAGGCGGCCCAGCGACAGCATCGCCTGGGCCCGTTCGTCGACTTCGCCGGCGAGCCGGCGAAGGGCCAACCTCTCACCGACCACAAGCAACCGCTGCCGGACGATGGCCAGGAGCACGACGACGGCAGTACCGACCGGGGCCGGATCCATGCCGGCGATCCGGCCGTGTGGGATCGCCTCGATGGCTGCGCACAGCATCAGCGATGCCATCGGCACCCAGTCCGTCAGCCACCGGGCGGCAGTCTCGAATGGGCGAGTGTGGACGACCTCCTGGTCCCAGGTCATCCAGCCGAAGGCCACGGCGAGGATTCCCGCCGCAAAGAGGCCGCTGACAAGTCCGGGCAAGGTCTCGCCCTGCAGCAGCACGTAGACCCAGATGATCCAGCAGA
>PLNK01000179.1:7185-11529 GCA_003142755.1 Chloroflexota bacterium | reverse complement strand
GCCGGCAACCGCATCGCCGCAGGTTCCGCCTCCTACACCTACGACGACTTCGGCAATCTCGCCTCGGCCACATCGGGCGCGACCACGATCGCGTATGTCAAGCAGCGTGACGGCGATCCCAGCTTCTGCGCACGGAAACGACCCGGAGGGATTCCAGCCAGCTTGCGAACTCGGGATCGTCTTGGTGAGCTCCTGCATGGGCCAGGAAGAAGGCCTCTAGGAACTTCTGGGCGGCGTGAAGCCGATCATTGCGCGGTTCGGAAACGGCCGTCACCGGCTCTGCGCCGGTCAGTAAGTGACGATCGGCAGGGGTGGCTCGCAGGCTGATACACGCATCCGTGTAGTGTGACGTCGCCACTACCTGGACAGACACAGTACCACGACGTAGACTGTTCGTCGGAGGTGCTGATGAGCGAAAGCAAGATCACATCCGATTTGTTGCGTGGGAATACCGACACGATGATCTTGCGGCTGCTGACGGAATCCGACCGCTATGGCTACGAGATCGTCAAGTTGATCGCCGAGCGTTCGCACGGCGAGTACGAGCTCAAGGAAGCCACGATGTACTCCAGCGTCCGGCGCCTGGAAGCGGACGGCGACATCACGTGGTACTGGGGCGATGAGTCGCAGGGCGGCCGGCGCAAGTACTTCCGGATCACGGAGAAGGGCAGGGCGACCTATGCCCGCAACAAGAGCAATTGGGAGTACGCGAAGCGCGTGCTCGACACATTGGTGTGAGGCGACGAATCCATGAAAGACAAACTGGACGAATACGTGGACGGCGTCTTTGCGCCATACGAGGGTGCGAAGAGCATCACCGAACTGAAGGCGGACCTGCTGGCGGACCTGCATGAGCGGTTTCGCGAGCTGAAGGCCGAGGGCAAGGATGACGCGGCAGCCTTCGAGCTGACTATCGACAGCATCGGCGATATCGAGCAGACAGTGCAGGAGGTCTCCAATCTCTCCCGATCGCTCGAGCGCCAACTGGTGACGCGATTCGACATGAGCCAGCTCGAGGGAAGCGACTTCGCGGGCGTCGAGGTGCGGGGCGGAAAGTTCGAGATGAGCATGCTGCTCGGCTCGAGTTTCGCGCACGCCAATCTCACCGGCAGCTCATTCAAGATGAGCGAGGTGGCGGACGCCAACTTCGACGGGGCCGACCTGACCGATGCGAACATGTCGATGAGCGATCTGGCACGAGCCAGCTTTCGTGGCTCCATCCTGGTACGCACCGACTTCGGCATGTCGGGACTGACCGAAACCCGGTTCGCCGATGTCGCGTTCATGGACGTCAAGTTCCGGATGACCGACCTGAGGCGGACGATTTTCGAAAACTGCACCTTTACCGGTATGGACTTCGCATACGCGGACCTGCGCGGCCTGAACCTGGACGGGGCGACCTTCACCAGCGTGAGGTTCGACAAGGCGGCGCTCGCAGGCGTCACGTTCCGCGGTGCGACGCTACGCGATGTGTCCTTCCGCGGACAGAACCGTAAGCACCTCCGCACGGTGGCTTTCGATGGGGCGCGAATGGACAAGCTGACCTACGCTGGGCTCAAAGCCATGGGCGCGGAACTGTCGAACGTAACCGTGGCGTAGGGAGACAAGAAGCATGGAAGAGAAGAACCTGGCGATCCAGGTCCATGGATTGCAGAAGTCATTTGGGAAATTGCAGGTGCTCAAGGGCGTGGACTTCGACGTGGCGCGCGGAAGCATCTTTGCGCTGCTCGGCTCCAACGGCGCCGGCAAGACCACGATCGTGAGAATCCTCACCACCCTGCTCAAGCCGGATGACGGCACGGCTAGCGTCGACGGGTTCGACGTCCTGTCGCAGCCGGCGCGGGTGCGGGAGTCGATCAGCCTGACGGGCCAATTCGCGGCGGTGGACGAGATCCTTACCGGCCGCGAGAACCTGATCATGATCGCCGAACTACGCCACGTGAAGACCGCGGGCAAGATGGCGGACGATCTGCTCGAACGATTCGGCCTCGCCGACGCGTCCGGGCGTCGGGTGTCGGCCTACTCAGGTGGCATGCGTCGTCGCCTCGACATCGCCATGAGCCTCATCGGCAACCCGCGGATCATCTTCCTGGACGAGCCGACCAACGGCCTCGACCCGCAGGGCCGGATCGAGGTGTGGCAGGTGATCCAGAACCTCGCCGACGGCGGCACGACCGTGTTCCTGACGACCCAGTACCTCGACGAGGCCGAGAAGCTCGCCGACCGGATCGCGATCCTGCATGAAGGCACGATCGTCGTGTCCGGCACTTTGGAGGAGCTCAGGAAGCTGCTCCCGCCCGCGAAAGTCGAATACGTGGAACGGCAGCCCACCCTGGAGGAGATCTTCCTGGCGATCGTCGGAAGCGACAAGAAGGATCAACGATGAACACGCGTTTCTTCAGCGACACGAGAGTGATGACCGGGCGTTCCCTGCGACACATCACGCGCAGCATGGACACCATCATCACGGTGGCGATCACGCCGATCGCCATGATGCTGATGTTCGTCTACGTCCTCGGCGGCGCAATCCAGGCAGGCACCGACAACTATGTGAGTTACGTGCTGCCCGGCATCCTGCTCATCGCGATCGCCAGCGGCATCTCCTATACCGCCTACCGCCTGTTCATCGACCTGCAGAGCGGCATCTTCGAGAGGTTCCACTCGATGCCGATCGCCCGCTCGTCCGTGCTGTGGGGGCACGTTCTGACCTCACTGGTGTCCAACGCGATCTCCGTGGTAGTCATCGTCCTGGTGGCACTCCTCATGGGCTTTCGCTCGTCGGCAGGAGTGGTGCCATGGCTCGCCGTGGCCGCCATCCTCGGACTGTTTACGCTCGCGCTGACCTGGATCGCAGTGCTCGCCGGACTGTCGGCGACCTCCACGGACGGGGCGGGCGCCTTCTCGTACCCGCTCATCTTCCTGCCGTTCATCAGCTCGGCATTCGTGCCCACTGCCACGATGCCGGGTCCCGTGCGTGTCTTCGCGGAAAACCAGCCGGTCACCGCGATCGTCAACACGATCAGGGCCTTGTTCGAGCGGCAGCCGGTCGGGGGCGAAATCTGGATCGCCCTAGCCTGGTGCGTCGGCATCCTCCTCATCGCCTATGCGCTCGCCATGAGGGCCTACCGGCACAAAATCGGCTGAAATCCCAGGACGCTGGCCGCCAATGACGGAGGCCGCCTGGAGCGATCCCGGACCGCCTGGCTGCGCCAGACTTCGCTGCGCCAGGCGACGGGTCGCCAGGACGCGTTCTGAGAGCCTGTAGCCGATTGCGAATGGCCTCGCTCCCTGTCCGATATCGCGCTTGTCTGAGGAAGGGTGACCGGCCGACCATGGGGAGGCTACCCTTGGCGGACACGAGAGCGAGATGGGCAAACTGGTGATCCTCCCCAAGATCCGGGATCCTCGGTTCATCACCGTGCGTCGCGGCGGCACCCTCCAAGACGACGATCATCACCTACTCGCGATATGGGCGGCTGACTGCGCAGAGCACGTACTGCACCTTTTCGAGCAGGCACGGCCGGAGGACGAGCGTCCGCGACGCGCGATCGACCTTGGGCGTGCCTGGGCGCGCGGCGAGATCACGTGGTGGGAGGCCCGCACGGCGGCCGGCCATGCAAACGCCGCGGCCAGGGACCTGAGTGGGGCCGCACGGCACGCCGCCTACGCTGCCGGCCAGGCCGCGGCGGTGGGCCATGTGGCGGCCCACGAGCTTGGTGCCGCGGCCTACGCGATCAAGGCGGCGCGGGCGGCAGCGGCAGAAGACGAGCGCGAGGCGGCTGGCCGCTTGGAGTGCCGGTGGCAGCGCGCCCAACTCCCCCACGAGATCCGAGAACTTGTCCTCGACGACCAGCGGCTGCGCAACGAGTTGTGCTGGTTTGTGTTCGACTGCTGAGGTCGGTGACCGGCTGACTCGCTGGCGTCTTGCGTCCAAAGTCTCGGCGGAGGAGCTAGCGATGGTACGCAAAGATGCGTTGACTGAGCGGGTCGCGATGCGGAAGTCGCCGGATGCCGACGACATATTGACAGCCGATCGAAAGCAATCGATACTCGATAGATGGACATGCTCGCAAGTCGGCTTCTCCGCGTCGCTCTTGTCGTCATCCTGCTCGGAACAGTGCTCGCACAGGTACTCCTGCCCGTGTTCGCGTCCGAGGAAGGGAGGATCTTCCCCGAAGTCGCGTACCTCGTCGTTCCGTACTCGGTGGCCGGCATCCTCTTCATCGGATGCGGTCAGGTGGCGCTGCTCGCCGTCTGGCGGCTGCTGTCCATGGTCAACGGCGGGGTCATCTTCACCCGCCGCGCCCTGCGCTGGGTCGACGTCATCACGGCCTGCGCGGCGGT
>PLNK01000179.1:0-7101 GCA_003142755.1 Chloroflexota bacterium | reverse complement strand
GCCCGAGCCATCCGGTTCACCACCCTGGACTCGGTCTGCCGGGTGCTCGATTGCCAGCCGGGCGACATCCTCCGGTGGACCGCCGACCCGCCCGCCTAGCGGGAACGCGAACCACCGCGAACGCCCTGACCTAGACTTGAAGACCGCTGGACGAGAGTCCCGTGAGTTCGAATCTCACCCTCTCCGCCAACATCCGTACGTCCTCCGCGGCGTATTCTCTGCGCTGAAGTCGAGGCCAACAGCAACCGACAGGGGGCAGCCATGGATCGCATCACATCTCACCGCCGGGCCCGGGTCGAGCGGCTGAGGAGCCTGCTGGTTGGGTTGGCGGTCGTGAGTCTTGTGACCGGTTGCGGCGCTGCAGTGGCCACTCCATCACCCACCGCAGGCCTACGATCCTCTCCGGCACCGAGCGCGTCGACAACCGCGCCCAGCCCCAATCCAAATCTGAGCGTCGCGCCTTCGGCCAGCTATCCGCCGGGCGTGATCTTCGAGGGGCCGGTCACGGGGAACGTCGCCTGGTCGCCGAAGGGCACGCGCATCGCCGTGGTTACGGAGGTCTCGGGGGAGGCTCCCGCAGTCTCGCTAGTCGATCCGCACGGGCTGGTCCAGTACCACTTCGAAGCCGCGGACTTCGCCTGGCTCGACGATGACACGTATATCGCCATCGACGTTACGAGCGGCCCTTCTGGGGTTGGTGTCTTCACCACATTCACGGGTGCTGTTGGCGGCTCTGCCCGCCAGACGATCCCGGGCAGCTACTGGCAGATCGTGGCCGGCCCCACTGGGGCTGTGGCACTGAAGCTGAATGAGACCGGCAGCGACCACTACGTGATCTGGGGCAAGTCGAGCGTGAGCTCTCCGCGCGACGGCGTTCCCGTGGCCTTTTCGCCGGACGGATCGCTCCTTGCGGTCGTCCACTACCCTCGGGCCTGCTGCGCCGGTTTGCCGTCCCCGGAGCCCTCGGAAGCGCCCGGTCCGACGACTCTCGACATCGTTCGGACTGACACGGGCGAGTCGGTGCGCGCCACCGGAGACGTCAACTGGGGGTACGGGTTGCCGGTCGAGTTCAGCCCCGACGGCAAGACGGTCGCCTACAGGATCGATCGCGCGACCGGCCCGGAGGAAGTCGGCATACTCGATATCGCCACGGGGCAGGTCTGGGTCTTGCCCGGCCAACCCGACGTGGTAGCGGACTCCGCGATTGCCTGGATCGACAGCTCGCACCTGGCCGTCCGGTCGGTGTTTGCTACGCACACCGCGCCGGCCGGCTTGAAGATCGCGGTCTCATACTTGCCGACGGACGTGGCCGCAATGGCCGTGTCCTCGCGTGGAGACGTCGCGACGGCCCGCAACGGCTCGCCACAGATCGTCATCGACCGCGGTGGACAGCAGCGCACGCTGGACCTCCCGGGAACGTTCGACGCCGTGGGACTCAAGTGGTCCCCCGACGGATCGACGTTGATGGTCGCCTGCACGTCCTTCGTCCGTGGTACTCCTGGGCAGGTGGTCGTCCTCAGCCCCTGAAGACCGCTGATCGAGAGATCTCCGCCAATGGTTCTGAGGGAGCGGCCCGATCTACACTAGGCTCCAGCTGCGGCTGGCGAGGCTTGATTTCAGCGGCCATCCGGCAGGGCGGAGCGTCGCCGGTCCGGAGCCTGCGGGCGTTGGAACGTCGGTCGGGGAGGTGGGACATGGCCGGAAGGGCACTCCGGAGGATGGCTCTGCTCGTTGCCGTGGCGGCGGTCGTTGCCGCGTGCGGGCCCAGTGGGCCGTCGCTGAGCGGCGGGACGAGCCCAGGCAACACTGCTTCCACCGGTCCGGCCTTGTCGTCCGCCGGCCCGGCCTCGAGCGGCACGCAGCCGGTACTACGGGAAGCGAACGCCATCGAGCAGGTCGTCTACTTCCTCGAAGGCGATTCGACCGGAACGACTCCGACGGCCGGCACGACGATCCTGCTGATGTTCGAGCCCGGAGGGCGGGCGGTCCTGTACGCGACGAGCGAGTCCGAAAAGCTCGGTCACCATGGCACGTGGCGATATGACGGCGGCCAGCTGTCGCTCAAGTTCACCGCCGAGGACTTCAAGCCCGACGCGACTTTCGGCCTGAACCTCGCCGACACGACCGTCACGATGCCGTTCCTCGTCTTCGACACGGGCCAGGGCACCTCGACCTGGAAGCGGGGCTCGCTGTCGCTCGTGACGAAGACGAACATCGTGTTCCACGCCGATGCCATGGATCCGGATTCGACGCTGTCGCCCGACGAGGCGATCGACGAGGCAGTGACGGTAGCGCAGGGCATGGCCGAATCGAGCGACCCGAACGTCGACGTCCTCCCCCTCGCAACGCGCGACCAGCCCGCCATACCGCTGGCCCGAATGGACCGCGGCGTGCCGGACGCGGGAGTCGAATTCGCGCCCCGCGCATTCGACTCCAAGCCGCCGCAGATCAAGAACGTGACGAGGCTGGACAACGGCCTCCACGTCGAATACGAGAACGCGCCGGCCGTCGACGTGGCGCTGTTCGACATGAGCGCGGAGCCCACCACCTACATCAATCTCGTGCCGGGGCCCATCGCGAGCGATCCTCGCGTCCGGCTAGACCCGGAGCCGAGCGGCCACTCGGACGACCCGGCCAACAAGAAGGCCGTTTTGATCGCGCCCTTCAGCTCGCGCCGCTACCCGGGTGGGCTCTGGACCGCGTTCGCGCCCGACAAGCTGGTCAAGTGGGCCGGCGGCAACCCGGGCTACACCTCCAGCAACGGTGCATCCAGCTGGTACGAGCCCGACGCTGAGCTCCTCAGCAAGCACGGCTACGCCGTGTCGACCGTCGTCGACGATCAGGCGACGCTGGCCAACATCATCGCGGCGCTCGGCGGCCCGTCGGGCACGGCGCCCGGTCTCGTCATCATCCAGACGCACGGCGACTCGACCGGCAACCTTACGATCGGCGTCGATCTGGGCCCCACAAGCGACATGGCGACCGTCAACCAGAGATTCGCGGCAGCCGTGGAAGAGGTCTCCAAGACCGCGCCGGACTTCGTCACGTTCGAGGGCGGCACCGCCGCACATCCCAAGACGGTCGAGATGACCGCGGTTCCGTACGAGAAGGATGAGTTCCAGGGCGACTTCTTCCTCGCCCTGACGCCGGCCTTCTGGCGCTGGCTAAAGTCGCACGGCGTCCGCTTCGACAACAGTCTCGTCTTCATCGCGGCATGCTCCACCGACGCGTCCCCCGACCTCCGCGAGGCGATCTCGGCGAAGGCTTACTTCGCCTGGTCCGAGTCCGTGTACGCGAGCCTCGACAGGGCGGTCGCCAGCTACATCGTCGACTCGATGGTCCGCCCGACGCACACGGCTGAAGAGGCTTACTACAACATCGCCCGCGTCATCTCGACGGGGCAGCGGATCTACGACGAGGACCAGGATTTCCAGCGGGTCTTCGCAAACGACTTCCCAAGGGGCTCGGCGTTCCTCGACTTCTTCCGCGGTTACGGCTGGAACGGCTCGACGCTCGTGCCCTATGCGACGAACGGCTGGTTCGACCCGACGATGAACCCGGGCAACGTCTGGTGGCTGGTCTTCGCGGGGCGATGGGACAAGAAGGCCGGGGACGGCGCGGCGGCTCTCGCCGGATGCGAGAAGGACTATTGGCAGGACGGCAAGGGGGCGGGACTCCGGGACGCGTTCTGCAATTCGGCCGCTCCCGGCGGCATACCCACGCCGGACGAAGTCGCCTACGCCACGTTCGTGCTAACCGGCAAGAAGGTCCTGCCTTACTCCGGAACGCCGATCCCGCGCCTGACGCTGGCTGACGGGCAATCGTAGCCAGCACCCAGTTCATGTAGACCGCATGGGGGCCGATCCATCGCCCAGGCCGAGCAACTTGGCCAAATGCCAACGCCGGTAGCACGGGACCAGGTTTGGAGGCCGTTCCGGCGCCCGGCGGCGATGCCGTTGTCTGCTTCCACGCTCAACATCGCGTGAAACGCCGGCATCCGGGCAGAGTCGAGGGGCCGGATCCGCTCGCGTGCTACCCCCAGTGGCAGATGGCCAAGTTCCCCGTGCGGCCGGCCGCGTCACAAATCGAGACCGCCACTGCCGCCGTCGTCGCCCGAAGCGGAGACGTCCGACGGGCCGGGCGGCCACGCCGGGCGTCCCGGGAGGGAGGAGGAGTCTCGGTTGCGTTCCATTGACATCGATCGCCAAACACCAGGCTGTTCAACCTCGCGCGGAGCATGGCCGACCGAATGGATGCGGCCCACTGGGACCATCGGGGAAGACACCTAGGCCAAGCCCGACCGACACCCCAACTGGTCGTCACATCTTCCGTTCTCATCGGCGGCCAGACTCCCGGAGGGACGAGAGGTGTTGAATCGCAAGCCGTCCAAGGTCCCGCATGCGGACCTGATCGATCTGCTGCTCGATTCGGACGAACCCACTCGCAAGCTGCTCATATTCCAGGCTCTCCAGACGGGCGACCTCAAGAAGAGCCAGGCCGACGAGCTGATCGCCCAGGTCGGCCGCCTCGAGCGCGCGGCTGGACCCCGATCGATCAAACCGCTGGCCGAGCCTCAGGCCGCCTGACCGCGCGTCTACGGCGCCACTGACCGCCACTGATCGCGTCCCGCTCGCGAGGGTGTTGCGCCCTGCCCTGCGGCCGTCGCCACGGTCCCGCATACTCGGTGGATGAGGCCTCGCAGGAAGTCCCCGTTCTCCCGTGCCCTCGACGTGGTGCCCGTCTTTGCCGTCGCGGGCATTGGAGTCGCCGGCGTCTTCGCGGCGATGAACATCCTGGTCACGGTCCCTCCGCCCCTAATCAACAGCAGCCCCGCGCCGTCGGCCAGCGTCGCGCCGACTCTGCGGGACTCGCCGTCGGACTTGCCGTTCATCACCCCCATCGCCATCGTGACGCCGGCCGCGACTGCCTCGCTGCCCCCGTTCGGGCCCACGATCATCCACTCCGCCGTCTCCGTGGCGGACCCCAACCACGCCTGGACGGTGTATATCAGCTACCCGTCATTCCTCGAAGGCAGCACGCCCTGGGCTCCCGCGATGAACGCCGACCTTCGGGCCGAGTTCGAGGCCACGGCCGCCCAGTGGGAAATTGGTTCGGCTGCGGATCGGCCGGCCGGCGCCAAGATCAACTCGCTGACCTCCTCGTTCACGACCGATCTGCTCAGCCCTGCCCTCGCCGCGTTCACGATGGTATGGGCCGACGACAGCACGCCGGGTCAACCCCAGAAGACCTCGATCGAAACGCTCAACTTCGACCTGAGCACGGGTCAGCGGATCGCGTTCGAAGACGTGTTCATCGACTTCACGACCGCGCTGCCGCTCATCTCGAGCTTGTCGGTCCCGCTGCTTCAGGATCAGCTTGGTGCGGACTATGACCCCGCTCTGGCAGTCAGCGGCCTGAGTCCGTCACCGACCAACTTCCGCAATTGGACACTGACGCCGGACGGGCTGAGGGTCACGTTCGCCGAGCACCAGGTCACGTCGCGGGCCGGCGTGACGCCTTCGGTCGTTCTGCCGTGGGCCACGCTGCGACCGGTTCTTGTCTCCACCGGGCCGGTCGCGCAGCTGGCGGGCCTCTAGCGCCGGCTGACACCGCCGGCTCGGGCCCGTAGACTTGGCTCGTCCGGTCGGGTAGTCGAACGGGCCCCAGTCGGCCTCGCCGTGGCCGAACCGCTGGTGACCGAGCCGGCGCATCGGAGGACCAATGGCGGCTGAGTACAACGCAACGGTCTCGAGTCGGGTCGAGGTCGCCCCGGGCCTGGTCATCCTGCGAGTCGCGCCGGACAAGCTGCCGTTCGAGTTCAAGGCGGGCCAGTACGTCGTACTTGGCCTGAAGGCCTCGGAGCCGCGGATCGACGAATCGGAGGCCGAAGCGCAGGAATTGCGCGCCGGGGCTGTGGCCGAAGTCCGAGATGTCGAGGCAACGCAGTCGATTCCCGGCACGCCCGAGAGCCGGGCCGCCGTCGAGGCCCAGGCGGCCGCCGGCGCGCGAGTCGCCGCCGACCCCGATCGGTTGATCCGCCGCGCCTACTCGATCGCCTCGGAGAGCCGCGCCGACGAGTACCTGGAGTTCTACCTGACCGTCGTCATGAGCGGCGAGCTCACGCCTCGCCTCTTCAACCTCAAGCTCAGAGACCGGCTGTATGTCGGCCCGAAAGCCGTCGGCGTCTTCACGCTCGACAAGGCGCCGGGCAAACACATCCTGATGATCGGGACCGGCACGGGGCTGGCGCCGTACATGTCGATGCTGCGCAGCGAGCTGGTCTGCGGCGGCCCGCGCCAGTTCGTCGTGGTCCACGGCGCGCGCTTCTCGTGGGACCTGGGCTACCGCACCGAACTGACCGGCCTGGCCCGCCACTGCGGCAACTTCCACTACATTCCGGTCATCACGCGGCCGTCCGAGGACGGGACGTGGCGCGGCCGCAGTGGCTACCTCCAGAACCTGATCGCGTCCGGCGCGATCGAGGAGGAGACCGGCCTGCCGCTCACGCCCGACAACTTCGACATCTTCCTGTGCGGCAACCCGGGCATGATCGAGACGGTCATCGGCTGGGCCGAAGAGCGCGGCTTCGTCAAGGACAAGGGCCACGACATCGGCACGCTCCACACCGAGGAGTACTGGTAGAGAGCGGAGGGACCATGATCAAGAGATACCGCGCGATCCGATATCCGCCGGATGAGTCAGAGCGGTCCAGGCGCTGGCTGCTCCTCTTCCTGCTGGTGATCCTTGGCGCCCTGCTCGCGATCCTGCTGGCGTTCAGCGTGTTCGCGCCTCCGTGCCAGGGGCCGCCCTACTGCTATTAGGCCCGGCCGCGGCGGCGAGGGACGGGCGCGACTTTCTGGCCAGATTCAAATCGGTGTAGCACGCGTCCAGTTACGCCCAAGAGATGGCCACTCGCGTGGCGCAAGAATCGCGTCTCGAGGCGGCCCGGCGGCCCTGAAACGGTCGAGTCAGGCTCGATCGAGGGCGAATCGGCTTATGCCCTCGGTCGACATCGCCCCAAGTCCGGCCTCGTGCTACTCGGGTTGGCAATTGGCAGGAAAGCGGCCCCAGTGCCTCGTCTCGTGCTACCCGGGTTGGCAA
>PLNK01000077.1 GCA_003142755.1 Chloroflexota bacterium | reverse complement strand
AAGATCAGGTCCCGAACCGCAGCCTTGAAGCCGGGCCGACCGTCGATCGGCAGGTAGCCTTTCGACCCCGCCTTCTCGAGGAGTCGCCGCTCCGCTTCGAGAACCGACGTGATCACCGGCGTGACCCCGGAGTCGTCGACGTAGACGCCGACCGAGAGGTTGACCTTGTTCGGGCGGGGATCCGCCTTGAAGGACTCGGCGAGGCCGAGTATCGGATCCGGTGGCGCCGGAGTCAGCGAGCGAAGAGGCAGGGCCACGGGGCATTCCTTGAGTTAGGCGGTGGCTGGTTCCCGCAAACGATACCGAAAACCTGAAGCGGCATGCGGACGGACCGCGAGATGGGTCATTGGGTTGTGGCGCTACCGCTCGGATCCAGCCTGGCGTCGAGGACCTCGCGCACTCTGGCGGCTAGCTGAGCGAGCGAGTAGGGCTTCTCGAGAAGCGGCGCCGCGGGGCCCAACACCTCGTCGTTGACGTGATCGGCGCTGTAGCCCGATGCGTACATGATCCCGGTCGAAGGATGGTGGCGATGGATGAGCGAGGCCAGCTCCGGCCCGGACATGCCCGGAATGACGACGTCCGTGAACAGCAGGTCGAACGGCACGGACCGGGACGCGGCCATCGCCACGGCCTCGCTGCCGTTCATGGCCGGCGTCACGTCGTAGCCGAGCCGGCGCAGGCATGCCAGTCCGAACGAAGCGACGCCCGGGTCGTCCTCCACGAACAGAATCGACTCGGACCCACCGACCGTTTCGGGCGGTCCCGGGGCCGGCGGAACGACCCCGAACGCACGGGGGAAATGAATCTCGAACGTGGCGCCCTGGCCGGGCGGCGAGCTGACCACCACGTGCCCACCCGATTGAGCCGCGAAGCCATGGACCATGGCCAGGCCAAGCCCGGTGCCCTTGCCCGGCGGCTTGGTGGTGAAGAACGGCTCGAAGACCCGCCCGAGAGAATCTGCCGGCACACCGGATCCAGTGTCCGAGACGGAGACAGCCACGTGCGGCTCGGGCTCGGCGGCGCCCTCCGCCACGCAGCCGGGGTACGAGCGTACGGCCAGAGTCAGGTCGCCGCCCTGCGGCATCGCGTCACGCGCGTTTGCCGTCAGGTTGAGGATCGCCTGCTCGAGGCTGGGTGGATCGACCTCGACGAGTGCCGCCTGTGCATCGGTCTCGATGCGAACCTGGATCGTCTCTCCCACCAGGCTCCGAAGCAGCGGCACGACACCCGTCAGGAAGTCACGCAGGTCGAGTGGCTGCGGCTGCAACGGCACCCGGCGCGAGAAGGCCAGCAGCTGGCGAGTCAGCGTGGCAGCGTGTTCGGCCGCTCGCAGGACGATCCGAGCATCCTCGCGGGGATCGGGACTGTCGCCGGACGCGATCAACGAGGCGAAGCCCGCGATCGCGGTCAGACTGTTGTTGAAGTCGTGGGCGACGCCCCCGGCCAGCTGCCCTACCGCCTCGAGGCGCTGGGCTTCGACCAACCGAGCCGCGATGGCCTCGCGCTCGCTGAGGTCGAGGAACTGAACCACGACCCCCACGGGCTGCCCGTCGGCATCGCGCTCGAGGGCGTCATAGATCTCCGCCCTGGTCTCGGTGCCGTCCTTGTGGAGGAAGTGCGTGACCCGAGGCGCCGCGGTGTGGCCGGCCATGGCCCGCGCCACTCGCTCCCGGACGCCTTTCCAAGCCCGCTCCGGAACCAGATCCTCGACGACCATCGTCAGGGCCTCCTCCGAAGTCCAGCCCAGGAACCGCTCCGCCGCGGGGTTCCAGGCATAAATCCTGGCGTCGGAGCCAAAAGCCAGGGTCGGCAAGGGCGAGTTGTCCACCAGGGCCCGAAGCCGCTCCGCTGCCCGTTGCTGCGCCCGTTGGGCTGCCCGAGCCGCGCCGATGGCATCGTCCTTCTCGGCGATGGCCACGTGCCAGTGCTCGGCCGCCCAGCCCAGGATGGCATAGCCAATCGCCGTACCTGCGGCCAGCATGGCGACCGCGAACCAAACCGGGGCCACATGGGGAGCAGCCAACAGGTCGTGGCTGCTCCGCGCCAACCAGGCCCCTATGACGCCCGACGTCCAGGCCGCCGCCAGGCCAACCTGGAGCCTCCAGCCTTCGAAGACGGCGACGAGAACGACCGCGCCAAGAAACGGCAGGATGACAGCTATGTCGAGGCCGAGCGGAAGAATGGCGCCACAGACGATGGCGCTGATGTCGAGCATCCCTACGACCGGGGCAAGCAGGACTCGCCATGGCCCACCGACTGAGACCGTGAGCGCTGCCATTACGGCCGTGAAACCGGTGATGACGCTGAGGGCGATGCTGAGTTCGGCCGTGCCCCGCGGAATGAAGAGCCACTCCCCGATGATCGCCAGCGGTAGGCCGAGTCCGATGATCCCGGCCAACACGCGCGCCGCCCGTCGCGTGCCCCGGTCGGGCGTGGATGCCCGGCTCATCGCAACCGCTCGGAGCGGCTGGAACTCGTCCTGCTCGTTCCCCCGCCCGCCTCGACCACGCTGACCCCGCTACAAGTCCCGACGGTGACTTGCCGCGCAGCATGATCTGCCGCCGCAACGCTGTCCAGCCCCGGTCGGGGGGGCAGGTTGCGCCATTCGCGCGTGCTTCCGATCGGACTCGACCCGACTTCAGGATTCCCTCAGCAATGGATGCGACAAATGGACCGGGCGCGGCGCCTATCCCCCTCCGGCTCCGCGACCCATGACTCATCAGCCGCCCGAACCAAGAACTTCTCCCCGCTCCCAGACGCCCTCCCGATCTCCCTCCGGGAGGGCGTCGGCTTTCCCGAAGCGCATACTGGATTCGCTTCGTTGGGCGGGTTGGCCGACTCCCAACTCGAGCCTTCCAGTAAGGTCGGCCCTGTTTCGCGCCCGGAGAACGGACTTGTCGAAGTCGCAGCCTCCACCGCTGGAGTTGCGCGTAGTGCCCCAAAGCGACAACGGCCCCGTTGCGAATGGTTCCGCGGGAGATGCATCGCCGCCGGCCGGTCCGCGCTCCGTGCACGCGCGCCACGCCCGGCCGCAAGCCGCCGCCACGATTGGCGTCATCGTCGCCGATGCCACGACCGGTCTGTTCGCCGATCCGTACTACCTGGCTCTGCTCGAGGGGATCATGGCGGCGCTGGCCGAACGGTCGCTGATGCTCATGCTGATGGCGCCCATGTCGCCGGCCGAACTGAAGGCCACGAAGGCGTTGGTCGCGCGCAAGGACATCGGCGGCGTGATCCTGGTTGGGCTGCACACCGATAGCCCACTGCCGGCTCTGATGCAGAGCCTGGAGATCCCCGCCGTGACGGTCGGCCACACGGTCAGGGAGCTCAGCAACGTCGAGTGCGATTGTCGCGACGGAGCGATGGCGGCGGTTGAACATCTGATATCGCTCGGTCGACGGCGAATCGCGGTCATCTCGGGCGACCTCGACATTCCGGTTGCCGTCGATCGGCTTCTCGGCTACCGCGAGGCACTGGCCGCGGCCGGGATCGCGATGGATCCCACGATGGAGGAGGTCGCCGACTTCCTTGCCGATCGGGCGCACCTGTCGATGGAGCGCCTGTTGCTCAGCCACCCTGACCTGGATGCCGTGTTCGTGGCATCCGACCAGATGGCGGCCGCGGCAGTCGGTGTCCTGACGCATGCCCGCAAACGCATTCCCGAGGACGTGGCCGTGATCGGCTTCGACGACTCCCGGTTCGCCCTCGAGACCTCGCCCGCCCTGTCGACGGTGCGCCAGCCGTTCGAGGAGCTTGGCCGGGAGGCAGTCCACGTTCTGATGCGCCATATTGCAGAGCCGCACGAGGCGCCGCGGCAGGTTCGCCTGAAGACGAAACTGGTGGTGCGGGCCTCGACGGTCGGTCGCGAAGGAACCACCGCCGCAGGCCGGCCTAGCTGAGCGCAGGGAGAGCACGTGTCGAAGTCACCGCCTGGAAGCGCCGCCCGTGACGATCCGGGTGCGACTGCGCCTGGCGTTCCGACCCGTGGCGTTCCGGCCCGTGGCCAGGGGCCAACGCCGGTCCGCAACTGCGTCGGTGTGGTTGTCACGGACGCGCCCGAAGGCCTTCTTCGCGACCCGTACTACTCAACCATCTTCAAGGGCATCTCATCGGCGCTGGCGGAGCGCTCGCTGCTGTTCCTGCTGCTGGCGCCCCTGTCGGAGTCCGAACAGGATGCGACGCGGAGATTGCTCGTTGGAACGCAGGTCGACGGCCTGATCCTGATCGGCCTCCACACGGACAGCTGGCTACCAAGGCTCATCCAGCGACGCAAGATACCCGCGGTCATGTGCGGACATCTGCCGCCCGACTTCGGAATTTCCGGCATCGACTGCGACAACTTCCGGGGCTCGGTGCTGGCCATCGACCACTTGTTGTCCATCGGCCGACGTCGGATCGCGCACATCTCGGGCCATCACACCACTCCCTCGGGCCTCGACCGGCTGATGGGCTACCGCCAGGCGCTGGCCGCGGCCGGGATACCGCTCGACCCGACCATGGAGGAATCGGGCGACTTCCTGGTGGGCCCGGCCCGCATGGCCATGTCGCGCTTGCTCGAGTCCCACCCGGATCTCGATGCCGTATACGTGGCGTCGGATCAGATGGCAGTCGCGGCCATGGAAGTGCTGGCCAAAGCCGGCAGGCGGATTCCCGAGGACGTGGCCGTCGTCGGCTTCGACGACTCGCCTTCCGCCGCGGCAGCCTCGCCGTCCCTCTCGACCATCAATCAGTCCATCGAGCTGACCGGCCGTGAGGCCGTCAAGATGCTGGTACGCCACATAGCCGACCCCGAGGCGGCTCCGCAACGAGTCGTCCTCGATGTCGAGCTGGTCATTCGCGAGTCCACCTCAGGCTCCGCGAGGCCAGCCGCCCCAACCCCCTGACCTGCGCCCACACGCTCGGCTCGGCCGACTTCCGGATTAAGCCAGGTATCTGGCCAACTCGTCTTCGCCCGGAGAACCGCTTTGTCGAAGTCTCCACTTGCACCCACGGATCTACGCATCGTCCGCCAGAACGAGGCCGCCAACGCGCCGGGCGGAGCCGCGGCCAGCGCGGCTCGCCGAGCCAGTACAGGTGCGAGCCCCGCACGGCGCGGCAAACGGCCGGCTGCCAGCACCATCGGCGTAGTCGTGGCCGAGGCCACCACGGGTCTCTTCGCCGACCCGTACTACTCGGCCCTGTTCAGGGGGATTTCGACGGCGCTGGCGAACCAGCAACTGCTACTCATGCTCATGGCGCCTCAGTCGGCTCGTGAGTCCCGGGCGACACAGGCGTTGCTCTCCGGCAGGCAGGTCGACGGCGTGATCATGGTGGGTCTGCACATAGGCAGCCCGCTGCCGGCCCTGGCGCGGCAACTATCGATTCCGGCTGTGCTGTGCGGACGCCCGCCCAGGGAGGTCGAGATCAGCAGCGTCGACTGTGACAACCGCGATGGGGCGGCGGCGGCGGTAGAGCATCTCCTGTCGCTGGGTCGCAGACGTATCGCGGTCATCTCCGGCAACCTCGACGTGCCAGCGGCCGTCGATCGAAGAATGGGCTACCGCGACGCACTCGCCGGCGCGGGAATCCCGATAGACCCAACCATGGAGGAAGTCGCCGACTTCTATTCCGATCGCGCCAGATTGGCCATGGAGCGTCTGCTGCTCAACCATCCCGAATTGGACAGCGTCTTCGTGGCGTCGGACCAGATGGCAGTTGCCGCGGTCGAGGTTCTGACACAGGCGCGCAAGCGCATCCCCGAAGACGTCGCCGTGATCGGCTTCGATGACTCGCCGTACGCCCTGGCAACCTCACCGGCGCTCTCGAGCATCCACCAGCCGTTCGAGGAGACGGGCACCGAGGCGGTCGCCCTGTTGCTGCGCGAGATGGCGGATCCCGACGAGACCCCACGGCAGATCGTCCTGAAGACGAAACTGGTCATCCGGGCATCGACGGTCGGCAGAGAGGTCGCGGGCGAAGCAAGCCGCCAGTAGCCAGTTCCTCAATGGGCCCCCGGCCGCAACCGACTACCAAAGTGAGCCTCCAGCGAGGCCGATGCCGCTTCGCCCGGAGAACAGATGCCGCAGTCTCCGCCTCGACCACCTGAACTACGAGTCGTCACCGCCTTCCAGTCCGGCGCCGCGCGACGGCCGACTGGCGGCCCGAAGGCGACCGGCGCCATCGGCGTCGTCGTCACGGAGCCGACCACCGGCCTCTTCTCGGACGCCTACTACTCGTTGTTGCTCGGTGGCATCTCGAGCGCACTGGCGGAGCAGTCTCTCCTATTCGTTCTCCTGGCGCCGCAGTCGACCCCGGAAACCGAGGCGACGAAGTCGCTCCTCGTCGGCAAGCACGTCGACGGTGTGATCATGATCGGCCTGCACGCCCACAGCCCGCTGCCGACGCTGATGCGGGACCGAGGGATCCCGGCGGTGCTATGCGGTCGGCCGCGCAAGGACGTAGAAGCCAGCTGGATAGACTGCGACAACCGCGAGGGCGCCTCGCAGGCGGTGCGGCACCTGCTCGAGATAGGTCGAAGGAAGATCGCGGTCATCTCCGGCGACCTCGACATGCCGAGCGCCTCCGATCGACTGGTCGGCTATCGCGACGCACTCGCCACCGCCGGCATCCCGTTCGACCCGACCATCGAAGAAGTGGCCGACTACCTGCCCGATCGCGCCCACATGGCAATGGAGCGCCTGATGCTCAACCATCCGGATCTCGATGCCGTTTTCGTGGCGTCGGATCAGATGGCCGTTGCCGCCTTGGGGGTGCTGGCGCAGGCGCGCAAACGCGTACCCGAAGACGTCGCCGTGATCGGCTTTGACGACTCCCCCTATGCCTTGTCTGCCACTCCGTCGCTGACGAGCGTCCGCCAGCCGATCGAAGAGGAGGGTCGCGAGGCGGTCCACGTCCTGATGCGCGAGATCTCGGACCCGCAAGAGGCACCGCGGCAAGTCATCCTGCAGACCAAGCTCATGATCCGCGCCTCCACCGTAGGCGCCGCTTAGGCGCCCGGCGCNNGCGCCCGGCGCCGCTTAGGCGCCGTCAGGCCTCAGGCAGCACCGACCTGGGAGCTGGCAGCGCCGGCAGGCCGAGTAGCTTCACCAGAACCTCGCCGACAAGGCCCATCCTGACGTGGTCGGGGTCCAGGGCGGCCTGGAGGGAGAGCCCTGTTCCAAGAGCCTCGATGATGATCGCCATTTCACGCGGCTCGAACGGAGCCTCGTGGCCATCCGCCCCGTAGCCCATCTTCACGATGACGTCGGCAACGACCGACCGGGCATGTTCGTATTCATCGGCGACCAGCAGTCGGGTCCGCTCATCGCGCATCGCGTGCAGCCAGAACTCCACCGCGAGAATCAGCCACTCCCTCTCAGGCTCGAGCGGCTGATCGGAATGAGCCTCCAGCCCGCGGGTCGCCGTCTCCAGGTCCAGGCCCTCGAACCGCTGCGAGTACTGATCCGACTGCAATGCGACCCGCCGTTCGATCAGGGCGACCATCAGATCGGTCTTGCTCTTGAAGTTGGAGTAGACGGCGCCCTTGGTATAGCCAGCGGCAGCGGCAATTTCATCCAGGGTCGCGGCCTCGAAGCCGCGCTTGGCGAAGACGGCAGCTGCCGCGTCGATCAGTTGCTCTCGGGTCTGGGACTTGTGCTCCTGGCGAGTGAGTCTCTCGGGCATGTACGCAGGATACCAGGTAGTACGAGAATACTCAATGGTATTGACATACCCGGCAGTATCCGAATACTGTCGGGTATCGCCACCGAGAAACGGGGCCACGGACGAGGAGAAAGAAATGCTGCTACAGGTCGAGGAGGTGACCAAACGGTACCGGCGGAGCCCGACTCCGGCCAACGACAGCGTGACGCTGGTCGTCGAAGCGGGACAGGTCTACGGCCTGCTGGGCCACAACGGCGCCGGCAAGACAACGCTGGTGAACCAGATCGTCGGCCTGGCCAGGCCGGACAGCGGCTCGATCCGCGTCTCGGGTCGTGACGTGGTCGCCGATCCGGGCTTTGCGCGTCGAGCCTGCTCGATCCAGCCGCAGTCGCAGGTGCCCATCGACGGCCTGACGCCACGCCAGGCGATCGAGTCGCTTGGCCGGCTTCGCGGCGGCGATGCGTCGGTCGTTCGAGCCCGCACCGGGCGGCTGATCGAGGCCCTCGGGCTCGGCGAGTGGTCGAATACCGACGGCGCCCGCCTCTCGGGTGGCGTCAAGCGGCTGGTCTCATTCTGCATGGCGGCGGTCGCTCCGGGCCAGCTTGTCATGCTCGACGAACCCACGAACGACGTCGACCCCGTTCGAAGGCGATTGCTCTGGGCCGAGGTCCGCGCCCTGGCGAACGAGGGCGCGGCGGTCCTTCTGGTCACGCACAACGTCATCGAGGCCGAGCGCTCGGTCGACCGGCTCGCAATCCTCGACCACGGCCGCGTTCTTGCGGAGGGCACGCCGGCCGAGCTCAAGGCTGGCATCGTCGACGACCTGCGCCTGGAGCTCGTTGTGGACCCCGA
>PLNK01000070.1 GCA_003142755.1 Chloroflexota bacterium | reverse complement strand
CGGCCCGCGGCTGGTCGCCGCCCGGTTTCTCCACGCTAGTGGCCCCAGCACTCTTGTGGAGGTGCGGGCCGGGCTGGCGAACGTTCCACGCTCATCACCGGCCCAGAAGTGGGCTACTTCGGGGCTACAAGGCACCGATCGAGCGGGCCGCGGCTCGGAGTCGTATATAAGAGTGCTCAGGGCGATAGGACGGGGAAAGCATCGTGCCGGCGCCACGCCACGCCGCCACACCCCGGCGCCACGCCACGGGCCGGCGTCCGAGGAACCTAGGCCGCGTCCGCCGTCGCCTGCTGGCCGCCGTTGACCGATCGATCGCGGAGGAAGCTCGTGATGGCGTCGCTCGGCAGCGGCCGCGAGAAGAGGTAGCCCTGCCCGATGTCGCACTGGAGAGCGCGCAGCCGGTCTGCCTGCTCCACTTTCTCGACGCCCTCGGCCACAGTCTCGAGGCGGAGCGTCTTGCCGATCCGGATCATGGCGTCGACGAGCGCGGAAGCGGTCGGCTCGGTGGCTACTCCATCCACGAACGACTTGTCGATCTTGAGGATGTCGACCGGGAAGCGCCGCAGATACGCGAACGATGAGTAGCCGGTCCCGAAGTCGTCGACCGCGAGGCGCACCCCGAGCGACTTCAACTGGAAGAGGCGGTTCAGCGTCGCGGCCGTGTCGACCATCAGGACGCTCTCCGTGATCTCGAGGATCAGGCGGCTCGGCAGCAGGCCGGAGTCGTCGAGTGCGTCGGCGATGTCGCGAACGATGTTGGGGTGGCGCAGCTGGCGACCCGACAGGTTGACGTTGAGGGCGATCGGTTCGTCGGCCGGGATTTCCTTTTGCCAGATCCGGACCTGGCGGCACGACTCCTGGATGGCCCACTGGCCAAGCGGCACGATGAGGCCGCTCTCCTCAGCCAGAGGAATGAACTCCATCGGCGGCACGATGCCGCGAGCGGGGTGCTGCCAGCGCATCAGGGCCTCGACGCCGGTCAGGCGGCCGGTCCGCAGGTCGATCGTGGGCTGGTAGTACATGACGAACTGGTTCTGGTCGATCGCGGTTCGGAGCTGCGACTCGACTTCGATGCGGCGGATCGCGTCGGCGTGCATCTCCGGATCGAACAGGGCGTAGCCGCCCTCGTAGCGACGGGCCTGGTGCATGGCCACGGCACCGTTGCGGAGCAGGTCGTCGGCCGTCTCGTTGCCGCCGATCGAGACTGCGATGCCGATATGCGGCTGGAGCTCGACCTGCGCCCCGGGCAGCTCGATGGGCTGGCGCAGCAGGGTCATGATCCGCTCCATCGCCATCGTGGCGTCGGCCGGGGTGTTGAGTCGGTCGAGCAGGATGGCGAACTCGTTGCCGCCCATCCGGGCCACGGTGTCCTGCCCGCGGACGCAGGCCCGAAGGCGGTCGGAGACCATCATCAGAGCGGAGTCGCCGGCCGTGTAGCCCAGGCTGTCGTTGAGTCGCTTGAGGCCGTTGAGATCGCAATACAAGAGCGCGATCGTGCTGCCGTCACGCTTCGAAGACACGAGGGCGTGCTCGATGCGGTTCGTGAAGAGGACACGGTTGGCCAGGCCGGTTAGCGAGTCGTGGAAGGCCTGGTGGCGCAACTCGGCCTCGAGCGTGTGCCGATCGGTGACGTCGCGGGTGTTCATCACGACACCGTTCACGGCCGGCACGTCGATGAGGTTCGTTATGCGCGTTTCGGTATGGCGCCATGAGCCATCGGCGTGGCGCAGACGGCACTCGAAAACGCGCGTGGCGCCGGATTCGGCCACGATCTCGCGGAAGTCGGTCACTATGCGTTCCGCGTCTTCGGGGTGAACCAGCGTCAGGAGCGGCTCGCCGGCCATCACTTCGGCGTCGTAGCCGAAGATCTGGCGGGCCGACGGTGACTGGTAGCCGACGATGCCCGCGGTGGAAACGATCGTGATGACGTCGGTGGAGCTCTGGATCAGGGCCTGGAAGCGCTCCGCGCTCTCGCGCTCGACGGCATCTCGCTCGACGTTTGTCCTGGAGACCGCCAGCGATGCCTGGGTCGCGAGGGCCCGAATTGCCGTCGGCAGCTCATCGCTGATGGGATCCGTCGACTCCACGAGCAGCACGCCGCGGACCGAGCCCGCGACGTGGATGGGGGTCACGAGAACCTCGCCCGTGAGGAAAGTGGCGTTGCCGGCAGGCTCGACCGCCTCGGCAGGCGCGGTCGCCTCGGCAGGCTCGACGGGTTCGGCCGCCTCGGCGGCAGGTTCGGACACGGCCCGGAACATGTGCTGGTCGGTCGGCTGCTGGCCCGGGGGGACCAGTTGATCGAGTCGGAATACCGCCTGCAGGATCTCAGACGCGCGCTCGCCTGCCGAGCCAAGCACCCGGTATGCAACTGGCGGGTCGTCCGAACCTTCGGCCATCGCCATGCTGACGCGGGCGCACGCGAGCGGGGCGCAGATGGCGTGGGCACCGTCGACCGACGCCGCCACAATCGACGCGAGGTCAGAGGCCGCGACCAGGTCCAGCCCCGTTGCGGCGAGCACCTGCTCCCTTCGAGTGGCCTTCTCGTATCGGCCGATGGAGCTGACCATGCCGTGCATCAGGAAGGCCACGATCAGGTAGCCGCCGACGAAGACGCAGGCCATTGCCAATGCGACCGCGTCGGTCAAGCCCTGACCGATGACCACGGCCGAGAGGAGGGTCGTGCGGATGAGCACTCGCGACATGGAGCCGTACGCGGATCCGAAGAAGACCGCCGAGGTCAGCACGACGGCGGGCACGTAGTTCCAGCGCGCGTCGAGGGTCATCGCGAAGACGCACATCGCGGCGACGACCGCCGCATCCGTGGCGATGGAGAAGTCTCGATGCCGGTAAACCCAGACCCAGGCCAGGCAAAGCACAGGCGGCGCGGCCAGGCCGAGGACCAGGAGGATCAAAGGGCTGGGGCCGGTGGCCACGACAACCACCAGCGCCGCGATCGCATTGACCGCGGCGAGTGCAAGAAGCAGCAGCTGTACTCGGCCCAGCAAATCGCGGGGCCGGGTGCTGGCGCGAAGACCTGGAAGGATCTCCGCCATCTTCATCCGCACCAAGACGACCATTCCCTCCGAAGGGCCAGAGAGGACATGTAAGTACGGGCGACACGAACTCGATAGCCGTGTCTATAAACGGCTTCGGTCGCCGGGGGGTGCTACTGAGGGTCTGCCCCTACGTCGAATGCGCGATCTTGCCCTAGGGCACCCGTTCGGTCCGCGCGGAGTCTCGTCGGTGTAGCATCGCCAGGCATATGGCCACCCCCAACCTGCCGCCACGACCGACCTATGGCTCGAGTCTCCGGCCGATCGAAGAGCGCGATCTGGCCGGCTATGGCCCACCCTTCGATCTCGAGGGCGACGACCTCGGCGACGACTTCGAAGACTACGGTGAATACGAGCTCGGGCTGGGCGATCGACTCCGGAGCCTGGTCGGTCGAGGCCTGATTCGTCTTGGCTGGCTCGCCCTCGCGGCCTGCCTGGCGTTTGGGTCGGCCGGGATCGTTGCCGCGGCGCAGCACACGCCCTCGAGCGGCGATCGACCCGAACTCACCTGGGGGGCGGATCAGGCGCTTTCGGCCACGCTCGACACGGCGGTCCGGGATCTAGCCAGGCTCAAGGACGACGTCGACTCGCTCGGCCAGGTGGCTCGCAACACCATGTCGAGCCTGGCCCAGGTGAATCAGCCGGCCCTCCAGACGGCCTGGGACGAAGGCTGGAACAACGTCATTGCGATCGATGCGGGAGCGGCGGATCTCCGCAGCAGGTTGCAGTGCGACGCCTGGGGATCGACGCTGCGAACCGACCTGGTCAAGACGTACAGCCCCGCGCTGGTCGATCGCTATGGCAAGGTCTGCTCGGCAATCGGGTCGGTGTCACCGCTGCGCGATGACTGGCAGTCCATGGTCGACGGCAGCAAGACGGCGATAGAGGTGGCCAACGACATCGAAAACCACGACTCGATCGCCGGCGATGCGCTCCAACTGGCGACCCAGGGCCGCTATCCCGAGGCGCTGGTCAAGCTCGATCAGGCGTCCGCCGACATCGTCGACGCCACGTCCGTGGCGACGACCCTGGCCGTCATGACCGATGTGTCGACGCTGACGGAGTGGCTGGGCCGGACCAAGGGAATGGACGATGCGCTTCGTCTGCTGTGGCAGCTGATGATCGACTCGAAGGGCAAGGTGACCGCCCAGGTGACCGCCGCGCTGCGGAATGTCAACGACGCCAAGGCTCTGCTGCCGAACAGCACCGACGTGCTCCAGGTCGTGTTGTACGAAATGGCGGGCACCATGACGGCGGACGGCATATCGATCGAGACGGCCAGAGGCGTGCTGGCCGACGCGCTGTCGAACCTGACCGGCGGGGCCGTCATCGGCCGGTAGGACTCTGGCGGCGCCCTTCGCTGTGCCCTTCGCCCCGCCCGGCAGCGTGGAGCCGGAGAGTCGATAGACTTAGCCAATCGTCACGTCGCCGGCGCCCCGCGCCGACGCCACGGGTCAGCGGCGCCCCGATGAGCCGCGCGGCCGGAGGCCTGGTCATGCAGTTGCGCGTCGTCAGCGATCAACCTTGGGACGTCCTCGCAGACGTGCTCGCCATTCCGTTCGTGGGCGAGCCAAGGTTCGACGGTGTTCTTGCGGAGATCGACAAGCGTGCGGGAGGCGAGCTGGCAGCGCTGGCCGCCTTCGGCGAGCTCAAGGGCGAGCGGTACGCGTCGGTGGTCACGGCCGGGGGACAGCTGCGAGCCGGCAGGCTCCTGGCGGTCGGCGCCGGCGACGCCGAGTCGATCACCCGGCAGGTCGTCGTCCGAATTGCGTCTGCCGTCGAGCGTCGCCTGGCGGGTCGGACGGTCAAGTCGCTGGCCATCTGGTTGGGCGATCTCGGCGATCGAATCGACGGCGGAGCGGCCGCGGTCGGCGAGATGCTCGCGCGCGGCGTGGTCGAGGGCGAGTTCGAGCCGGCGGCGATCTATCGCGACGGGCTCAAGAGTGCCCCGCCCACCCTGGACGAGTTGATCCTCATCGCCCCCGCCGCCGACGTGGCGGCTGTGAAGCGCGCCGCCGACCGCGGCCAGATCATCGGCGAGGGTTCCAATGTCGCTCGCCGACTGGCCAATCGCGCCGCCAACGACGTCACGCCGGAGGTCCTCGCGGGCGAGGCCCGGGCCATCGCCGAGCGCCACGGCCTCCACATCGACGTGCTGGATCCAAAGCGGGCCGCCGAGCTGGGCATGGGCATGTTCCTGGCCGTCGGCCGCGGCAGCGACAATCCGCCGCGGATGATCGTGCTGCGGTCCGGCGAGGAAGGGGCGAAGGACGCGGCCGGTCGACGCCTGGCCATCGTGGGCAAGGGCGTCTGCTTCGACTCGGGCGGCATCAGCATNNGCCGTCGAGAACATGCCCGGTCCGCACTCCGCTCGCCCCGGCGACGTGGTCAAGGCCATGAACGGCAAGTCCGTCGACATCATCAACACCGACGCCGAGGGCCGGCTGATCCTCGGCGACGCCATGTGCTACGCCGAGAAGCTCGGGGCCACGCACCTGGTCGACATCGCGACCCTCACCGGGGCCGTGGCTCGGGCGTTGGGCGATCAGATGACGGGCGCCTTCGGCACGCCCCAGGCCTGGTATGACAGCCTGACCGCCGCCGCCGAGCGGGCAGGGGAGCGGTACTGGCAGCTGCCGATGATCGAGGAATACCGCAGCGACCTCGACAGCCACTATGCCGACTTCATCAACACCGGCTCAGCCGAGGGTGGCTTGATCAAGAGCGCGCTCTTCCTGCGCGAGTTCGCCACTGTGCCCTGGATCCACCTCGACATCGCCGGGACCGCGTATTTCCGCAAGAAGACCGCCTATGCTCCGGCCGGAGCCACGGGCGTTGCCCACGCCACCCTGGTGGAGCTGGCCCTGGCCGGCGCCCCCCGGTAGAGTCCGGTCTGGTGGCGCCCGGCCGGCGCCGTTGCCACTGCATATAGCGAAGGGAGGCCAGCTTGCCGTCATTGGCGGGGCTCGATCCACTCGTGCCGCTATTCGGCCTGGCAGGTCTTGCCTGGGGCGTCGCGGCGGACCGCATCGCGGCTCGTTGGCCGCGCCATGAGGACGGGACCGTCCGGAAGGTCGACTGGCGCACGCCCGTCGTGGCGGTCTTCGCGGCCGTTGCACTGGCCGCGGTGCCGGGTCGTTTCGACGATCTCGCGCAGCGGCTGCTGTTCGGCGGCGTCTTCGCGGCCTGCGTTCTGCTGCTTGCCACGGACCTCGATCAGCGGCTGATGCCGGACGTGGTGAACCTGCCGTTGATCGTTCTCGGNNTGGTCGTGCCCGGAGTGATGTTTGTGGCGTCGCTGCCCTTCGGCGAGGGCGCGTTCGGCATGGGCGACGTCAAGTTCCTCGTGGCCATCGGCCTGCTGATAGGATTCCTGCGGCTCGTCATCGCGCTGTTCGCGGGCGTCATGATCGGCGGCGTAGCGATCTTCGCGCTGCTCATCGCCCGGCGGGTGACCCTCAAGAGCTATATCCCGTTCGGCCCGTTCCTGATCATCGGCGCGATCTGGGCCATCCTGCTGCCGGCAAGCTCCTAGCCGACTGCCCGTGGCGACTGTTCAACTGACGGGACGCCCTCGAAGTCCAGGCCAAGCGCACGGAGTTCCTGAACGACGGATCGGGCCTCGACTGACCCGCTACGCCGCGACGGTGGTCCGGCGGGTGTCGCAGCTGGGGCAGTAGTAGGTCGTGGCCTTGGCCGCGTTCTGCTCGAAGCCGAGCATGCCGGCGATCGGCTCGCGCAGCCCGGTTTTCTTGACCTTCGCGGCCGGATAGCCGCACTTGCACCAGTCGACAGTCTCGGCGCCGGCGTCGATCTGCTTCTCATCGGCCAGGAGCGCCTCGAAGAGACCGTGTTTGTCCTTCTCGGAGCCTTCGCCGTCGATGATGGCCAGGCCTCGCTGGACCAGGTCGAGCCGCGTGAAGGGCGCGCTGCGGGGCTGGTTCAGGGTCGCTAGCGTCGCGGCTGCGGCAACGCGATCTCGCCACTTGGGCGCGGTCGTGAGTATGGCGTCGAGGGTTTCCACCGCCGGCTCGCCGATCTCGGCGACCTTGTCCCACTTTCCCTGCGCGGCCCAGAAGTGGGCGGCAGTGGCGTTGGCCTCGTCGGGCTGCCAGCCCAGTTCCGCCAGCGCGCCAACGATGTCGGTTCGCTGCAGGGCATCGACCCCGTCGAAGGAGGAGACGAGGAGCGGGATGGCGTCGGGGCCGCATTCGGCGCAGCGGCGCCACTCGCGCAGGGCAGCCCAGTAGCGGGCGCCGTTGAGGTTGGCGGGCGGCGACCAGTCGACTTCGGCCAGGCCCCGAGCGGCAGCGCGGCGGATGGCTGGGTCCGCGTCGTCGAGAGAGGCGGCGAGTGAGGGCGCGACCTCCTTCGTACCGATGCGGGCCAGCCGCCGGACGGCGATCTCCCGGACTTCGGTGTCGTCGTGGTCCAGGGCCGCTTGCAGCTGCTCGATGGCGCTGGCGTCGCACAGGGTATCGAGCGCGCGCGAGGCCGCCCGCTCGACCGCCAGGGCGGACCGCCCGGTCGACTTCTGGCGGACCTGCTCGTGGGCCAGAACGATGATCATCGGCATGACTGCCGAGACTTCGCCGATGGAGGCGAGGGCCTGGATGGCGGCGACGCGCACGCCTTCGTCGGCGTCCATGATCGTCTTGACCAGTGGCTCGACCGCGGCCGTGTCGCGGATCCGGCCTAGCGCGGCGGCCGTGGCGCGACGGGCATCCGTATCGGAGTCGGTCAAGAGGCGCCGGTACACGGCCGTCCCGGCGGTGGCTCGGACGTCGGGATCGCGGTCCTCCAGCGCACTCACCAGCGGTTCGACAACGCGGAACCCGCCGCGGGCCGAGAGGGCAGCTACGGCGGCGCGTCGAACGCCGGGATGCTCGTCCGAAAGCAGCCCGACCAGTGGCTCGACGGCCAGGGGTTCCTTCAGCGGCGCGAGCGCATCGGCAGCCGCCATTCGAATGGCGGCGTCTTTGAACGCGAGCGCCTTGATAAGGCCTTGGACGTCTCTCTTGGCCTCCAACTGAGGAATGTTGGGGGGACCGAAGAGCGGCATGTTGAGAGCCTCTTTCCCTCATTCAGGGCTGCCGAGCCAACCGCTCGGGAACGGACGGACGGTGCGATTGTGGCGGCCTGCAGAACGGCGTGCTATTGGAAGGTGCGCTGTATAGCGTGTGCAGTAAGAGGCTAGCACCGTTGCGGGTCTTTCTGCGAGAGCCGCGACGTCAATGATGCCCCGCGACCCGCCGTCTGCACCTCAATCGACCGTACCACACAAGAGTGGGACCTTCGAGCCGTCGCCGATGTATTATCTGGGCAGCCGGAGTCGTCCTGAGGTAGTGCCCCTCCAACGGACGGCGTCAGACCGGCGGGCGTAACCGCATAACGCGCTCATATGGGAGCGCGCGCAACGGAGCTTGCTCGCACGATGACTGCCTTGAACGACCGCCGCGCATATAGCCGTAGACCGCACCGCCCTCGGCTTCTCCTGATTCTGCTTGGCCTGGTCCTGATTGGGCCCGGCCTTGCCTTCCAGACGTCGCCCCCCCCAGTCAGAGCCGATTCGCTGACCGACGCCGTCGCGGAGCAGCAGCGCCTGGCGAAGCTGATTGCCGACCAGAAAGCGCAGCTGGCCAAGCTGTCGGCCCAGCAGACCTCGCTCAAGAGCCAGATCGGGGTGACCCAGCAGAACCTGACCGGCGTGCTGACTTCGATCGATGAGGCCCAGGCACAGATAACTGCCCTCCAGACCGAGATGATCGGCGTGAAGGCTCGGTTCGACGACCTGGTGATCCAGCAGGGCGATCTGTCGACCAAACTGGTGCGGCTGCAGGCCCAGCAGAATGCCAAGCAGTTCGAACTCGACGCTCGCCAGGAGGTCCTTGCCACCCGCCTGGCGGGCGCCTACGAGACCGACCAGACGCCGCTGCTGCAGCAGATCCTGACCGCCCATTCTCTGACCGAGGCGTTGTCGGACGTCTCGTACTACGGCGACATGGCGCACGCCGACAAGGCCCTGGCGGATCAGATCCGCGAGGACCAGCAGACTCTGGCTCAGATGCGGCTGAACGTCGACATGGCGAGCGAGGCCGACGCAATGCTGGAGGATCAGGTCGCCGTGCAGCGAGCGTCCCTCGCCGACGAACAGGGCAAGGTGAAGGCGCAGCAGGATCAGCTGACGGCCCTCAAGGCTCAACTCCAAAAGCAGCTGGCCGATCAGCAGGCCGCCGAGGCGAAGATCGAGAAGAACGCCGCATCCCTGGACGCCGCGATCAGGTCCAACGGTCAGGCGATGGACGACCTGGGCAACAAGATCGACGATCTGATCGCCAAGGGGGGCTTCGTCGCCAAGATCCCGTCCCAGTACAGTGGGACGCTGCATTGGCCCATGGGCGGAGTGATCACACAGGAATTCGGCTGCACCGGAGTGGCCTCCGAGCCGCGCGTCGGCAGCTGCGCCCACTTCCACCAGGGCATCGACATAGCGGCCCCGTGCCTGACCCCCGTCTACGCTGCGGGACCGGGCGTGGTCGTCTTCGCCGGCTACAACCCATACGATGCGCCGCCGCAGGCGTGGCTGGTGATCATTGCCCACTCCACGAGCATGGTCACCTGGTATGCCCACATGACGGGCAAGGCACCGGCCGGCATCGTCGTCGGGGCGCCCGTGGTGGCCGGCCAGCTCGTCGGGACGGAGAACACTACCGGCCACTCCTCGGGCTGCCACCTGCACTGGGCCGTGAGGGTCAACGGCAACTTCCTCAACCCGAGGATGTTCCTGTAGGCGAGAGCCGCCAGAGCGTCTGTCGGGCTACGCCGCCACCCTCCACTCGGACCTGGCGGCGGGGTGCTAGCATCGCCATAGCTCGGCCAGACCCGAGCCCGAAGCGAGAGGACGCCCGATGAAGCGAACTCTGGCCGTGATACTCGCCGGCGGCGAAGGCGAGAGGCTCTCGATCCTCTCGTCGTTACGGGCCAAGCCAGCCGTCCCATTCGGCGGCAAGTACCGCATCATCGACTTCGCGCTCTCCAACTGCGTCAACTCGGACATCGACAACGTCGTCGTCCTGACCCAGTACAACCCCCGCTCGCTCAACGACCACATCGGCATGGGCCGGCCCTGGGACCTGGACCGCAACTACGGCGGCGTCCGGATGCTCCAGCCGTACATCGCCCGCGGCCGTGTCGCGGAGTGGTATCGCGGCACCGCCGACGCCGTGCTGCAGAACCTCAACGTCATCGAGCAGGCCCCCGGCGACACTGTCCTCGTGCTGGCGGGCGATCACATCTACAAGATGGACTACCAGCCCTTCGTGGCCGCTCACCGCCGCCACCGCGCCGACGTCACGATCGCCGTCCGGCGAGTGCCGCTCGCGGACGCGTCCCGAATGGGCATCCTCGCCCTCGACGAAACGGATCACGTCGTCGAGTGGGCCGAGAAGCCACGCCAGCCCAAGTCCGACCTGGCCAGCATGGGCGTCTATGTCTTCTCCAAGCGGGCCCTGCGCCAATGGCTGACCGACACCAGGTCGGACTTCGGTCATGACGTGATACCGGCCATGATCGAGGGCGGAGCGCGTGTCTATGGCTACCGCTTCGATGGCTACTGGCAGGACGTTGGAACCGTTCAGTCCTACTGGGAAGCCAATCTGGCTCTGCTCGCCGATGCCCCGGAGCTGGACCTATACGACCGCGAGTGGGTCATCCACACCAGGTCCGAGGAACGTGCGCCGGCCAAGATCGGGTCCACGGCGCAGGTCCATCGCAGCCTGATCAGCCATGGCTGCGTGATAAATGGCTCGGTCGTGAACTCTGTGCTGTCGCCCGGCGTCGTTGTTGATGTGGGCGCGGTCGTCAGAGACTCGATCATTCTCTTCGACTCGGTCATCCGGCCGGGAGCCGTGGTCGATCGGTCCATCCTCGACAAGGACGTGGCCGTTGGCCCCGGAGCGATCATCGGAGAGGGGACGGACTTCGACGTCGTCAATCGCCGCGAACCGGGGCGGCTCAACACCGGCATCACTGTAGTGGGCAAGAGGGCGGTCATTCCGCGGGGCGTCCGAATCGGCCGGAACGTTCTGGTCGGCGAGGGCGTGCGGGCGGCCGACTTCGTGTCGAGGGTCATCCGCAGCGGCTCGACGGTGGAGCGCCCTCGCGAGCGCCAGCCGCGGCCAGGGACGCGGGCCCGGGTCACCGACTCGTCCGATGGGCGGGAGGCTCCGACCGGCGTTCTCGATCCGACCGCATCTGGCTCAGATGCCGGCCGGGGCTCTGGGGGTTTGCGCGCCTCCGGGGAGACGAGCGACTGAGGCGGATGTCGGTTTCGAGTACCGCCTGGCATAGGCACACGCGGCTACCGGTGCGCGCAGCCGGTCGAGTCTGATCGGTCGACCGTAGGTGGATCACGGCACAGGGCACTTCCGTTCGAGCACCGCCGGCCTGGCGCTGTTGCTGGTGGCGACGGCCTCGCTGTGGCAAGTGGTCACGCCGCCCCTGGCCGCTGCCTCCCAGGACCACCTGAGCTACATTTCCGCCTCGACGTGGATCGCCGATCCGACGAACGGTCGGGTCCAGGTCACGGCCGTCATCACGGCCACGTCCATTACCGCCAACTCCGGCGATCGCCTCTACTACTACGACAGAATCCAGCTCACCCTGCCGCAACGGGCGGTCCACATCACGGCCACGACCGCCCGCGGCGATGCGCTCGACACGACGATCGATTCGACAACCGCATCGAGCGTGATAGTGAGCGTCGGCCTCGACCAGCGCCTCTACTCGGGCCAGAGCGAGTCGTTCGCCCTCTCCTTCGACCTGGTCGACAGCGGCGGCTCGACCGACCGCACCTTCCGAATCGGGAAGAACCTGATGTCGTTCCCGGTGGCCGCATTCGGCAGCCCCAACACCCCGGGCAGCTCGGTCACCGTGGAGTTTCCGCCCTACTTCACCGTCACCGAGGACGTGGGCAACCTGACCCGGTCGGTCTACGGTTCGGGTGAGGTCGTCTTTTCGTCGGGCATTCTCGAAGCCCCAACCCAGCTCCTGGCCCTGTTCACCGCCGTGCAGCCCGTCGCCGACAGCGACATGAGGGTGCGCTACGTCAGGATCGGGCCCTTGTTCGTCGGTCTGAGGTACTGGGTTGACGACATCGGCTGGGCGGACGAGGTCGAGCGAGTTCTCCGGGCGGGTTACCCGGTTCTGCGCGACTTGATCGGCCTGGGCGATCCCACCAATACGACACTCACGGTCGTGGAGGCGTCGACCCAGCAGATGGGAGGATTCGGCGGCTCATACGACCCGGACACCGGTGAGGTCCAGGTCGGGTACCTGGCCTTGCCGTTCGTGATCCTGCACGAGACGGCTCACATGTGGTTCAACAGCCGCCTGGTCAGCGATCGCTGGGTCCAGGAGGGATTCGCCTCGTACTACGCAGTTCAAGCGGCCGACCTCCTGGGGTACTCCGCGCAGGGCGTCCCGGTACTGACGCCCGGGCTCCGCCTCGCGGCCATCCCTCTCAACGACTGGCTGGAGCCCGGGGAGCCGAGCTCGGCACTCGACAAATACCTCTACGGCGCCACGCTCGACGTGGCGGGGCAGATCGCAGACCTCGCGGGCGCGGATGGGCTGAGGCGCGTCTGGGTGGCCGCCAGCGCCGACAGGTCCGCCTTCCAGCCTCTCCACTCGGCCCAAATCGAGTCGCCGGCCGAACCGGCCACCGATTGGCGTCGACTCCTCGATCTGCTCGAGCAGTCGACCGGCCGATCCTTCGAGCCCATCTGGCGGCTGTGGGTGCTGACTCCAGCCCAGACCGGCTTGCTCCAACAACGCGACACCACTCTGGCTGCGTATGCGAGCGCCAGGACGACGGCCGGTGCCTGGGATCTGCCGCCCGAGATCCGTCGCGCGCTCGACACGTGGCAGTACGGGCGGGCCATGGCACTCATCGACCAGGCTCTGGGAGTGCTCGTTCAACGGGACCAGATCGCTATGGAGGCCGCGACGGAGCACACCACGGCACCAGCCACGCTCAAAGTCGTGTTCGAACGGTCGGGGTTGTCGGCCGCGACCGCGGAGATCAACAACGAGCTCTCGGTCATAGATGAGCTGTCCGCCGCGCGCCGGGCCGGAACACAGAGCGGCGGCGCTGCCGGAGTCCTGGGTCTGATTGGAGCCGACCCGCAGGCGGACCTGAGCGCGGCCCGTGGCGCCTTCGCCCAGGGCGACCTCAGTCGGGCCATGTCCCTCGCGACCAGCGCTCGCGCTGCCTGGCAGAGCGCCGACACGGCCGGGCAGGTCCGCATCATGGGCAGCCTCGCGGTTCTGGTTGGGATTGGGCTTCTGCTCTTCCTGCTCGTTTGGACCCGCCGCGGCCGCTCGAGAAGCGGTGTCGGATCGGCTGTAGCCGCAGGCGCGTCCGAGGCCGGCCTGGTGGTCATGGCCCGGTCCGCGGGCCGGTCGACCAGCCGCGCCGCCACCGCCAGCAACGCGCCAGTGGCGGACTCGCCACGACCGGCGCCACATGCCCTCGCCGAGGCCGCTGCGCAGGACGGCCCAACGCAAGATGGAAGTCCCGGGTCGGTGGACGCAGACGCCGTAGCGGTGGCCAACGGCGTGGCCGCGGAATCCGATGAGTCGGCCTACGACCTCCTGCAGCGCGGCTCGGCCTTGCTTCGTGCCCGCCACAACGCGCAGGCGGCCGTGGTGCTGGAGCGCGCGGCCCGGCTCGAGGCGAGCAAGGGCTCGATTCTCGAGGCGTTGGGCAGGGCCTACTACAACAGCGGCCAGCATGCCCGCGCTGCCGAGACGTTCGCGGCGCTGCTCGAGATCGACCCGTCCGCGCACTACGCCCACTTCGCCCTGGGCCTCAGCTTCGTCCGGCTCGGCCGCGATCACGAGGCGAGAACCCACCTGCGAATGGCCGTCGCCCTCGCTCCGGCGAGTGACACTTATCGACGAGCTCTAGAGAAGATCGAGGCGGCTCAGGTCAGCTGACCGGGCGAGCTAGCCGCCGCGAGACTCGAGACGGCGGGCGAGCCAGAGGATGCCTGCGATGGACTTGGCGTCCTCGATGACGCCGGCCTCAACCGCCGCCACGGCATCGCGCCAGTGGAGTCGCGAGAGCCGGAGATCCTCGTCCTCGTCGGGCGTCAGGCGATCGGCGTCGGCGGATCGCAGGTCCGTGGCGAGGAAGAGTGTCAGGTACTCGGTGGAGAAGCCGGGGGCGCTCCAGAAGCCGCCCATCCGCTCCATCGAACCGGCCCGAAAGCCGGTCTCCTCCTCGAGTTCGCGGTGGGCGGCAAGGGTCGCGTCCTCTACCACGCCATCGTGGATCTCGAGGGTGCCGGCCGGCAGCTCGAGCATTGCCCCGCCGCACGGAACGCGGTACTGGGTCACGAGCAGGATGTGGCCATCATCGTCGAGCGGGGCGATCACCACCGCGCCGGGGTGAACGACGATGTCCCGAACCGTCTCAGAGCCGTCGCCGCGGACGAAGCGGTCGACCTCGAAGCCCACATAGCGGCCGGCATGCAGCCGGCGGCGATCGACGACCCGCTCCTCGAGGATCGCGTCCGCCTCGCGCAGGTCGTCGAGGAGCGCATCCATTGCCGGCTGCCCGGTCGGAACACGATTGGGTCTGCGCAGGGCGGGTGACTCGGGCATGCGGAACTCCTTAAACGCATCAGCGCCCCGGCCGAGGCCGAGGCGCTGATGAACTGAGTCGCGAGAACTAGGCCGTGACGGGCCCGAACGGAAGCGCAAAGTTGGTGTCCGGGTCGAAGAGCTGGACACGATCGAGCGGGATGCGCAGCTCAAGCATGTCGCCGGGGCGAACCCGGAACGAGGAGTCGATGAGAGCCACGATGTCGCGGCCCGCGCCGGAGGCGTGGATCAGCTCTTCGTTGCCCAGGTACTCGACGACCTCGGCCTTGGCGTTCACGACGGCCGAGCCGCCGCTGATCGGGCCAAGAACGAGATGCTCGGGGCGGAAGCCGATGATCAGCTGTCGGCCGGACGCGCCGACCGACTCGCGGAATTGCGGCGGGAGCGGAGCCGAGATGCTCGAGCCCTGGAGGGCGTTGGCCTCGTTGCCGCTGGTGAACTCGACAGTGGCGAAGTTCATCGCCGGGCTGCCGATGAAGCCGGCCACGAAGCGGTTGATCGGCCGGTCGTACAGTTCCTGCGGGGTGCCGACCTGCTGCAGGCGGCCTTCGTTCATAACCGCGATTCGAGTGCCCATCGTCATGGCCTCGATCTGGTCATGGGTCACGTACACGAACGTGGTGTTGAGGCGCTGGTGCAGGCGGAGGATGTTCGCTCGGGTCTCGACGCGCAGCTTGGCGTCGAGGTTGGAGAGCGGCTCGTCCATGAGGAAGACTTCCGGCTCGCGCACGATGGCTCGCCCGAGGGCGACGCGCTGGCGCTGGCCGCCGGAGAGCTCGCGCGGCTTCCGGTCGAGGTAGCGGGTCAGGTCGAGGATCGCGGCCGCTTCCTTGACTCGGGCGTCGATCTGGACTCGCGGGATGTGGCGGAGCTTGAGGCCGAAGGCCAGGTTGTCGCGGATGGTCATGTGCGGATAGAGCGCGTAGCTCTGGAAGACCATCGCGATGTCGCGATCCTTCGGGGGAACATCGTTGATGATCCGCTCGCCGATGCGCAGCGTGCCATCGGTGATCTCCTCGAGACCGGCGATCATGCGCAGGCTCGTGGTCTTTCCGCAGCCGGACGGGCCGACGAGGACCATGAACTCGGCGTCGCGGATGTCGAGGTTAAGGTCGTCAACGGCGACGACGTCGCCATAGCGCTTGCTAACGTTCTCGAAGGTAACAGTTGCCATTGGGCGAGGCTCCATGGTTCTAGTAGGCCGAACTCGGGGATGCTAGCAGCCCGTATTCGCTCCGACTCCGGGTGCCGGGCCTGAGGTCTCCTAAACGTTTAGTAGCAAGAACGGACGGCGAGGTCGCCCGAACGGTCTCTACCTGGGCCCTGGCCAGGCGAAACCCCACATGCGCATTCAGATTCACTTCAGCGTCGTGGCATACAACACAATCCACGTAAGCGAAACCAAGAGTCCCTCACTGGAGCGCAACGATGAGCGCAAACGAGCCGCGCGACCCTCACCAGGCAGCCGATGGCGCGCCATTGTGGCGCCCGGAGGTCGGCGCAGACGAGCCGGCGAAAGTGCCTGGAGAGACGCCAGAATCGGCCTCGACAGTTCCGACCAGCTATCCAGCTGTCCCGGCTCCGCCACCTTCGCCATGGGCCTCCCCGGCCACGGCGTGGACGACACCGCCCCCGCCTCCGGGCGAGCGGCCCGGGTACCCGACGCCCGGCTACGGCTGGCCCGGCTACGGCGCCCCTCAATTCGGCGTGCCTCAGGCGCCGTACCAGCCCTGGGCCACGCCACTCCTTCCGCCGGCGCCGGTCTCCGGCCCGCCGAAGCAGCACAGTGCCGCCCGACGCCTCGGGGTCCTCATGGTGGCCGTAGCCATGCTGTCCGCGTCGCTCTCGGCGGTTGGCACCTACGTGGCGGTGTCCCTGGCAGCGAAGCCCGCGGCCGCAGTCACCGCGTCGACCACCCAGACGGGCGACGCGCAGCTGATCAGCCTGACCCAGACAGACGCGATCATTCGTGTCGCGAACGCGGTCAAGCCCTCAGTCGTGACGATCACGTCGGACGCTGCGTCGGGCGTGTCTCCGTTCGCCGTTCCCTCGACCGGTGTCGGGTCCGGGTTCATCGTGAGCGCCGACGGCCTGATCCTGACGAACAACCACGTCATCAAGGGCGCAGCGACGTTGACGGTCACGCTCGATGACACCCGCCAGCTGGCGGCCACTGTGGTCACGACCGACGCCACGCACGATCTGGCTCTCATCAAGGTCGACGCCACCGGCCTGACCGCGGTCACGCTCGGTGACTCGAGCACTATCCAGGTTGGCCAGCTGGCGATCGCCATCGGCAGCCCGCTCGGCACGTTCACCGACTCCGTGACGCAGGGCATCGTCTCCGGCACCGACCGCAGCATCACCGTGGGCGATCAGGCCTCGCGAAGTGAGGAGAACCTGTCGGGGCTCATCCAGACGGATGCGGCAATCAACCCCGGCAATAGCGGCGGGCCCCTGCTCGATGCCAACGGGTCGGTCGTGGGCATCATCACCGCGAGCGCCAGCAACGCCCAGGACATGGGCTTTGCCATCCCTATCAACCAGGCCAAGCAGATGATCGCGCAGGCCACCAAGTAGCGCCATTCGCGCACCCAGGCCCGCGCCCGGCGCGCGTTTGGTGTCGGCTCGAACGGAACGGGCGGCCCAACAGGGCCTCTTCAGGGTAGTTTCAGGCGTTCGGCACATACATCCAACGGGGCGTCCCTACCTTGGCTCCGCCAATGGTGAAGGTACACGGCGAGACACCGAGAGGTTTGAATATATGAAGATCAGGTTGGCCGCGATCGCGTTGATCCTGCTGGGCGTCGGGGCCGTCGTTCTGGCTGTGGTCGGTCCCACATTCGGCTCTTCGTCGAGCTCGAAGTATCTGACTTCGACCGTTACCACAGGCACGGTCAGCTCCCAGTCCGTGGCAACTGGCACTGTCGCAGCCAGCACGGTCTACGGCTTCAAGTTCGGAGTGACGCCCGACATCGTCAGCTCCGTGGCCACCACGTCCGGCGGCGGCGGTTCCACAGGCAACAACAGTTCGAACAGCGCGCAGGGTGGCTCGTCGTTGATCTGGCCGGTCCAGACCGTCCTGGTTACCGTGGGCGAGAAGGTGACCAAGGGCACCTCTCTTGCGACCGCCGACGCAACTGCCGCCAACCTCCAGCTCACCTCGGCGCAGGCAACCCTGGCGTCGGCTCAGGCCAAACTGACCGCGGATGCCGACAAGGACGCAAGCATCGTCCTCAACGATCAGGCTCAGGTCGCCTCGGCTCAAGCCACGGTCAATGCCGACCAGGCGATCGTCAATGCGGCCACGCTCATGGCTCCGGCCGACGGTCTGATAATCGCCGTCAACCTGTTGCCCGGCGTGAACGCCCCGAGCGGATATGCAATCGAGGAATCGGTTGGGCCGATGGTGGCCACATCCGGTTTTGCCGAGTCGGACATCGCCAATCTCAAGGTCGGGCAGAGCGCGACAGTGTCCATCACCGGTGCGAAGGTATCCGTGCCCGGAACGCTGACCCAGATCGTTCCGGTGGCGTCCTCCTCTGGAGCCGGCAGCAGCGTCGCGACGTATGCGGTGACTGTGACGCTGACCAGCCCACCTGACACCGTTCTGGCGGGCATGACCGCGAGCGTCACCGTGACGACCGCCTCCGTCGACAACGCCACGCGCGTCCCGGCGACCGCCCTCCAGGGCTCGGCCACGGCCGGATACACGGTCCAGGTCATGAACAGTGACGGCACCATCACCGTCAAGACGGTATCGGTCGGTCTCGTCACCACCTCCTACGCGCAGATCACGGCTGGTCTCACCTCCGGCGACACGGTCGTCACGGGCACGTCCACGACCAGGACCGGCACGACCACGACCGGCAACGGCGGTGTCAACGTGCAGTCACTGACCGGCGGTGGCGGCTTCAGCGGGTTCGGGCGATGAACGCCGCACCGGACGAGCCAATCATCGAACTCTTGGGTGTCAGCCGCGTCTACGACACGGGCAAGGTCCAGGTCCCGGCCCTTCTGGACGTGAACCTCGACGTCGCCAACGGCGAGTTCCTGGCGATCATCGGTCCGTCGGGCTCGGGCAAGTCCACGATGATGAACATCCTGGGCTGTCTGGATCGGCCGACGGCTGGACAGTATGTCCTCGACGGTCAGCCGGTCGACGAGCTCGACGACGACGGCCTGGCCCTGGTACGCAGCCGCTCCATCGGCTTCGTCTTCCAGAGCTACAATCTGTTGCCCCGCACGAGCGCCCTCCTCAACGTGGCGACGCCCCTGATGTATCAGGGCGTAGGCAAGAAGGAACGTCTGCACCGGGCTCAGGCTGCGCTGGAGCGTCTCGGTCTCGGCGACCGAATGAGCCACGAGCCATCTGAACTCTCCGGTGGCCAACAGCAGCGCGTGGGCATCGCCCGCGCCCTGGTCACCGAACCGGCCCTGATCCTGGCCGATGAGCCGACCGGCAACCTGGACAGCCATTCTGGCGCCGAGGTTCTGGATCTCTTCCGCGATCTCCATGCTCTTGGCCGGACGATCGTCCTGATCACCCACGACTCCGACGTGGCCACGGCCGCGGACAGAGCGGTCCACCTGCGCGATGGACAGCTCCAGGAGGCGGTGCTCGCATGAAGATCACCGACCTGGTCGGCCTGGCACTCTCGCGCCTGAGCACCGGCAAGATGCGGACGGCCCTGACGATGCTCGGCATCATCATCGGCGTCGCGTCGGTGGTGGCCCTCGTCAGCGTCGCCCAGGGTGCTACCAAGGGCATCAGCGATCGACTCCAGTCGCTCGGCACGAACCTCGTAACCGTCAGCCCCGGAGCCACTCGAACCGGGGCGACGCGAGGTGCAATCGGCTCGGCGACCACTCTCACGCTGGACGACGCGCAATCGCTGGTCGCGCTAGACAACGTCCAGGCGGTGGCGCCCGAGTTGAGCACCAGCAAGCTCATAGTCGCGGGGTCGCTCAACGAAACGACGCGGGTCATCGGCACGACGCCGGGCTACCTGCCCGTCTTTGCATATGACGTCTGGGTCGGCTCGTTCCTCAATCAGGCATCGGTCGACAACAATCTGCGCGTGGCCGTGATCGGGGCAACGACGGCCGACAACCTGAGTCTGACCTCGAGCTCCATCGGCTCGACCATATATATCGCCGGTCTGCCCTTCGACCTGGTCGGGATCCTGCAGCCGAAGGGCGGCTCCACGACCGCCGACGACCAGGTCATGATCCCGCTCTCGACGGCTCACGAACTCTTCGTCGGCAGCAGCAGCGTCTCGGCCATCGGCCTTTCCGCCACGAGCCAGGACGCCATATCGACCGTCTCGGCAGAGATAACGACCACGCTCGAGCAGCGCCACGGCATCACCAACGGCGTGGATGACTTCTCGATCGCGACTCAGGCCCAGCTGCTTGGAACGGTCAGCTCGGTCAGCGACGTGCTGACCTTCCTACTGGCCGGCATCGCCTCGATCTCGCTGCTCGTCGGTGGGATCGGGATCATGAACATCATGCTTGTCTCGGTTCGCGAGCGAACGCGCGAGATCGGCATCCGCAAGGCCATCGGCGCTCGCGGCCGCGATATCCTCTCGCAGTTCCTCGTGGAGGCCCTCGCCCTCTCACTGGCGGGCGGCCTTATCGGTATCGCAGTCGGCGTCGTGGCCTCATTCGGCATTGGCGCCTACGCCGGCTGGGGATTCGTCTTCAGCCCGGTGACCGTGGCCGTCGCCGTCGGCTTCAGTCTCATCGTCGGGATCGTCTTCGGTGTCTGGCCTGCCAGTCAGGCCGCCCGTCTCGATCCTGTAGTAGCTCTTCGATACGAGTAGGGAACCTCAAGGAATGAAAGGGGAAAACGAATGACAGTATCGCCCCGGCCTACGAGGCAGCGAACCGAGCCGACCAAGCAGGATCGATCGACGATGATCCTGCTCCTCATCGCCGCCCTCGTGGCGGTCGGCGGAATCGGCTTCGCATTTGGCCATCTGACGGCCTCGACCGCTGCAGCGGCGAATCCGCTGGCGAGCGGCGGGCGCGGCGGCTTCGGACGCAACCTCGCGTCGCTGGCTCCCGGCCAGACGTTCGACACGAGCCAATTCGGCGCCAACGGCGGCTTTGGCGGCCGGAGCGCCCTCGGCAGCGTCGCCGGCGGGGTCACGGGCACGGTCCAGTCGGTCACCGACTCCGAGATCACGATCCAGGAGGCCAACGGCACCAGCGTCACGATCGACCTGTCCGGGAATACCACCTACCACAGCGCGGCCCCGGCCAGCGCCACCGACGTCAAGGTCGGCACGAGCGTGACCGTCCAGATCGACACCAGCGCCCTGGCGAGCGAGTCACCCAATCCGAACGCATCGGGAGCCCTCGGCGGCCGTACTCTATCCGCCAAGGATGTCCTGATCACCAACCCGTAGGAGCCAGACGTGCACCTGCTTGTCGTCGAGGACGACGCTCGCCTCAGCCGCCTCCTAAAGCGGCTCCTGACCCAGGATCGGCACGTCGTCGAGACGGCGCTCACGGCCGAAGAAGGACTGGAGGCCGCGACCTCCAGCCTCGAGCTCGATGCCATCATCCTGGACGTCGGTCTGCCCGATAAGTCGGGTTTTGAGGTGGCGCGGACGCTCCGCAAGAAGGGCTCGCAGGTGCCGATCCTCATGCTCACGGCCCGCGATTCGGTCAGCGACCGAGTCGAGGGTCTCGATGCCGGCGCGGACGACTACCTCGTGAAGCCGTTCGCTTACGAGGAGCTGCTGGCTCGACTGCGGGCACTCGGCCGGCGTCCGCCGACTCGCAAGTCGACGGCGCTCAAGGCCGGGCCGATCGAGCTCGACGAGACGACCCGCCGGGTCACGGTCTCGGGCAAGTCCGTGGATCTCAGCCAGCGCGAGTTCTCTATCCTCGAGTGCCTTCTCCGCCGGCCGGGCCAGGTTCTGTCGCGCGATCAGCTGCTCGACTACGCCTGGCCGTACGGCGTGGCGCTCACGCCCAATACGGTCGAGGCCTACATCCACCTCCTGCGCGAGAAGCTCGGCGACGACGCGGCGAACCACGTCGAGACCGTCCGCGGCGTCGGTTACCGGCTCCGAACCGGCTGATCGATGAAGCTCCCTCGCCCATCCCTGTCGCGGCCGTGGCGGTGGCGGTTGCCCAAGGGCAGCGGTGGCGTTGTCGCTGCGGCTTCGCAGCCGCGCAGCGGACACGACGACGACATGAGGCTGCTCAGGCGGACGCGTGTGCGTCTGATGGCCGTCAGCGGCCTGGTCACACTGCTGATTCTTGTCGTGCTCGAGGGCGCCGTCTACGCGACTGTCTCGAACAGGATCGAGACTGCGGCTCTCGAACAACTCACCACGATATCCAAGACCGGCGACATCCGCGGCGGCAGCAGCGATGACTACACGTTCGCCCCTACCGGACCGAGAGCCGGCGTCTATCCCATCCTGGTCGATCCGCTGGGCAGCGTCATTCCGAATCTACATATGGGCCCGGTTCCGGACGGACTGCCGGACAAGGCCGGCCTGGCCGCCGTTGTCAAGCTCGGTGACTCGGACACCCGCGATATCACCCTGCCGGACGGAACCCCTTGCCGGGTAATGACCTACTTCTCCCTGGGCGCGCCCGCCGACAAGGTTCAGCTCGTCCAGAACCGGACGGGTGAAGTTAGCCTCCTGAACATTCTGGGAACTGTGCTGCTAGCCGGTGGCCTCCTGGCGCTGCTGGCCGCGCTCCTGGGCGGGTATCTGTATGCGGGCCGCGCCCTCGTCCCGATCAGGGCCTCCATCGACCGCAGGCAGGCGGCGCTCCAGCGGCAGCGTGAGTTCGCCGCGAATGCGAGTCACGAGTTGAGGACGCCATTGACCGTGATCGGGGCGAGCGTCGAGGATCTCAAACGGAACCCGCGCAGCAAGGTCCAGGACGTCGGTGAGGCCCTGGGCGATATCGACGCCGAAGTGCGGCACATGACCGCCCTGGTCGAGGACATGCTGTTGCTGGCCCGGACGGACTCGGGAGTCGTCCAGGTGGACCGAGTCTCGCTCGACCTCAGCGACGTGGCTGTCGAAGCCGTATCGGTCCTGACGACACTGGGCCAGGAGCGTGGCGTCAAGGTCATGCTCGATCCGTTGCCGGCACCGATCAGCGGCGATCCGCTTCGCCTCCGCCAGCTCGTCACGATCCTGACCGACAACGCCATTCGCCACAGCTCGAGCGGGTCGACGGTCACGGTCTGGGTGCGACCTGAGCCAGCGGGCGCGTTGCTGCAGGTGGACGACCAGGGGCCGGGCGTAAGGCCCGACGATCTGCCACGGCTCTTCGAGCGGTTCTGGCGGGCCGATGACGCGCCGGCCGGCGGCACGGGGCTCGGACTGGCCATCGCCAAGTGGATCGTCGAGCAACACGCCGGGACAATAGGTGTCTTCAACAGGCCTCAAGGCGGAGCCAGCTTCTGGGCCCGACTGCCCAACGTTCCGGTTCCGGGATCGGCTGCGGATCCCGGCCCGTGGACGGCGCCGATGGGGTGGGGGACGGTTGGCGCACCCGACGAGCCGCCCGGTCCCGAGGCGTGGGGCCGGCCTCAGACGATGGCCACTCCCGAGCCGCCCGCCTCGGAGCCGCCCACCTCGGAGCCGCCGGCTGGCTAGCCGAGCAGCAGGCGAGCTTCCGCCAGCAGGCCCACGCCGATGATCGTCAGCCGGAGTGCGGGCGCCGGCAGCCTCCGCCCGACCCTCGCCCCGACCTGACCGCCCACGATGGAACCGATGGCGATCAGCAGCACCAGGTCCCAATGGACCGGCGCAACGGCGATGAACAGAAGTCCGGCCACGCCGTTGATCAAGGCCGCCAGCACATTCTTGAGACCGTTGAGGCGCTGGATGTCGTCGGCCACGAAGATCGTCAGCAGGGCGATCATGATGATGCCCATGCCCGCGCCGAAATAGCCGCCGTAGATGGCCGTGGCGTAGAAGAGCGCCGCGAGCGGCCATGAGCGGTGAGACTCGGCGTGGCGGTGGCTCGCCAGAGCCTTCGACAGCCGTGGCCCCGCGGCGACGAGGATCAGGGCCACGGCGATCAGGACCGGCACCACGGCCGCGAACGCGCCCGGGAATGCGAGCAGCAGCAAAGCTCCGGTGAGTCCGCCGGCGCCGGAGGCGAGGCCGAGCCTGACCGCTCGCGACCGCTGGCCGACGAGCTCGCGACGGTAACCCACGGCCCCGCTGATCGAGCCCGGCACCAGGCCGACGGTATTGGAGACGTTGGCATCGAGCGGGGCGAAGCCAAACGCCAGGAGCGTCGGGAAGGTGATCAGCGAGCCCGAGCCAACGATCGTGTTGATCGTCCCGGCAGCCAGACCCGCGCAGAGAATCGCGCCGGCCTCGAGAGGCGTCATCGGCGCTGGCAGGCGAGTCTTTTCACGCAGCGATCGTAACGGACGGCGCTACTCGGGGGCAGATTCCGACGGTTGCCGCGTCAGCCGTAGAAGTCGATGACGACCCGACAGCCCCGGGAAACCCAGATTCCCACCCCGGCCCGGTGGAAGTACCCATTCATGATGTTCGCGTAGTGCCCGCCGCGATACCCGGATTCGTCCTGGAAGAAAAGTTCGATGGAGATCATCCCGCTGGCACCGGAGCTGCCAGGCGAGGCGATGTTCTCGCCCCATGAAGCGCTCGGATAGCCCGCGGCCGAGAGCCTGCTGTGCGTCGTCGTGCCGCCGAGGGTATGGGTGAGCACGCCCGCGTCTGCCAGGGCCTTGGCGTAGGGTCTCGACACCTTCGCGGCGATGCCCTCGTCGAACGCCAGCGCGTCCCTGGCCGGCAGGGTGTGGTGGGTGGCAGTGGAGCAATCCCCGCCCGACGTAACCCAGCCGCCGGTCCGGGTGCAGTTCATCAAGCTCAGGTAGTACTGCTCGGACCCACTCCACTCGGTGGTTCCTATGCCGCTGCCACTGAACGGGATCCTGGTGGTGGTGGCGTAGATACGCTGCTTGGGCTGGGAGACCGTGAAGGTGATGCCCGCAACCTTGGTCATGGCCAGACCGCCCGCCGAGCGCGCCGAGGCCTCGACCCTGACGGAAACCCTGGCGCCCACGTAGAAAGAGCTCCTCGGCGTGAAGACCAGCGTCGTAGCGTCGTCGGTCCAGGACGTGGAGCCCAGAACTGCCCGCCCACTGACCGTCACCGACAGCGCCGCCGCGGCCGACTTCTCGTCCATCGCCAGAGAGAACTGGACCGAGATCGGCTGGTTCGTGTCGTACGTGATGGTCCCGTCTTGCGGGCTGAATTTGACGACCGAAGGCGTCTGGAGGGTCTTGATCTCGAGCGTCGTCAGCGCCTGGAGAGTTGCGCCGGCGGCGTCGGTGCCGCCGTCGGAGAGGCTCACCGTGTAGTCCGTGTCGGTCGCAAGCGCCTTTTTCGGTGTGACCGTGAAGACCTGCGACGTGGCGTCGGTCGGATCGTCGCCGACTACGGAGAGGTCGACTCGCGGGCTGATGCCCACTCTCAGCATGACCGTGGCCAGCTTGACCGGTCGGGTGAACGTGATCTGGAAGGCGGTGGTGGGCGCGATTCGGTCGCCGACCACGCGAGTGGCCGTGATCGTGCCCGCCGTCGGCGATCCGGATTGGAACGATGAGTGAACCGGCGCGGCCAGGCTCAGTCCCTCCTGATCGGCGGCCTCCGGGGAGACGTCGACGGTGTATTGCGTATACGGCGCCCAGTAGGGCTGCGGCTCGATCGAGAGCACCTGCGCGGTGGCATCCCAGAGGAGCCTGACGTCGATCTGGGGCGTGATCGTCAGGGCCGAGGCGACCGTGCCCTCGTTCATTGGCTTGGTGAACTGAACCTGGAACGGCACGTCGAGCGGGAGGTTGCTCTCGGAGCGATGGCCGTCGGCCTGGGGCGCGAGCGCGGCAAATGTCGGCAGCGACTGCCCGGCGACCGTCTTGGCCGGCAAGCCGATCAGCAGCCCGGCCACCAACACTGCGATCGAGCCCGCGACCATTGCCAACTGCAGCGTGGCCGTTCCGCGCAGCCTCGATGCGGCGCGGGAAACGACCCGCATTGGAAGCGCAAGCGCAGTGGCTGCGAGGTTCCGCAATCTGTGCCGGTCTCCTGTTCGGGGAGCGTGCAGCCCCATGGCGGATAGGCCTCGGCAGGTTACCACCGGCCCGCTGACACAGGCAAATCCCGCGCGGTCGGGAGTTGGGGTGGCCTACGGGGGTCGAACCCGTAACCTGCGGATCCACAGTCACAAGGTTCTGAGCACGAATCTGCCCAAAGTGGAGCGATCGGTGGAGTGATTGCGGGAAGCGCTGAGTGGGACTTCGCCCGGCTAGCGCTTCGCTCGAATCGCCCTTTCGATGCCGCCGGCAACCTCCGCCGAGCGGCCCTCGACCAGATGGCCGTAGATGTCCGATGTGACGCTTATCGAACTGTGCCCGAGGTACCGCTTGACGTCGTCTAGCGTCGCGCCAGACGTCAGCATGATCGACGCCGCTGAGTGCCGCAGGTCGTGGATCCGGATGCGGCGCAAGCCGGCCTTCTCAAGGAAGTCGTGGAACAACCGATCGACGTTGCGCGGATCAAGCAGCGTGCCGTTCGAGCTCGTGAAGACGTAGGACTCGACATTGCGCGGCTGCGCTGCAACCTCGGCCTTGCGCTTAGTGAGGGCGGCCGCCACGGTCGGGGCGAGTGCGAGCGTCCGCCAGCCCGATTCAGTCTTCGGCTCGACTCGTTGCAAGCGTTTCTCGCCGGGCGAGCGGACGAGTTTCCGGACCTGACGCACTGATCCTGAGACCCGCATGGTTCGATCCGTGAGATCGAGGTCTGGCCAGCGGAGCCCGAGCGCCTCGCCGAGCCGGATCCCCGTTCCGATGAGCACCATCCAGAGCGCGCCGTTCTTATCGCGTCGGGCTGCCGCCATGAAGCGCTTGACTTCGAGTGGCCTGAGAATGTCGAGCTCGGGGCGCACCGATCGCGGCTTGTCGACCTGCGCCGCGACATTGCGGGCGACCAGACCATCGTCAAGGGCCTGCTTCAAGGCCATGCGAAGGACCGTCAGGTTCAGCGCGACGGACCGCGGCGAGAGATGCTCTTCGAGCAGCCGACGTGAGTGTCGGCGGACATCGTTGGGTGTCAGCTTGACCAGGGCGATGCTGCCGATCGAGCGGTTGAGATGCCGGACGTGGAGGTCGTAGCTAACGTAAGTCGAGGGGCGCACGGTCGGCGGGCGCTTGCTTTCGAGCCAGGTCTCGAGATGGCGAGCCAGCGACAACTTGCTCTCATAGGCTGGAATGCCCAAGCGCCGTTCGGCGAGGTAGTTATTCCGTCGTTCCGTTGCCGACTCTTCCGAGGAGGCGTACAGGCGTTTGGGAGCCTGACCCGGCACGAGAGCGACCGCGACCCACTGTCCGTCGCTCCGCTGGTAGACGCTGCCCGCCCCGTAGATTGACCGCTTGCGCCTGGTACCCACTTCCAATCTCCTTCGGATCAGCATAGTCGCTCCGGTCCATTGCCCAGCGTTCGAGTGCGAGGCGTGAGTACAGAGCCGTCGTCATGTCCGGCAGTAGCGGGATACGCGGCACCACGCCGGCGATCGCGAGGCGGTGCAGCGTGCTCGCGCTCATCCCAAGCAATTCGGCGGCTTCGGCTTCGCGGAGGGCGATGCGAGCGGATAGCGGAACGGGATGCCGGTTAACGGTCATGGCAGCGGCGGTCGGTCATGGCGCCGACCCTTGTCGCGGGGCTCTAGGCACCCAGGGTGACCGTGCAATGGGCCCAGCCGGGCCGACCAAGGTGCGTGTATTGCGCCAGGCCGCCGGTCGGTTGCCAGCGACCATTTCGCTCGCTCGAAAGCTCGCGGCCACGGCCCGCTCAGCCGGACTCAGCCCTGGTCCGGCGTAGCGGAAGTTCCGTCGGATGACGACCTGGTCGCCTATGGCTTTGGCGCGGATCTCGGTGAGCCAGGGATCGGCCTGGGCTCGGTATTGCGCCCGCACTCCCCGCAGGGCAGCGAAGGTCACCGAGTAGCGACGGGCCTTGGTCAGGAAGTGGCCACGGAAGCCCAGGTTATGGGCCCAGCGTGGGCTGATGGTCCAGGCCGATCGAATCAAGGCCCGGGCATGCTCGGTGAGTTCAGATCGCTCGATCACTCCCTCGACCCGGATCCGTCGGTCGAGTCCTCCGCCGAGCTGTGCGTCCTTGGTGGCGTACTTGGCGAGGTAGCCCGCGACGCCGGCTCCCTGCCCGTCGCCGGCGTCCCGGTTGGCTGTGATCGGCCTCGTGTCGATCTGGCTACCCCAGCGGATCATTAGCTCACGTCCACCTGGTCCCACCACCGTGACCGCTACGCGCGCCGCGGTACGGGCGACGGCCTCCGCTAGACGCTGCGCCGTCGCTCCGCCCGCCGGCGCGGTCTCGGGACCGTCGGGTCCGTCGAGCCGGATCACCGCATGGATGTGCACCGATCCACGAGCCTGAAACTCGGCGACCTTGGCGTAGGCGACGCGGACCTGGCTTCGCAGCGCTGAGACGCTGAGTCCGCCCAGGGCCGCGAGTTCGCGGGGTAGATACGTGATCGTGCGACGCCACAGGGCTCCAAGGTTTGCGTTCCAGAGGGCTGCGGCCTGGTAGTCGTAGCAGGCAGGGCAGAGCGCCTGACCGATCCGAGGATCGTCCACGGCGTGCCGCTCCAGACAGCGCATCGGGATGCCGTGTTCGCAGGTCTCCGACGCTCCACCTGGCCGGCAGCGACGGGATCCGCCACCGGCATCGACCACACGGCGATGGACCGCGCCGAACGAGGGTGCGGTGAACGTCGCGAAGATCAGAGGGTGCGAGGCAACTTCAGTCGAGACACCTTTCTCCTCACTCCCGGATAGGCCGGCCGCGATGAGGAAGTAGGCGTCACGGCGATACCGCTCCGAGCAGGGAGGACACCGCGAGGTGCGTCGGTTGCCACAGGCCGCGAGGACGAAGCCGGGAGCCTCGGATCTCGTCGACCGCCGAGCCAGGACTGCTCCTGAGCGTGCCGAGACCGCCACGGACTCACCCGCGAGACGGATCGGCGACGTGCAGCCGCCGGTCCGTCGGATCAGCTCGACAACGGCCGGTGCCCCGGCGCCGTAGAGACGCGAGAGGACTGCCAGCGCCGCTGGCTCGAAGGTCGTGCGGGACGCATCGACGACCACGGGCTGCTCCTAACCGGCCTGCTCCGCGCGATGGAGCGCCTGCGGGACCTGCCCCTTCGGCGTCGCTGCACGGACGGACGTAGCCCGGAACGCCCAGGCCTGGCGCGGCCGAGAGCCCGACGTGTCCACGTAGCCAGTCGCCGTCAGGCCCTCGAATGCCACCGCCGGGAAAGGGGACCCCGCCGGAGCTTGGGGAAGCACAGGTGGAGTCCGCGACGCGATCTTCACGCGCACGACTTTCGTGCGCGCCTCGGGATCGGCGTCGAAGACCGAAACCGCCCACAGGGGCAGACCGGAGTCGCGATCGTGCGCCTGGACCCGTTGCTCACGGGTCGAGGCCTCGAAGTCGACGACCTGCTCTACGCCGCCAACGGCGTATGCCCCTGCCGGGAACAACAGCTCGTTGGTGATTGGAATGTGCCTGCTAAGTGCCATGACATGCTCTCCTATGTGATTTCGAACAGCCAGAAACAGCCGACGCTTTGCTCACAGCTATCGCCGTGAAGAGCTCGTAGGGGCTCCGAAAAGTGGGGCGAGCGCTCTCTCTTGGTCCGGTGTGCCTTACCTGACCTGCGCCAATCGCCACCGAAAACGCTAGGCCGACCGACCTCGGGAATCAATAGTGTTTGCGTACAAAATGGCGTACCAAATTCGCCCGCGACCGGAGGAGCGACCGCCTGACAACCGCCAGCCACATGGTGTCCCCAGTCCGGGAGGGCTACTGCCTTACCTGAACCTGGGCCAATCGCCACTGAAGACGCTAGGCCGACCAACCGGGAGGGTCAAGGCTTTCTGCGTACCGTTCGGCGTACCATCGGCGACGGAATCTGGCGGAGACGCTGTCATGAGGTGGGGAAACCACACTCCCGGCATCGGAGACGGCCAAGAGAGTCGGACGGAACCGCGGCGGCAGCCTGACCGCGGAGGTATCCACGACCGCCTTCGCTAAGATCGCTGCGAGCGGCGAGTATGGCCCGATGCGCGGGGTCATCGGGCGGGGTCGCCTCTTATCGCCGCGATCCGCTCGTCGAAGCACACCAGGAGGGGCGGGGGCTTGTTACAACTTTCTCTACTGCATCAAGACTGTCGCCGCGCCGATCGATGCGCATGATCGCCGCCAGTCACTGACGCGCCGGGCGCAGCCGCCGCTCGGCCCGCACCAGGAGTCCGGCGACGCTGAGGACCACAACTCCCTCCACGACTCCCGAGATCAACCAGATCACTTCCCATCTGAAGTCGTTCATGAAGACCCGCCGATCCGGGGGAGCGAACCCGAACCCAACCAGGAACCCTGCCAGGATCAACGAGAAGACCACCGTCGACTCGGCGACCAGCAGGATGCGCGCCGGCATCGACTTGATGGAGCCGAGATTGATCCGCGCTCCCAGACCCAACGCTCGTGCTGTCAGGAAAAGCAGGACGAAGGAGAGCAGGGTCGCGGGCAACACAAGCGGACGCATGGCGCTGCGCAGATTCTCGATCTCGGCAGAGGGATGTGGAAGCTGCTGATACCAGGCGCCTGCAACCGCGAATGGGAAGCCGAGAATGCCCCCCGGTATCGGCCAGTTCGTGAGCGCCGTGACAACTACTAGGCCGAACAGGAGCAGGGGTATCCGCTCGGTCGGAGTCCTTGAGGCTGGCAAAGAAGTTTCCGCCTTGGGTCGTCCGTGCTGACGAGGTTCTGTCTCGGGGGCGTCAATTGGTGATGCCTCGAAGTTCTCCACCAGCCAGTCAACCAGCGCCGCAGCATCCTCTCGGCGCGCCTTCCGGTGCCGAACGGCTCCGGGGGTCGTAGCTAGCCGGAATTCGAAGTAAGCGATTGCGATGCAAGCCAGCCACACGAGCACGCCAACCAGGAGCAGCAGCGGAACCGAACTCGCGTAAGCGTTGTGGAGGTTCTCTTGGGCGTTCGACAAGACAATGAACGGCCAGACAACGCAGCCCAGCGCCGGAAACAGCCACAGGGGGAAGACGAAGAACAGGACTCGTAGCAGGAGCAGTTGCCACGTCGGAAAGACGGGCCAATCTCGGACTTTGCCAGCGATCCTCGCGCCGTTCGGTCCCTCCGTCACTTCGCCTTGGAATATCGCTCCGCTTGGGCCGTGGATTGGCCATTCGCCGGGACCGGGCCCGACGTAGGTTGCCTCCAGCTGGGGACCAATCCGGCGACCGTAGATCCGGGGCGTGGCCGTCGGAGGGTTAGTGACGAGGAAGCGTACGGGAGGCACCGACCAGAACAACGCCAGGAATCGCGGCGGTGGAGTGAGCCGAGCTGCCCGCTCGGACACTTCACTTGCGCTTAGCTTGGTCGCCAGGTGTACCTTCACGTCCCCATTCTCGCGCCCAACGACTGAACGTTTCTGGTCAGTCCGCGCCGACGACCTATGCCACCTCGAGCACCAGCGGTGCAAGCACTCCCGTAGGTGGAGCGATTCGGTGGAGCGATTTGGAGCGATTGCCCGACCGAGGATGACTGTTCATGGCCGAGCATGACAGTCCGTCACGAGGGGAATTGGGGTGGCCTACGGGGGTCGAACCCGTAACCTGCGGATCCACAGTCCGCTGCTCTGCCGGTTGAGCTAAGGCCACCATCGCCCGCCCCGGGGCGCAGCGGCCTCTCGGTCGCGCCGGCGAAGGGGCGACCGGGAGTATAGCGGCTGCACGAGAGCTGGAGTAGCGAGGAGGCCGGAACCGGCCCGAAACACGCTCCGACTGGCACGTCGCCGCCCGGCCATCCGACTCGTCCGATGCGCGGCCGGCTGGACCGGTAGACTGCCGTCCAAGCAAGTCAAGTCGTTCGAGGAGTACAGGCCGACCTATGCCGAGAACCCGGTCCACGGGTGGAGCGATCAGGGCGGGCCAGCCGGAGATCGGAGGTAGCTCGGCCGAGGCGCCGGCTCCCGAGGAGAACTCTACCGAGGCTCAGGCGCCCATCGAGGCGCCGCTTCCTCCGGCAGTGCGCGAGGTCCGGACCCCGCGGCGTGCGGCCGCTGGGGCTGAGGCGCCGACCCCATCTGATCTGGCCGCTCGGAGTCTGGTGCCGCAACTGGCGGTGGATTCGGACCTGGTCGAGACGCCTGGCCCGATAGATGCCTCAGATGTAGTCGAGCTCGCGTCCGCCACGCTGCCTGTTCGCCCTCGACCGTTCTCGTCCGGTGCGCGAGTGCTGGCCCGAGGCATCCGCCGCCACTCAGGCGTGCTCATCTCCGTAGTGGCCGCCCTTCTGGCTCTTGGGGGCGCGGCCGCGCTCGGCCCCGTGGATAGATCGAATGCGATCCTGCTGGGCCTTGGCTTCGACCCGGACAGGGCGCAGCTCATCACCGCGCTCGTCTTCGGCGGTACGACGGCCCTGGTGGCATGCCTTTCGGGAGGGGTTCGCTGGGCCGCCACCGCCCTCGGTCTGGGCGCGGCCGCGGCGCTATTCGGATCGACGTTCACGCTCGAGACCGGGAATGCGATGGCCGCCAGCGGAGCCACGGGAGCGTTCGATGCGCTCGGCTGGGCACAGACCCTCGTGGCCTTCGTGGTGATGGCCGTATTGACGGCGTGGGCCTGCGCGACATGCGCGCTGCCGCTCCGCCGCGAGCTGGCCGTCGGCGTCACGGCGACGGTCGAGGCGGCACGGCGACGCCCGTTCGATCGGGGACTGTGGGGTCGGCCGGTGGCCACGCTCCTCACGATCAGCCTGCTGGCAGCATTCATGCCCGTGGCCGGAGACGTGTTCAACTTCGGCTCGGGCCCTCTGATGATCGCCGGCGGCTCGCCACGCAAGGGGCTCATGCCGGACGACCAGGGGTTGCCGGTGGCGAGCTTCCCGGCGATCGAAATCCCAACAGATACGCCGAGCCCGATCCCCTCCGAAGTCCCGAGTGCCAGGCCCAGCGCTTCAGGCTCGCTGGTGCCCTCACCGACGGCGACCTCGCCGGCTCGACCGTGGGAACAATCGCCGCCCACCGGCCAGGGTCGAGTGGTGTACGTGGCCCTCAAGGAGCCATGGACCGGAGGAATCGTGGGCCAGGAGGTGGCCATCTACCTCCCGGCCGGCTACGACGAGAGCGACTCCACGCGCTACCCGGTCGTGTACGAGGCGCCTTCGCTATTCTCATTGTGGAACAGCGCGATCCACGTCCAGGCGACGCTCGACTCGCTCATCAGCGATGGCGAGATACCACCGAGCCTGTTTGTCTTCATGAACGGCGGAGGAGGTCCCTACGCCGACTCCGAGTGCGCCGATTCATTTGACGGCAGCGAAAAGATGGACCACTTCCTGGGCGTGACGGTGCCGGCCTACATCGACTCACACTACAGGACCGTCGCCAGGCCGGCCGGGCGTGCCATCATGGGCATGTCTCAAGGCGGCTATTGCTCGACCATCCTGGCTTTCCATCATCCCGACGTCTATGGCGCGGCGATCTCTTTCTCGGGCTACTTCGAAGCCGGCATCGGCGCCGCCAGTGCCAGGTACGTGTTCGGAAACAACCTGGACGTCGTGAACAATGCCTCGCCCAGCTACGTGGTATACGGACTGGATGCCGCTGCCAAGTCAAGCCTCTATCTGGTGATCGTGGCGCAGAGCAGCCAGCAGCTCTACGGCGACGATGCGACGGCGTTCGTGGAGATACTCGACGGGCAGGGCATTGCGAACTCATTCATCGACGCCAGCGAACCGCACGGCTGGCCGCAGGTCCGCGACTACTTCGCTAGGGCTCTCGTCCTGATTGCGAGGCGCGAGGCGGCGCTGGGCGTCTTCGACCAGCCGGCCGCGTCACCCTCGCCGTAGGGTCCTTCCCCTACATCGTCCGCAGGACGGCTTGGTACCACCTGACGAGCCCTTCGGGACCTGAGGGCGAGGGCCACGGCGACCATTCTCAGGCAACCTTGTCAGCGTCAAGGCATCCGGGACGAGAACGCCGAAAATGCTGGGCTTCCTACCCGCCTCCGTGACGCGCCGTTCGCTGCGCATGATGCGAACGACGTGTCTCGCCATAGCGCTTGCCGCAGTCGCCCTCGTTGGCAACGCGGGAGTATCCCTCGCCTGGGATGCGTCCGCCTTCAGCCCCGACGACGAGCAGCTCCTGATGACGCTGACCAACCAGGACCGCGCCTCAGCCGGGCTCAATGCCCTCGTCAACGACTCCTACCTTCACGACAAGGCTGAGTGGCGGGCCCAGGACATGGGCGACCGCAACTACTTCTCGCATGCCATCCCGCCGGACGGCAGCATGGTCTTCTCCTACATGCAGAACGACGGGTACTGCTTCCAGGTGGCCGGCGAGAATATCGGCCTGAGCTCCTATGGCGACGGCGACGCAACGAGTCACATCGAGATCGGCTTCATGTCCTCGCCGACGCACCGGGAAAACATCCTGGGCACGTGGGCACGCATGGGCGTCGGCGCTTACAAGGCGGCCGATGGACGCAAGCTCTATGCCGTGCTCTTCTCCATTCCATGTGGAGTGAGCGTTCCGACCCCTACACCGGTTACGACGCCGGCNNCGACCGCTACGCCAGAGCCCACCGCGTCCCCGAGCCCGTCAAACCTGGTGACGCCCGCACCGAGTCCGAGTCCGAGCCCGAGCCCGTCGCCCCTGGCCTCACCCGAGCCCACCGCCGTGAGCACAGTCGCGCCCTCGAGCCCAACGACGCCGCCGGATCTCACCGGGGTGGCCACGGACGACACGCACGGCACCGTGACCAGCCTGCGGGTACACGAGAAGCCGGTTTCCGGAGGCCCGATCGACTCCCTGTTGCGCTCCCTCTTCGGCGGCTTGTTCGGCTGGTAGGCCGCGCGGCACGAGCCGCCCACGCATCCGCCGGGGTCGAGGTTTCCTCCTAACCCCGTATGGCCCGATGCCCGAGCGATTGACTAAACTGCGGGCATGCCAACGCAGCCGTCTTCGAACGATGCGACGCGCGACCGAGGCGGCGTCGACGGAACGATCCTCGAGGCCCGCAACCTGACCAAGCGTTACCGGCTGGGCAATCGCGACGTAGACGCCCTTCGGGGCGTGTCGCTGCGGGTCCGCCGCGGCGAATTCGTGGCCCTGATGGGCCCGTCCGGCTCGGGCAAGAGCACGCTACTGCAGCTCCTGGGTGGGTTGGACCAACCCACCAGCGGGGAGGTGGTGCTAGATGGCGAGGTCATCAGCCACCTGAGCGACGCCCAGGCGACACGTCTCCGCCGCGAGAAGACGGGCTTCGTCTTCCAGTTCTTCAATCTCATCCCGCTCCTGGACGTATACGAGAACGTGGCGCTGCCGTTCACGATCGCCGGCGACGATCCGCGGCGTGGCGACGCGGCCATCCGCATCCACAACGTCCTGGAGCTGATGGACCTCCTCGGCCGCGAGCACAACCGCCCCGACCAGCTATCCGCCGGCGAGCAGCAGCGGGTCGCCCTGGCGCGCGCGCTCGTGGGCAAGCCGGCCATCCTGCTGGCCGACGAGCCGACGGGCAATCTCGACTACGCCACCGGCGGCGAGATCCTCGACGAGCTCTGGCGCTCGTGCGATCAGCTCGGCCAGACGATCGTTCTCGTGACCCACGACGCCCGAGCCGCCGCCCACGCCGACCGCGTCCTGGTCGTGGGCGACGGCCGCATCCGCGACGAGATCGAGCTGGGGCGACGCACGAACCGCGATGCCGGACCGCTGATCGCCCGCCTCGCCCAACTGGGCCTCTAGCCGGTGCGGCGCCTCTCATCGCTCGCCTGGCGGAGTCTCGGGTCGCGCAAACTGCGCAGCTTCCTGACCGTGGCCGGTATTGCTCTGGGAGTGGCGGTCCTGTTCGCCTCCCTCTCGGCCGGGGCAACGATGGATTCGGCCGTGGACAGCGCCGCTGCCGACGAGATGGGCCACGCCGACCTCCGCGTCCAGGCGCTCGAGGAGCGCGGTCTCAGCCAGGCCACGGTCGACGTGATCAGCACCTCGGCCGGCGTTGCCGTAGCGGCCCCGGCCCTGGAACGCCAGACCTACTTCTCCGCTCGCCAGAGCCAGACGACCTCGATCGGATTGCCCCCACCCGTCACGGTCCTGGGCATCGACCCGGTCCGCGAGGTGAAACTCCATGACATACCACTGGCCTCGGGCCGGCACCTCATGGCCGATGATCCCGGCTCGGCGCTCGTGGCGCAGACCCTGGCCGATCAGGAGAAGATCGGCCTCGGTGATTCGATATCGCTCAACGGCACCGTCGCGGCGGGACCACAGACGTACAAGGTGGTCGGCATCGTGAGCGGCAATGGGCCACTCCCCGAGGCCGCGGGGCGGCTCATCTTCCTGCCCCTGTCTTCGGCCCAGACCCTCTTCGGGACGACGGGCGTGACTCGGGTGGACCTGGGCCTGGTCGCGGGCATGTCGGTAGACGAGCTGGTCGGCCAGTTCGACGTCACCATCAAGACCGAACCGTACCTGCTCTCTCGGACCGAGGACCTCGCTGCGTCGCTGCGAGCCGAGATGTCGGACTTCCGCGGCGCACTCCTGATGGTGGCTGCGGTCGTTCTGTTCGCCGGCGCGTTCCTCATCTTCAACACCCTGTCCATGACCGTTACCGAACTGACACGCGATGTCGGCCTGCTGAGGGCGGCGGGGACAACGCGCTCGCAGGTCATGAACCTGATCCTGTTGCAGGCGCTCGCCCTGGGGGTGGCGGGAGCCGTCGCCGGCGTTGCCGCCGGCGTTGGCCTTGCGGCATTCACTCTGTCGTGGGTGCGTTCGGCGAGTCCGATCACGCCGGCCGCACCCTCGCTTTCGGTGGGCTCGATCGTCATGGCGCTGGTCGTCGGCACAGCCATCACATTGGCGGCCTCGCTGGAGCCGGCGTGGCGAGCCGGTCGAATCCCGCCCGTAGAGGCGCTGCGGCGCGGTCCCGCGGGAGCAGCCGCTGGCGCGGCCCGGCTGCGCTGGCTGGTGATTGTGTTCGTCGTTCTAGCGCTGGCGGCGCTGGCGATCTGGCCCAACAACGCGGCCGGAGGCACGGGCCTTGTGTCCGCCGACGTCGTTGCCGGAACGTCGGGGCCGCTTGTCATCTACGGGCTCCTGCTGGTTGCGGTCCTGCTCCTGCCGCGCCTGCTGGGGCCGCTGGGGCGAATTGCCGGGCTGCCCTTCCGCATCTTCCGCAACGAGGAGCGCCTGGCCCGCAGCTCTCTGACTCGGGATCGCAGCCGGACGGCGCTGACGGTCGGCGCCCTGGTCGTCGGGCTGGCCATGGTCGTGGCCCTCGGGACCGCGGCTCAGGATGTTCGCAAGATCGGGACGAGCTGGCTGGCCGAGACGATTCCCGGCAGCGAGTTGCTGACCTCGATTCGGCCGGTCTCCACGACCGACCCGATCCGCAGCGAGCTGGCCGCCGTGCCGGGCGTGAGGTCGGTCTCGCCGGTCGGGCTATTCGGCGTCCCGTTCGTCTCCACCTCACGGAACGGCAACCGAACCGAGAAGTCGGTGGTGCGCCAGGAGGCTGCCGCGATCGTCGGCCGCGACTACCTCGACGATGGCCGTCTGAACTTCGTCGCGGGCGATCGGACGGCGGCCCTGACAGCGCTGGACTCGGGCGGTGCGGTCGTCATACCGAAGTCACTCGCCGACGAGGCGGGCATCAAGCTCGGCGATACCCTGCAATTCGCGATCGGCCTCTCGACGACGCCGCTCCGCGTCAGCGGCATCGTGGCCCATTCGATACCGGCCCAGGACCAGGAGGCGATCCTCATCGGCTGGTCCGATGCGCTGGCGGATTTCGGGGTCACTGGAGCGGACTTCTACGCCGTCCGATTCGCGGCCGGCCAGGAATCGACCGCCAGGCCGGCGCTCGACAAGATGGCCACCTCATACGCCCTCGAGCCGAACGATCTCGATCGAGTCTCCGGGACTGTCGGCGATGCCCTTGATCGCATCTTCCGATTGCTCGATGCGTTGGCTCTGATTGCGGTCCTGGTGGCCGGCCTGGGCATGGTCAACACGTTCTCCATGAGCGTCTTCGAGCGCATTCGTGAGATCGGCGTGCTGCGGGCCACGGGCATGACCAGCCGCCAGGTGTGGGGCATGGTGGTCATCGAGGCCGGTGTCCTGGGAGTCATCGGGTCGATCATTGGCGCTGCGGTTGGGCTGCTCGTGGGCGCCCTGCTCGTGGCCTGGTCGAGTGGCGGCTTTGGGCTCGTCTTCGATCCGCCGTGGGCTACGGTCGCCCTGGCCATCTGCTTCGGAGTCGTGGTCAGCATCATCGCGGCCATCTATCCGGCGGGTCTGGCCAGCCGGATATCGATCGTCAGGGCGCTCCAACACGAATAGCATTGAGCCGTGGCTCAGCGTGGAGGCCCCGACTTTCGGTCCGCCGCTCCGCAGCGGTTGTCCCGTTTGCTACACTCGGCACCATCCGGGCCCGAAATGGACCTACCCGGTCGTGCCAGCGCCGCAGC
>PLNK01000152.1 GCA_003142755.1 Chloroflexota bacterium | reverse complement strand
AACCACGCTGCGCAATCGACCACCACCAGCTCGCTGTGCTGGCGGAGGATCTCGATCACGTGCTTGACGCCGGCAGGGGTGATCAACTCGGCCATCTCCGGCGAGGCGGGCGCAAGCAGCACGCGGATGCCGGAAGAGTGTGCCTGGGTGTACGTCTCGACTGAGTCCGGATCTCCACCCGCCTCGAGCTCCGGCGCGAGTTCGGCCATGGACTTGTCCTTGGGGTTGAGATTGAGCAGAACCGCCACGTCGCCGAACTGGAACGATGCGTCGACGAGAGTGACCTTCTTGCCGAGCTCTGAGGCAGCGGCGACGGCCAGATTGACGGCGATCGTGGTCCGGCCGACACCACCCTTGGGGCTGAACACGGCTACGACCTGGCCTTCCATGGTCGGGTCGGCGGTGCGGGCCGCCTGGGCAATGACCGCCCGACCGGCCTTCTCCTTCTCTCTGGAGTAGACCTGCCGGATCGAGGCCGTGAGCTCGTCGCTGCTGAACGGCTTGACGAGGAACTCGCGGGCCCCGGCCAGCATCGAGCGGCGCAGATAGTCGGCCTCGCCCTGGACCGACATCATCACCACGGCCGCGCTCGGAACCTGAGCCGACAGTCGCTCGGTGGCTGCGATCCCGTCCATGTCGGGCATGTTGATGTCCATCAGGATGACGTCGGGCAGGAGCTTGATGGCCTTCTCGATGGCGTCCGCGCCGGATGAGGCCGTGCCGATCACCTCGACGTCGGGCTCGAAACCGAGCAGCTTCGCGAGGTGGTCCCGAGTCTCCGGGATGTCGTCAACAATGAGGACCTGGATCCGGTCAGCCATAGAGATTGTCTGCTTCCAAAGTGCCGGAGAGGCCGATTCGCTCGGCCTCTCCCTGATGGCTCCGCCGTCTGCCGGCGAAGCGGCTTACCACTGAATCTTGCTCCCCAGAGGATTGGGCAGGCTGCTCAGCGGGTCCGGAGCAATGACCCCGTACTTGCTGACGAGCTCAGCGAAAGTGATGCCCGGGATCTGCGTGAAGGGGTTGCTCGACATCGGATCTGTGGCGTCGTCCTGGCTGGATCGCAGAACGAAGGCCATGTCGATGTACATCTGAGGCGCGGCCTGTTCGGCGCGCTGGGCCCAACGGATGAGCTCGGCCTGCTCGGGCGTGACCTCGACGATGGCGATCATGTGTCGGTCGTTGAACTGAACCGTCGCCGAACTCGGGTAGGCAGCCACCGCTGCCGATGAGCCGGGCGCGGCCGTAGCTTCCACCGTCCCAGAAGTAGTGGTGGGCGGCAACAAGGTCGAGAGGATCTTGCAGTTCTGGAGCACCAGCTTGGAGGTCAGGTACGAGCCGCCGGTCGCAATCTGCGTGTTGAACGAGTCCTTGGTCGAGATCGAGAGCTCGGTGACGTAGGTGGTCAGGATGATGTCGACCCGGTCGCCCGGGACGATCAGCGTGCCGACTCCGTTGGTCTGGTCCAACTCCATGGAGATGCCCACGAAGCCCTTGTCGATGGCGCTGCTGAGGGACTTGCCTTCGATCGCCGAGCCCGGCGTGAGCAGGTCCGCACCGGTGACCAGGATCTGGTCCTTGACGATGTTGGTGCCGGCCACTCGGCCGATGACGTCATTCACGCTTGAGAACGTGTTGCCGCCCAGGCCGGTCAGGTCGGACATCGACTTAGAAGTGGTCTTGACCATCGTCTTGTCGATGATCGTCCCGGCCGAGATGCCGGTCGAGGCCACTACGACCTGAACCTGCGGCCCGGGGGTTGGAGTGGCAATCGCGCCGGGGCCCGCTCCGCCTCCGCCTCCGCCTCCTCCGCTTCCCGCGATAGCCACGGCCAATGCGCCGCCCCCGATGGCGATGAGAAGACCGAGCAGGATTAGCAATCTATTGGATCGCTTCACGACCACACTCCCGAGAACGATGTGACAAGTGGCACCACGGTAGCCTTGCGGTCTACCTTACTGCGACTATACCAATGGACTACGACAAGTAGGAAGGATTCTCGGAATCGGGCGGGCAAGAATGATCGACCCCGGCCGTTTTGGGCAACAAAAAAACGGGCCGCGCACCAGGCGCGGCCCGTTTTCTGTCTCGGCTGAGTTGTTACAGAGCCTTGCCGATGATGCTGAGGATGCTCTGGATGGTGCCGCTCAGGAAGAGCAGAGCCAGAACAGCCGCGATGGCGATGAGTGCGAGGATCAGAGCGTATTCCGCGAGACCCTGTGCCTTCTGGGAACGGACGAGCATCGAATGACCTCCTGATAAGAGCGCCCTCTGATGAGAGGATGACCGTGATTGTGGCTGCTGGCCGAGCCCGGCGCCACTAGCAAGATGGTAATGGGACCGGTCGGCTTCGTGCTCGTGGGAGCCTCGGGATTTGGGTCGAGGCTGGTGTGTGGTGCCAGGACGCACCCGCGTGGCCTGTGGGAGCGCTAGACCGCGGAGGCGATGAGGCTCAGCAGCGAGGACAGCTGGTCGCCGAAGAAGAGCAGCGAGACGACGCATACGACGGCCATGATGGCGAGGATGAGGCCGTATTCGATCAGCCCCTGGCCGGCCTCGGTGGAGCGGCGGAGGCGGCTGGGATGGTCTCCGTGGAGTGCGGACGTCGTTCCCCGCCTCAACTGGCCGGCAGGACCAGGACGACTTCGCGGCCGTCGTCGGCAAGCTGCGCGGCGACGCCGATCGTATCGGCACGCTGCTGGATCTCGCGCCATGTGTTCGCGGGCAGTGCCAGGGGATGATTGACATGGGCCGCGCGCGTGACCTTGGCGGCGCGGGTCTCGTCGATCATTGCCTTGAGCGCTTCGGGGATGTCACGCTCGACGGCTTTGCCCTTCTTGTCGCGCTGGACCGGCTCTTCGACCTCCGGTTCCTCGGGCACGTCCGCCTCGTCTTCCCGTTTGGCCGCGATGCGGGCTTCGGTCTTGTCGGTCGACCACTCGAACCGAATCGAGATCCGGTCCGGGTGGCACGTCAGGAACCCGGTCACGGTTTCGTCGATCAGCCGGAAGATGGCACTCTCGACGTCCATCGGCAGGCGCCGATCCGGGCCGTACGACTCGAACTCGATGGGCGTCTGCGATCGGCGGCCGCGATCGCGGGCCACGCGCCGGAGGGTGGGTACGAGCCCCAGGTCGTCGAGGACCATCGGCCGGACGTCGAAGATGAAGGTCTTCGTGGCGTCGAGCGTGTGCTGGACCATTCCGATCAGCTGCCCGATCTCGTTCTTGGCCTGGGAGGGGTCGCGGTCGAGCAACCTCTCCACGATCTGGGCCTGCAGGACGATGTTGGTCAGGCTCTGGGCCGGCCCGTCGTGCATGGCCCGGGCGATCTCGCGCCGCATATCCTCCTGCGCGGCCAGGACGAGCCGCGAGACGGCCGGCGGGAGCGGCGTGCTGGTGTCGAGCTTGTCCGGCGTGTGCTGCGGCATCGCGCCGCCCATCGAGGCTCGATCGAGCTCGGCGCTGTAGCGGCGCAGGCTCTCCCGAAACCGGGACAGGATCTTCAGCTTGCCCTCGAGGATGTCGACCTGCGCCTCCATGATCGCGGAGCGCTTGGTCAGGGCGATGAGCTGATCGCTCGCCTCCTCGTCCTCGGTGCCCTCCTTGCCCTTGGCGGCGGGGCTGCGCTTGTCGGCGGCCTGAGCCCGCTTCTGCTCGTGGCGGCTCGCCTCGGTGCGGGCCTGATTGACGAGCAGCTCGATCTCGCCGATCTCCCGGGTCAGGAGGTCGACTTCGCGTCTGGCCCGCTCCGCGATTTCGAGTAGCGGAAGTGGGAGTGGGTCGATGGCCACGTGAGGCTCAGTCCTCGGGCATGCGGATCCAGCCCTGGCGCATGGCGTAGACGACGGCTTGGGTGCGGTCGTTGACGCTGAGCTTGCGCAGGATGCTGGACATATGGTTCTTGACGGTCTGCTCGCTGATCGAGAGCGCGTATGCCACTTGCTTGTTGGTCATGCCCTGAGCGATGTTGTCGAGGATCTCGACTTCCCTGGGCGAGAGGGGAGCGAAGATCGTCGCCGCTTCCTGGCCGTAGATCGCCAGCTCGCGGAACTCCTTGAGGACGCGGCTTGCTACCGCCGGCTTGGCGAAGACCTTGTCGTTGATCA
>PLNK01000146.1 GCA_003142755.1 Chloroflexota bacterium | reverse complement strand
GGAGTCGGAGAACGCCGGTGGCGGCAAGTCCGCGATCGTGGCGCCAGTCCGATCGAGGCGGCCGCGCGCGCGGCCGACGTCGTACGGCGCCTGAAGCCCATCGCCACGGATCCGGCCGTGCGCTCCCAGCTGAGCTGGCGAGCCGTGCTTGGATCGGCCCTGGATAGGTCGTGAGTCGGGATAGATGAGCAACGCTGTCCGACCGCGGGCCGATCTCGCAACGCCACAACCCGATGAGCCAGCTGCCGGACTCTTGCCCGCGGAGTCCGAGCCGGCGGACCGGAGTCGGCAGCGCGTTTTCCACGGCCCGTCCGGTCTGGTAGCTTGGCTGCTGATCGCCATCGCGGCTGTCGGAATGCTCGTCTCGACCCCACAGTCGGCCGGGCCGGACGAGCCGGTACAGGCGGCTACCGCGTGGTACCTGTCTGGGCACGGGTTGCCGCCCGATTCGACGGGATCGTTCTCCATCCCCGCATCGCTCTGGGTAGTTCCATGCTATGCATTTCACCCGGAGGTGAACGCCGGCTGCATGCCACCCCGGTCGACCAATCCGGGGACGGTGACGGTGTCGACGTCAAAAGTGGTCGACTATCCCCCTCCGTACTACTGGGTCGTCGGTGTGGGTCAGAGACTCGCCGCGCTGGCAGGGAACGAGTATGCGGACATCGGTGGTCGCCTCGCATCACTGAGCCTGAATCTCTTGGTTCTGCTGCTCCTCAGTTTCTACATGCGTCGTAGCCACCCCTTGTGGGGGAGCTTCCTGTTGCTGGTCTCGACGCCGATGGCGATCTTCATGGGGATCGTGGTCAACCCGAGTGGGTGGGAGATCACCTGTGGTCTCGTGATGGCGGCCGCATTGTCCGAGGCCGCCTGGAGTCACAGGTCGATTGGGGCCGACCCATGGCCGAGGACCACGACCGTCGTACTCGTTCTGGCGAGCCTTGGCTTGTGCACGGCCAGGCCCATTGGCTTCGTGTGGGCCGCCGGCTTGACTGTATCGGCCGTCGCCTTGGCGCCCACGATCAACCGACGAATGCTGCTCCGTCTCGCGATTGCGGTGGCGCCCGGCATAGCCGTCGGGATGCTCTGGCTGGTCGCCCACAGGACGATCGACTCGGGCACCTCAGCGACGGGCTCCATGAGCGTCACCCAGTTCATTCGTGCGTTCGCAGACTCCCTGATGTACTTCCCGAACCGCCTCAGTCCGATGTTTGGGGCCCTCGGCTGGCAAGACACGGTGATGCCCGGCCTGCTCCTCCTTCTGAACATCGCGGCGTGGTCAGCGCTGCTGACGCGCCTGCCGTCAATAGGGAGAGCCGCGATTGCGTGCGGTGTATTCGGGGTCGTGATTCTGCCGAGCGTCATCGAGACGGCCGGCTGGGCAGCGTGGCCCCTGTGGTGGCAGGGTCGCTACACCATGCCGTTCGCGCTCGGGTTCGTCCTGCTGCTGCTCCTACGATCGGGTCGGCTCATACCGCTCGCGGTCTCGATCGTGTCGGGCATCTCCGTGTTGTCAGTGGGATTGATGGTCTTGGTCAACGCGGTCCGCTACGGCTACGGGCTGGATGGCTACGGCTTGCCCGTAACGCTGAGTAATCCAGGCCTGAGCTATGCCCGGCTCGGCATCTCAGCGGCTGTTGCCGCACTCCTTCTGCTAGTCAGCGGCTATCTGCTCTTGCAGGCGTCGAGAACACGTCGCGACCTCTCCGGAGAAGGCCAGCCTGCAGGCTTGCCGCTCCCTTCGTCCGAGGCGAGTTGACCCGGGCTGGTGTCTCTGTTCGGCTGAATGGAGCCGATCCTGGCGGGCTGGCTCAAGACAGATGGGCTACTCTTGCTACAGTCGGCACACGGCCTCCTGCCGCGGGACCAGCGCCACCACGCACTATCGATGAGGGCCAAGTATTGGGACCACGCCAGGTAGACATCGGAGTCGGCGAACGCCGGTGGCGCCAAGACCGTAACCATTCCGCTAGTCCGATCGAGGTAGCCGCCGCCGACACCGCACCGCGCCTGCAGCCCACCGCGACGGATCCTGCCGTGCCCTGTGCGTCGAAGCGGCGGAGTAGTGCCCGGATCGGTTCTGGATCGGCCCTGAGCCTCGATCGATGAGCACTGCCGCCCGACCGCGAGCGTCCATCTGGGCGTATCGCTCCCTGATCTGGAACTTCGCCCAACGTGACCTGAAGTCACGTTTCAAAGGGACCGCCCTGGGATGGGCGTGGTCGCTGATGGCTCCGCTCGCGACGCTACTTACGTATAGCCTTGTCTTCGGGGCCTTCTTCCACTCTCCGGCGCCGGGCTTCGGAAACGGAAGACCCGGCTTCTTCCCGGTCTGGCTCCTCGCCGGGCTCGTGCCTTGGACGTTCTTTCTAGTTACCATCAGCATCTCGATGCCGACCCTCTTGTCGAACGGCTCGCTGCTGCAGAAGGTCTACTTTCCTTCCTTCGCGCCGATCCTGGGAGCGGCCGTCGCCATCCTGGTGCAGACGCTGATCGAGTTCAGCATCCTCGCCGTGGTTCTGATTCTCTTCGGGAACTACGGATGGACGTGGCTGCTGTTCCCGTTCTGGCTGGCTATCTTCGTTGCGTTCGTCACCTCCATCGCCCTGTCGCTCGCGATAATGAACGTCCACATTCGAGACCTCGCTCATTTGACGAACGTGGCGCTCCAGCTTCTATTCTTCTTGACGCCCATCATTTACCAGATCACCCTCGTGCCTGCGGACTGGCACGGTATACCCCTGCAGTCGATCTACCGCCTCAGCCCGCTGACCCAGTTCGTGGAATCACTGCGGCAGCTGGCCTACGACCTGCAGGTGCCGAGCCTGGCGACCTGGCTGCAGCTACTGGCTTGGACGGCCGCCGCGATCTCCCTGGCCTTCTTCGTCTACCGCCGATATGGCCTGGATATCGGTGAAGCGATATGACCGAGTACGCCGTGAGAGCGGAGAACCTCTCCAAGCACTTTCACCTGAACGCAGAGCGCCACACTTCGCTCAAGGCCAGAATCGTCAGGGGCAGACTCCCGCGAGGAGAGGACTTCTGGGCCCTCCGCGACGCCACGTTCGATATCGAGCGAGGCAGCACGTTCGGTCTACTCGGCCAGAACGGAGCCGGGAAGTCCACGACACTCAAGGTCCTGGCCGGCATCTATCGACCCAGCAGTGGGACGGTCATTGTCGATGGTCGTGTCTCGGCCTTGCTGGAGTTGGGCGCCGGGTTCCACGGCGATCTCACCGGCCGCGAGAACATTCGGCTGAACGGGGCCATCCTGGGCCTATCCGGCAAGCAGATCGGCGCGGCGATGGACAAGATCGTGGACTTCGCCGGAATCGGCGAATTCATGGATCTGCCGGTCAAGATCTACTCCAGTGGGATGTTCGTCCGGTTGGGTTTCGCCATCGCCGTTTCGCTTGACCCCGAGATCCTGATGGTCGACGAAGTGATTGCCGTTGGTGACGAGGAGTTTCAGCGGAAGTGCTTCGATCATCTGTTTGACCTGCGGAAGCGCGGGGCAACGATCGTATTGGTTACTCACTCGCTCGGCCTTATTCGGGACCTTTGCGATCGGGCGATGTGGCTCGAACACGGGCGCATCAAGCAGCTGGGTCCTGCAACGGAGGTTGCAGACGCATACATCGCCGACGTCAACGCGCGGGAGGTTCAAGCCCATCAGGCGAGCACGATCGAGGAAACGGCCCCGGCCGACGAATCGATGAGACCGGGGTCGGGCGAGGTCCGGATTACGTCCCTCGAGTACCTGGACCAACATGGAAGACCAAGCCCGGTGCTATTGGCTGGAGCTCCCTGCACGATCCGGATGCACTACGTCGCCCATGAGTCTGTTCATCACGCCGTCTTTGGGATTGGGTTCGTACATGAATCCGGCACCAACGTCTCCGGTCCCAACTCTGGCCGCCAGGGATCGTGGTCGGTGGCGTCTGGGGTTGGATATGTCGATTTCGTGATCGACGAACTGCTGCTCCAGCCGGCGACCTACGAAGTGAGCACAGCCATTATCGATCGAGGCCACACCTTCGACTTTGCCGACCGTGAGTTTGGCCTGCGTGTCCGCGGGCGCGGCTATCAAGAACCAGGCCTGACTCGCATGCCGGGACTCTGGAGAGAACCAGTCGCGGTGCCCCAGACCGCCACCGGGCCCATTTCTGCGCAGGAGGACGTCAGTGCTGAGCGTTAAGACGATGACCAACGTTCTTCACGCCATCGCTACGGGATTGGTCGAGCGGGGCGCGGAAATCATCGCGGCGTCCGACGAGATCGATGACGAGGAACGAGAAGTCCTGGGCCATGCGCTGGTGGCCGGCGGCGACAGTTCGGTGCAAGCTCGTCGCCTGGGAGATGCTCTTCGCTCGATTGGCGCCGAGCGCCACCTGATCAACGAGTGCTATCGCGTGGCCTTCTACACCGGCGAGGACTGGAAGGCGCTGTCGAGCAACCCGCTCTACGCTTTCTTCACGGCTAATCGTGCTGGGTACCCGCTGGACAAATGGGTCCACTACTTCCCGATCTACCAACGCCATCTAGAACAGTACCGGGGCTTGCCCGTTCGCGTCCTCGAGATTGGCGTCTACCGAGGCGGCGGTCTGGAGCTGTTGCGCCACTTCCTCGGGCCGGAAGCTCGACTCGTCGGGATCGACATCGACGAGTCGGCTCGCCTTGCCACCGGCGCTAGACATCCTGTTGAAATCGGCGACCAGGCCGATCCTGACTTCCTTAGGCTCGTGTCTGAAAGGCACGGTCCCTTCGACGTTGTCATCGACGACGGCGGCCACACGATGAACCAGCAGATCGCGTCGGTCGAAGCGCTGTTTCCTCTGTTGAGCGAGCGCGGCACGTACCTGGTCGAAGACTGTCATACGTCCTACTGGCAGGCGTATGCGGATCAGGGGCCCGACGGCCAGACCTTCATCGAATGGGTGAAGGATCGCATCGACGACTTGAACGCATACCACCATTCGCAAGCGGAGGAACTTCGGTTCCCGTGGCAGACCAACGTGGACGGGCTCCACGTCTACGACAGTGTTGTGGTCCTCACAAAGGGTCGCCACGTGGCGCCATTTAGCGAGTTGAGCGGCACCAAGGAATTTGTCGACTTCGACCGCGACACGGGCGCCCTTCACCTGGAGCTTCTAGCGACTCGCGACGTGGCTTTGGCTCGCGCTGCGCAAGCCGACGTCCTGATAGCTGAAGCGAGAAGCCAGGCCGACGAGGCAATTGCCCGCGCACAGAAAGAGCAGGAGCAAGCGGCCGCGGACGTCGAGCGCTCCCGCCTCGAGGTACAAGGCACCCGAGGGAAGTTGGTGAAGCTGAGAGCCGAGACGATTGCCTTGCGGAGCGACCGCGATGTGCTCCGCGCTGAGCACACGCAAATGAGCAGCGACCTGCTGGGGGCTTGGGGGATAATCCGAGAGATGCGCCGCAGCATGTCGTGGAAGACCACTGCCCCGTTGCGGCGGGCGAAATCGGTGCTAGGTCGTCGACAATGAGACTCCCGTTGCTGCTCCCGGTGCGGCGCGGGCCTCTGGTTCTCGAAGCCCAGACACCCGGGGTAAACGTCGAGGGCCCTAACAACCTGGCCCCTATCGAGATCCTCGACCGTGTTGCGGTGGTCGTCCAATGGGGTCCGGACAACCGCCTGAGTCGATCGGTCTTCGAACTCACGCGGAGCCTCGTCGACTACGGTTACCCAGTTGTTCTGGTCAGCGCTTCCGAAGATCCAAGACCGCTGGAGTGGCCGGGTGAGAGACCCGGCAACCTCACCGTACTGCGACGCCCAAACATGGGGTACGACTTCGGCTCATGGGCGGCCGCGCTGGACTGGGCTCCGCGTATCGCGGCTGCCGACCAAGTGCTCCTAATGAACGACAGCCTGGCTGGGCCGTTCCGGCCGATCGATCACCTGCTACGGCGCTTCGATGAGTCAGCCGCCGATGTTTGGGGCCTGACCGATAGCACGCAACTGGGTCAGGCTCATCTCCAGAGCTACTGCCTCGGTTTCAAAGGGCGGTGCTTGTTGGAGGCACCGCTTGCGAGGTTCTGGCGCAATATCCGGGTCGAGCACTGTCGTGACGACATCATCAGGCGCTACGAGCTTGGCTTGGGCCGCCTACTGCATCAGGAGCATTTCGTCGTTGAAGCGGCGTTCCGCTACCACCACACGGTGGGCGAGGCCCGAAACCCAACGATCCATGGCTGGCGTCGCCTGCTCGATGACGGGTACCCGTTCGTGAAGCGTGAGTTGCTGAGGCGGCCCGAAATCGCCGAGGACGGCGAGATGGTGAGAGAGGAGCTTCGTCACCGGTTCGGCCTGGACGTGGACGAGTGGCTGTGAGGCCTCGTTCCGCAAGGACATGCGGAACGGCGAGGTGCCAGTGCGGCGTCTGACCCGTGCCCGGATTCGATCGGGGTTGTCTCGCGTCCGGGCAAACCTCAAGACGCGAGGTCGCCACCTGGCTCTCGCCGTCAACCCGTCCGCGTTTTCCGGTCGGTCGGGATCGCCCGCTGATTTCATCGCCTGGGTTGAGCGTGGCATGGGCAGGCGAGGGGGTTCGTACCCTGACTCATGGCGCGTCCGCACGGACTTGCCGATTGCGAGCCCAACTCGAATCGGTGTCATCGTCCACGTCTATTACCCAGATCTTCTCGACGAGATCGTCCGGCAGCTGAGTGCCATTCCGGTGACCTTCGATCTCATAGTCACCAACGCGTCGGGTGATCCGATCACGATCGATCGTGATCGGCTCCCGAGAGCGTCGACGGTCCTCATCCTCGATGTCGAGAACCACGGTCGGGACATCCTGCCGCTCGTCCAGCTTGTCAATTCGGGGCTGCTCGATCCGTACCACCTGGTCCTCAAGGTCCATACCAAGAGAAGTGGCTGGCGCGATGGGCACGCTGACCTGGCGGGGACGGGCGCGGCATGGCGAGACGAGCTGCTGAACGCACTCCTGGGTGATCCCGACAACGTCGCCGGCATCCTGAACGCTTTCGCAACGTCGCCCAGCCTCGGCCTGGTCACGGCCGATGGAAGTCTCCTGGGCCCCGAGTTCTGGGGCGACAACCAGGCGGTTACCTCGAGCCTCTTGCGTCGCCTCGAGCTGGACCTACGCTCGGAGGATCTCAAGTTCGCGGCGGGATCGATGTACTGGATCAAGGGTTTCGTCCTTCAGGGCCTTCGGGCGCTCAACCTATCGGCGACGGATTTCGAGCCCGAAACCGGCCAGGTCAACGCGACTACGGCCCACGCCATGGAGCGCCTGATAGGCGTCCTCGCGGACGAAGCCGGGCTGTCCCTGGTAAACCGGTCGAGTTTGCCCAAGTTCGCTCCTGAAGCCACGGATTGGAGCCGGTTCGAAATGGACCGCAGCCTGCCGCCTCGGCTGAGGGTCATCCCTTTCTACCTGCCTCAATTCCACCCTATTCCCGAGAACGATCGCTGGTGGGGCGCGGGCTTCACGGAGTGGGCCAACGTGGCTGCTGCCAAACCTGTGTACCTGGGCCACGATCAGCCCAAGCTGCCTGGCGAGCTAGGCTTCTACGACCTTCGTCTGCCGGGGGTCGTGGCTCGTCAGGTATCTCTTGCGGAGTCGAACGGGATCAGCGGCTTCATGTACTACCACTACTGGTTCGCGGGAAGGCAGCTGCTCGAGAAGCCCATCCTGGATCGGCTCGCCGATGCCACGAAGCTTCCCTTCTGCCTGATGTGGGCCAACGAGAACTGGACCCGAAGCTGGGATGGTCGCGATTCGGATGTGATCCTGGGTCAGCGCTACGACGAGGAGCCGGCCTCAGGATTCATCGATGACGTGGTGCCGATCCTTCGGCATCCTCGGTACATGCGCATCGACGGGCGCGCGGTCCTCGGAATCTACAGGCCTGCTCAGATACCCGATCTTGTCGAGGTCATAGAGTCCTGGCGGGCTGCCGCTCGGCGCGGCGGCGCGGGTGAACTCATGGTGCTGAACGTCGACGTGGTCAAAGCATTCCACGGAGTGGAGGAGGACCCGTCGGCGATTGGCTTGAACGGAACCCTGGGGTTCCCACCGCACAATGCGCTGTGGGACTGGATCTCCAAACAGAAGGTCGGCGCAGATCGAAGCTTCTCAGGGAACCTGCTGAGTTATCGGGCGATGGCGGACGATGCCATCAGGAAGCTGCAGGCCGGGCTGTCCGAAGACTACTTCCCGGGCGTGATGGTGAACTTCGACAACACGGCCAGGCGACAATGGAACCCCGACATCTGGTATGGCTCCAATCCCTACACATTCCGGCGATGGCTCGCGGCTGCTGCCCAGGCCGTCGCGAGCCGCGAGGCCGATCGCCAACTGGTCTTTGTCAATGCCTGGAACGAATGGGCCGAAGGAGCCGTTCTCGAGCCGAGTGCCAGGTTTGGGCCGACGTATCTGCTGGCCGTGAGGGACGTGGCCTTCGGCTGAGACGAACTGGCGCCGGATCAAACGTTTGGTTGGGAGAGCTGGATCCCGAGAGTAGATACGAGTTCCAGGTGAGTTCGATGCCGGTTCCGCTTGCGTTGGCCGATCGAGTCAGGAGTTGTAGAAAGTGCCACCCAGATTAGTTGTGGGGTTGCCCAATCACCTCCTCTTGGGCTACGCCATCATCGTCCTGATGGTCGGCGTGGCTAGCCTGTTGCGGTGGCTGACACGGGCAGACCGCGCGAGGATGACCGCCACCGACACGGAATCGACGCCAGGCGATGCGCGGCGGATAGCCGCTACCCGCGCGGCTCTTGCCGGGATCTTGCTTGCGTCGACTGCCTTCCTCATATACGCCTGGCGATTTCAGCACCCGTCAGGGCTGATGAGCGTCGATGACTCGAACTTCTCGACGTTGGCGTTGCTGGACTGGCGGGCGTTCGTCGAGCATGGGCTCGGGGGCTTGGTCACAGCGCTGACTGCCGGCGATCCCAACGCCCCTCTGGTGCCGCTGCTCGCAGCGCCGCTCACCGCGAAGGACCCGCTGACCTCTGCGACGGTCCTCGTGCAGATCCCGTTCGTGTGGCTGCTGATCATCTCCTCGCACAGCATCTACCGACGGATAACGGGTCCGAAGGCAGCATTGATTGGGACGGTCGTGACGGCGTTCCTTCCGGGTGTGCTGATCTACTCCCGTCTCCTGCACTTCGCCGTCCCTCTGACTGCTGTGCTCACTGCGGCGCTGGCGGCGCTGCTTGCCTCGCGAGGTCTCACCAGTTGGAGGTGGATGCTGGTTTTCGGTGTTCTGATGGGCCTGGCCGTCCTGACTCGCACCATTGCAGTGGCGATGGTCCCAGGGCTCGTAGTTGCGGCGGTGGTACTGGGCATCCGCAGCGCCCCTTTCCGAGTATGGGTGCCCAACCTTGCCATAGGGCTGGCCGCGGCTGCCGTCGTCGCCGGGCCGTGGTATCTGGCCAACTTCTCGGCGGTTTGGGAGTACCTCACGTTCAACGGATACGATGCCACGTCGGCCTTCTATGCCCAGACGGCGCCCTGGATGATGAGGCTGAATCAGATCGTCGGCGAGGACATCTTCCTCCCGCTGTTCGTCACGGGGATCGTGGCTGTCGCCGTTTCCCTTGTCAGGCGTTTGTTCCGCCGCGGCTCGGTGGTTTCGGCTCCGCGGGCGACAATCGCGGCCATTGCGGTGACAGTGACGTGCTACTTTCTGGCCCTCGCGAGCAGCCACAATGGCGGCACCGCATTCACGCTGCCCCTCGCTCCGCTACTGGTCGCGCTCGTACTTGTTGCTGCCAACCAACTCGGCCCCCGGCAGGCGGCCCTGGCTGGAGTTGTTGCCTTGCTCATTTTGGCGGCAGGCCTGTCTGCGGCTCTCATTCCGCTCGGCCATCTGGGCTTCAACGGTTACGGAATCGTGGATGGCCGGTCTGCTTCGGATGCCCAGATTGAGTCCGCTCTCGGCGCAGGAGACTCCCCTGTTGCCGATCCCGCCAGCCTTGGTGCGGCAATCCAACGAGCGAACTGCGCGATCGCCGCGCGAGCGGTAGAGGGGCCCATCCTCAATACGCGTTCAGACGCTCTGCTCAGTGGTGGCATCGCCTACTGCGCCGAGGGTGTCTATCGAACGCAAGCATTCGTATACAACTCCGGGTGTGCCGCGACCGACGCTGACTGCGTGGCCGGCGTAATCAGTCACTACGGATTTCCAACCGTCGTCACCGGCAATGCTCCCGCCCCTTACCCTGGGTCCAACCCGGAGGAGGTCGTTCTTCCGGCGCTCGCCGGGTACCGGCTGGTGATGGAGATAGACATTGCGCCCGGAGTGGTCGTGCACGTGTGGGCGCGACCAGGCTATTGATAGATGGCGGGCGAGTTCCGCCCGGTCTAGCGCGTCCCCGTTCCCGGCTTGCCTGCGGTGTAGCTCATGCGTGAGTACTCTCGGGTCTCGCTTGCGCCTGCAGAGCTCTGAACCTCCAGCGAGAGCCCCTGGAGCAGCATCTGCACGCCGAGGATCAGTGGAACGACGGCAATCATGACCGTGCCGCTCGTTGCTGGGACACCACTTGAAATGGATAGGATCCAGTGGTACAGCCCAAACAGCGTTCCGAATAGCGTGAACATCGTGCCGAAGATCGCGAGGAAGCCGATCAGGCCGAAGTCATTCATCAGATGGCGCCTCGTGAAGCGCCACAGAAACCCGCGCAGGAGTCTCGGGGGGAACGTCCAGCTCACACGGCCGATGCTGACGTAGGAGGTCTCGTTCCCGTACAGCGACGAAGTATCTACATCCACCACGCGTGCATCGATGACGTTGAGTCGGATGAGCATGTCGTTTTCGAAGAAGTAGTCTCGGGCTATGCCGTCGAGCTTCAGACGGCGCAGGGTGGGTGCAGTAATGGCGATGAACCCGCACTGCGGATCGAACACGTGCCAGTAACCACTGGCGACCTTCGTGAGAAACGACAGAACGACGTTTCCAAACCATCGGCGGCCGGGCATGGCGGATGGACGACCGGCACGCCGGAAGCGATTGCCTTTGACGTATTCCGCCATGCCCAACTCGATGGGCCGGACCAGCATCGGCAACTCATCTGCGTCCATCTGGTCATCTGCGTCCATCTTGATGGCGACATCGTAGCCACCGTCTAGGGCAGCTCGAAAGCCGGTCACCATCGCTCCGCCCACGCCCCGATTCTTCTCGTGGTGGAGGACGCGAGCTCGAGCGTCGGTCAGCGATTCGGCAACACGCAGTGTGTCATCAGTGCTCGCATCGTCGACGATGATGATGCCGTCCACCCAGTCCGGGACACGGCCCACGACGGTCGCCAGATGGCGACTCTCGTTGTACGCCGGCAAGATGACGCAGTAGCTGAGTTTCTCGCGCATGCTTCCGCCAGTATCGTAGGACCAGCGCCGAGGAACAACGGCAGCAGACCATGTGCGGAGTCAGCTGCTGCAGCCTTGCTGGCAGGTGGCTCCTGGCATTGGTAGGGTAAACGATCTGGGCGGCCGCCCGAGCATCAAGAGTCGCCGGGACTCGCTCAACCTGTAGGGCCGTTGGCACAAACAGCCTTGTCGTCAGCCGATGTCCGACACCGATGGGGTCAAGAGCTGTTCCGGCTCGTTACCTAGAACATAATCCGGCTTGGATCTCCACGCCTTTACGAGGAGATAGACGCTGACCAGCACCAGGAGCGCGCCAAGCACCGCCGAGATGCCGAGGCGAACAGGACTCATCCCCGGAGTCTGGAGCTGTACGGGCAGGCCGAAGCTATCCACCCCGAAGCCGTACCGGATCTCGTTTTCCCAGACCATGATGCCCAGTGTCAAGAGAGAGATGGCCGACACGGCCGAGATCGTGCGCGGGATCAACCGACCCGATCGCAGCAGCAGCAGCAGCATGAACCCGCACGCAAACGGCATTCCGTAGCGACCCTGCCACCAGAGTGGCCACGCTGCCCAGACACTCGCCGAGATTGCGCACGGCACAACCACGATCCCGCCGATGCCGCAGACGATCGCGGACTTCCTGATAGACGGCAGCCGGGTCAGGAGCACTGCCCACGCCGCGATATTCAATACCAGGAACAGCCCGGGCATCGGCGTGTCCAGCCAGCCGAGGACTCCAAACATGTGACGGATGTACTCCGGGAAGTACATGAGGGTGTCGACGAACCCCTTCATGAGACCAGGGAGAGTCGACGGCGCAGCCACACCGTATGGATGGGTGACATACCAGAGAATCCCCACGGCGATCCCCGGAGCGACCGCGCATACAATGCGCAGCAGGCCTCGTCTAGGTATCGAGGGTGCCAATACGATGGCCGATATGGTCAGACCGGCAGCCCACACGAAACCGATAGGTCTGGCGGTGCACAGGCCGATGCTTGTGAGGGCGAGCATCGCGATGGTGCTCTTGGGCCAAGCCTCGGACTCGATCGACGACAGGCGACCCCAGGCTGCCTCGGCCAGGATCGCTGCCATTGCGATACCGCACGTGATCTCCCAGCCACTCGGATTCACCACAATGCCAAAGAAGACCGCCGTCGGCGTTGATACCAATAGCAGGAAGTTCCCCCACAACTGGTTGCGCCGGCGCATGTAGAGGGTGACCAAGAGAAGCGTCCCGTAACTCAGGATGATAGAGGCGACCCGGCCGCCGACATCCGCGTACTCGAGGCCAACCAGTGCTGCCAGTCTCTCTCCGGCACCGACAACCCAGTAATAGGGCGGCGCGTAGTTGTAGAGGATCTTTGCGTAGGGGTAGGTGCCCATTTCCCGGCTGCGGGGGGCCATACAGCCGGCGGATGTGGCCTGGTTGCGTGCGTAGCAGGGGTCCACCAACAGGCCCACCAACAGCTGCGCGGGGACGGAGAACTCCGGGTTGCCGTCAGGCTGCAGCACGTGCCCCGACATGTACCAGGCGGTGGGTTGCTGCCATTGCTCGTCCGGCCCGGCCGACGGCGGAGTCGAAGCCAGCAATCCGAAAGCGGCGATGACGACGAGTAGCCACCCAGCCAAAGCGGGCAGTCCGCCACGATCGCGATGCAGCCTGCTCAGCAGATGAGTGACGCGTGCTGGCCCGGAGGTTGCGGGGGCCGGCTCCACGGTGGGCTCATCTAGTTGAGGGACAGCCAGATCGTCAGACATCTATCCTCCTCACGCTTCCCCTCGGTCGACTTCAGCCATCATGGAGGAGCACGTTGAAGATCGCCGCGAGTCGAGATCTGGTGTGCCCCGGTCTTCATGGAGTCGGACAACTGGAAACCATGCTGCTGTCCACCTCTTACGGGGACAGCCACGCGAGACGCGCTTCAGGTCGCTTCGGAGGAGCATCAACAGAAGCATAAGCCTGCTTGTGTCGACCACGAGCGCGGCCGATGAGGTTGGTGACGGCCCCGTCCCTCCTAGGCGCCGGAGCCAACGTAGTCGGCGTCCGATTCCGAAGGTGTCAACAGTTGTTCCGGCTCGTTACTCAGAGCGAAGTCAGGCTTGGATCTCCACGCCTTTACGAGGAGATAACCGCTGACCAGCACCAGGAGCAGGCCAAGCACCGCCGAGATGCCGAGTCGAACAGGACTCATCCCCGGGGTCTGGAGCTGTACGGGCAGGCCGAAGCCATCCAGCCCGAAGCCGTAACGGATCTCGTTGAGCCAGACCATGATGCCCAGTGTCAAGAGAGAGATGCCCGACACGGCCGAGATCGTGCGCGGGATCAATCGACCCGATCGCAGCAGCAGCAGCAGCATGAACCCGCACGCAAACGGCATTCCGTAGCGACCCTGCCACCAGAGTGGCCACGTTACCCAGGTGGTGGCCGAGATTGCGCACGGCACAACCACGATCCCGCCGATGCCGCACACGATCGCGGCCTTCCTGATCGACGGTAGCCGGGTCAGGAGCACGGCCCACGCCGAGATATTCAATACCAGGAGCATCCCGGGCATCGGCTGGTCCAGGTAGCCGAGGACTCCAAACATGTGACTGATGTACTCCGGGAAATACATGAAGGTGTCGACGAACCCCTGCACGAGCCCGGGGAGAGTCGACGGCGTAACGGCGCCGTATGGATGGGTGCGATACCAGATAGCCCCGACTGCGATCCCCGGAGCGACTGCACATACAATGCGCAGCAGGCCGCGTCTGCGTATCGAGGGTGCCAAGACGATGGCCGATATGGTCAGACCGGCAGCCCACACGAACCCTATAGGTCTGGCGGTGCACAGGCCGATGCTTGTGAGGGCGAGCATCGCGATGGTGCTCTTGGGCCAAGCCTCGGACTCGATCGACGACAGGCGACCCCAGGCTGCCTCGGCCAGGATCGCTGCCATTGCGATACCGCACGTGATCTCCCAGCCACTCGGATTCACCACAATGCCAAAGAAGACCGCCGTCGGCGTTGATACCAATAGCAGGAAGTTCCCCCACAACTGGTTGCGCCGGCGCATGTAGAGGGTGACCAAGAGAAGCGTCCCGTAACTCAGGATGATAGAGGCGAGCCGCCCGCCGACATCCGCGTACTCGAGGCCAACCTGCGCTGCCAGCCTCTCTCCGGCACCGACGACCCAGTAATAGAACGGTGGGTAGTCGAGGATAGGGAGGGAGTTGTTAATCATCTGTGCGCTGCGGGGTGCCATGCAGCCCGCGGATTGGGACTGGTTGCGGATGAAGCATGGGCCTGCCAGCAGCTGGGCGGGAACGGTGTTCACCGGGTCGCCGTCAGGCCTCAGCCCGTGCCCCGACAGGTACCAGGCGGTGACTTGCTGCGTTTGCTCGTCGGGGCCGGCCGAGGGCGGAGTCGAAACCAGCAATCCGAAAGCGGCGATGACGACGAGTAGCCACCCAGCCAAAGCGGGTAGTCCGCCACGATCGCGATGCAGCCTGCCCAGCAAATGAGTGACGCGTGCTGGCCCGGAGGTTGCGGGGGCCGGCTCCACGGCGGGCTCATCTAGTTGAGGGACAGCCAGATCGTCAGACATCTACCCTCCTCACGCTTACCCTCGGTCGACTTCAGCCAATCATAGAGGAACGCGCTAAAGATCGCCGCGAGTCGAGATCTGGTGTGCCCCGAGGCTGCCGGACATCGAGGCCTGGGAGGCCGACCATCCGGCGCGGGTCACCACCATCGAGGCTGGCGCGGGCCGATAGACCCGCGCCCGGCTCAGCGAAGGGCCGGTATCGGTTCGAAGGCGCCAGCAAGAGGGCCAGATCGCGACGCAGAGGGGAGAGGGTCGGCAGGAGGAAGAGCATCCCGTGGCGGTGGCCGTGGCCGTGGACGCTCGGCGCGCCGACGACCATGGCGATCCCCGCCCAGGCCCCGGCGTCGCGACCGCGCACGAAGAACATCGCCCCGACGGCGGCTACGGCCGCATGGCTGAAAGCGACGATAGCAGGGCGGGGGAACCTCTACGGGCGTGTGTCGATGCACTACGGAGCGTGCCGCGGGGTGATGAGACGATTCGCTGGTGCGCCCGGACCTGTGCCTCGTTCGACGGGCGACAACGGCGGAGGGTACCATCACGTATATGCAACCCACGACAGCCAGAGGATTGAACCGAATCGAGCGGCGCCTCGACGGGCTGCGCGCCAATCCCGCGCTCGGACGGCCGGCTCGCTTCTACTTCCACCGCCGTGAGCAACTGCTCTACCTTGTAGTCGGCGGCTGGAACACTATCTTCGGCTACTGCATCTGGGCGGCCTTGCAGTTCCTGCTCGGCAACCACCTGCACTACCTCGTCGTCATGCTGATCTCCTGGCCGATCGCCGTCTTGAACGCCTACATCGGCTACCGCTACATCGTGTTCCGCAGCCGGGGCTCGATTCTCAGGGAGTTCCCGCGCTTCTCGCTCGTGTACGTCGTGACGCTGGTCGTCAATCTCGCGCTGTTGCCCATCGCGCTCCACGTACTGCCGCTCAACATTTACGCTGTCCAGGCGCTCTTGACCGTGCTGGTGGTTGTCTGCAGCTACTTGAGCCACAAGCACTTCAGCTTCCGCGGCGGACATCGCTGACCCACCGGTGACCCGTCCTCCCGCGACCCCTCTGCTGTACAGGAGAGTTGACCGGTGCCCCGACCACCGAAAGGAACCGCAGTGCCTCTGCTGACCATCCTCACCGCCTGCTACAACGAAGAAGGCAACGTCCGTGAGGTCTACCAGCAGGTCCGGGCGGCGATGCAGACGATCCCGGGCTACGAGTACGAGCACCTGTTCATCGACAACGCCTCGACGGACGCGACTGTCGCGATCCTGCGCGAACTCGCGGCAGCGGACAAACGAGTAAAGGTCATCGTGAACACTCGCAACTTCGGCCAGGTCCGCTCGCCCTATTACGCGTTGCTTCAGGCGCGCGGGGATGCGGTCATGACCTGTGTCGCCGACCTGCAGGACCCTCCAGAGTTGATCCCCCAGTTCGTCCGGAAGTGGGAGGAGGGCTACAAGATCGTCATAGGGGTCAAGAAGGGCAGCCAGGAATCATGGCTCATGAGGCGGACGCGGAAGCTCTACTACTGGCTCGTCGCCACACTCTCGTCAGACGTGTTGCTTGTCCACAACTTCACCGGATTCGGTCTGTACGACCGCGAAGTCGTCGAGCAGGCCCGCAGCACTGACGAGCAATACCCGTACTTCAGGGGTCTAATCTGCGATTTCGGGTATGAGCGGGCTGAGATCCCATACGTTCAGCCGGCGCGCACGCAAGGCGTGACCAAGCACAGTTTCATGAGCCTCTATGACATCGCGATGCTGGGCATCACCAACCACTCTAAGGTTCCCCTCCGTATCGCTACGATTGCAGGATTCGCCATTTCCGTTCTCAGTCTCCTTGTGGCTTTCGGGTATCTGGTTGCCAAGCTCATGTACTGGAATGAGCTGCAGATGGGCACGGCGCCGCTCCTGATAGGCATCTACTTCTTCGGCGCCGTGCAACTCTTCTTCATCGGGATACTCGGCGAGTACATCGGCTCCATTCACACGCAGGTGCACCGTCGGCCGCTCGTCGTTGAGAGGGAGCGCATCAACTTCGATGTTGATCCTGGACTACCTGCCGAGCGGCAACAGCGCGGCCCACAAGATCGCCTCGTGAGTGCAAAGCGATGACCGAGTGGCCCTGCGCGCGACGGAAGGCCTCGTGGGCAGAGTAGTTGTCACCGGCGCGGCCGGCATGCTGGGAACTGCAGTCATCGACCGGCTCGCGGATCAGCACGAGGTCATCGCGACCGATCTCGCGGCTGGATATCGACGCAAGGGCGTGCGTTGGTCCCTGTTCGATCTTTGCGATCGTGACGCTCTCAGCCGCTTCCTGTTGGCAGAACGTCCCGATCTCGTCGTCCATACGGCAGCGCTAGTGGATGTGGACCTCTGTGAACAGAATCCGTCAGCTGCCGAAAGGCTGCATGTGGACACCACCGACGTGATCAGCAGGACACTCGCCGGGTGGAACGGGTCGTTGATCTACATCTCGACGGACTCCGTCTTCGACGGTAGCAAGGATGGACCCTACGATGAGGGCGATCATCCGGCACCGCCAAACACATATGCCCGCACGAAACTGCGCGGTGAAGCGGCTTGCTTAACGCTCAGGCGAGCGACAGTGCTCCGGACCAACATCTTCGGCTGGAGCCGAGCTGAAAGAATGTCTTTCGCAGAGTGGGTACTGAGAGGGCTAGTCGAGAGATCCGCACTGGGCATGTTCAGCGACGTTCAGTACACACCGATATATGTGACGCAGTTGGCTGAGATCATAGAATCGGTGTGGCAGCAGGGCGTCCATGGTCTTTACCATGCTGCCGGGCTAACATGTCTGTCGAAATACGAGTTCGCCATGCTCGTCGCCAGCGTCTTCCGCCTCTCCGCGGACAATGTCACGGCAAGAAGTGTCGACGACGCCGGACTCACCGCGAATCGCCCGAAGAACATGGCACTGCGCAGCGCCAGATTGTCGTCCGCTCTGGGACGCGCGATGCCACCCGCCATCGATGGGATCCAATTGATGAGACGGCAATATGACGACGGTTGGGTGGCGCGGGTAAAGGGTCGTGCCGTCGCGCCGGGATATCGGTTCTGGGAGGTCGCATGACATTCCGCGAGGTGATCATTGCCGGGCACGTTATCCGCGATGACTTGCCCACCTATTTCGTGGCCGACATCGCGGCGAATCACGACGGTGATCTCGGGAGAGCCCAGGAGCTCATCCATTTGGCCGCAGCGGCAGGCGCTAACGCGGCCAAGTTCCAGCACTTCACCGCCGACACGATCGTAAGCGACCGGGGCTTTCGCGACCTTGGCGGGCAGCTGTCACATCAGGCGGCTTGGACCAAGAGCATCCACGAGGTCTATGCAGACGCGACCATCGACTCCGGTTGGACGCCGGTGCTCAAGCGGACCTGTGAGGAAGCGGGGATTACGTTCTTCACGGCGCCCTACTCTCTTGAGCTGGTTGACGCGGTCGATCCCTATGTGTCGGCCTTCAAGGTGGGTTCGGGCGACGTCACGTGGCTGGAGATCATCGGGCGCATGGCAAGCAAGGGCAAGCCGGTCCTGCTCGCGACAGGAGCATCGAGTCTCGACGAAGTCTGCGCGGCCGTGGAGACCGTCCTGGCTGAGACGACCCAGCTCGTACTCATGCAGTGCAACACCAACTACACGGGCTCTCGTGACAACCTGAACCACGTCAACCTGAATGTCCTGCGCACCTACCGCCAGCTCTATCCGAGGGTAGCCTTGGGCCTCTCCGACCACACGCCCGGTCATATCGCTGTTCTGGGCGCCGTGGCTCTCGGCGCCCGTGTGATCGAGAAGCATTTCACGGACGATACGACCCGGCCCGGTCCTGACCACGGGTTCTCACTGGATCCTCATTCGTGGCGGGAGATGGTGGATCGGACGCGCGAATTGGAAAGTGCGCTCGGCTCGCCCGTCAAGCGTATCGAGGCAAACGAGCGGGAAACCGTCATCGTTCAGCGACGGTCCATCCGCGCCGCTCGAGCCCTCGCGGCGGGGACTGTCCTGGCGCGGCCGGATCTCACCCTCCTGCGCCCTTGCCCCGCGGACGGCGTGCCTCCAAGTCAGCTGGACCAAGTGGTGGGGGCCACTCTTGCACACCCACTCGAGCCCGGCGAGCACGTGCGATGGAAAGATCTCGAGTAGCCATCATCGTTCCCGCTCTGAACGAGGAACGGTCGATCGCTATGGTTGTCGCGGCGATCGCAGGGTACGGTCTGCCCATCGTGGTGAGCGACGGGTCGACAGACGGCACCGCCGAAGCCGCAGCCGCGGCAGGAGCCATAGTCGTGCGTCACGAACAGAACCACGGCTATGACGCTGCGTTGAACAGCGGCTTCATTCGCGCAGCCGAGCTGGGCGCTGAGTTCGCCATCACACTCGACGCCGACGGCCAGCATGACCCCGCTCTCATCTCCTCGTTCACTCGGCTGCTGGCTAACGGCGAGCGGCTGGTCGTCGGAGTCCGGCCCAGGCCAGCCCGGATTTCAGAGCGAGTGTTCGCAACCTACACTCGCCTCGCCTACGGCATCCACGATCCTCTGTGCGGCATGAAGGGCTACGCCATGAGCGCATACAGAGAGCTTGGGCACTTCGACTCCTACCGGTCAATCGGCACCGAGCTGATGCTGCACACCGTGAGAGCCGGTCATTCTGTGGCCGAGGTGGACGTGCCCATTGCACCCCGCCACGGTGCGCCCAGGGTGGGCGGTGCGCTGCGGGGCAACGTCCGCATCTTCCGCGCGCTGCTGCTTGCACTGCTGCCCAGTCGTCGTCGCGCCGCCTGAGACTCGCCGTCCGGTCCCGGGTCCGGTGTTCGCCGGGATGTCGGACAGCTATCGGCCGTGTGAGCCGGACATCGATACCACCAGCTTGCGCATGTCCTCTTCGCTTACCCAGTCGGTGTTGGTGTTGCTCTCGTAGGTGAATCCAGGTGGCACGGGACGGGCGTCTTCGGCCCAGCGTCCGGGTTGGTACTTCGCGGAATCCGGCAACACCACGAAGAAGTCACCGCAGTCGAGAGTGCGCACCCCTTCGTTCTCACCGATCAGCACCTCATGCAGCTTCTCGCCCGGCCTCCTGCCGATGACCCGTGGAGTGCACTCCACGGGCATCGCCGCCAGCAAGTCGCCCACCCTCATGCTGGGGATCTTGGGCACGAAGACCTCGCCGCCCTGCGCCTCTTCGAGCGCTTTCAGGACCAGCCAGACTCCCCGGTCGAGGGTAATCCAGAAGCGGGTCATGTCCGGGTCCGTGACCGGCAAGACCCGCTCACCTTGCGCGATCAGATTTGCGTACAGAGGGATAACGCTGCCGCGACTGCCAACGACGTTGCCGTAGCGCACGGCTGAGAACCGGATGTCGCGATAGCGGACATATGCGTTCGCCGCGAGCATCAGCTTCTCCATGACCAGCTTCGTGGCGCCGTAGAGATTAACGGGGTTCACGGCCTTGTCGGTCGATATGGCCACGACGCGCCGAACGCCTCGCTCAAGCGCTGCCTCTATGATGTTCTGAGCACCGACGATGTTGGTTCGTACTGCCTCGGTCGGGTTCTCTTCGAGGGCCGGGACCTGCTTAAGTGCAGCGGCGTGAACGACGTAGTCGATGCCATAGAACGCCCGCAGCAGACGTTCCTTGTCACGGATATCGCCCAGGAAGTAGCGAATCGGGTACGAATCCACCGGCCACAGCTGCGCCATCTCATGCTGTTTGAACTCGTCGCGGCTGAACACGACGATCTCGCCGACCTTGTAATTGCTGAGGACATGCTGGACGAAGGCCCGACCGAAGGACCCAGTTCCACCTGTCACCAGCACCCTGGCATCGTTCAGCATATGTGCCACACCTCCCGGTTCTGCTTGGCTGATCCCGTGTCAGCTACTCGGCCAACGGTGAGCCTCGACACGCCTCAGGCTCCCTGATCGACTACGTCGACATCTGCTGCGGAGACGCTCATGTTGGCCTCGATTTCTGCCTCCGGAAGGAACGGGTACTGGTCGTGCAAGACGCCGGAGGCGAGATTACCATCCGCAAGCCTTCTCGACACAACCCGGGGGATGCGCTCCTGCGCGTAGGCGACATTGACCTCGCAGATCAATGGCCCGACCACCGCGGTGATTTCCGCCAAATGAGCATCCACCTGCGCGTTGTTCTCCAGGCGACGGTACTGCAAGCCATATGCTTGCGCCAAAGCCGAATAGGACGGATTGGCGATTCCTGATGACTCGTCGCTGCCGACGAGCCGACCATCGCTGAAACGTTGTTGTGTACTACGAATTGACTGGTAGCCCCCGTTGTTGAGCACGAATATAAGCGCATTGAGCCGACGTGAGCCGATCGCGAGTAGCTCTTGAGAATTGAACTGCATGCTGCCATCACCGGTGACCAGGACGACGCGGGACCCTGTCCGCGCGACGCATGCGCCGACCAGCGCCGGGAGATCCCAGCCCATCGCTCCAAAGTTCACGTTGGTTACCAGCCGTTGTCCCTTCGTTACGGCGAACGAGTGGAACACTGAATGTGCGTCGAGCGCGTTTCCCGTGAGAACGACGTCGTCAGCGTTCAGGACCCGCGACAGCGCATGTACGAGGTAGTAGCTATTGACGTGCTCGCGATCCTCGACATACTCGCTGGTAACCAGGGGATAGCTGGCCTTCCAGGAGCGGCACGCCGAGGTCCATGGCTCGCGCTCGAAGCGCTCGTCCGGCGACAGCGCTTCGACCAGCTCCCGCATGAAGTCGCGCACGTCCATTGGCACTGCAACATCAAGGCGCAGGTGAGGCCGGGTCATCTCGTTCGCATCGATGTTGACCATGATCTTGGCGGCGCCTGGGGCAAACCCGGCGCTGTCAAACCCTATGGCCGCGACCGACATGCCTGTTGCCAGGCAGAGCAACAGGTCGGCATTCTGGACGGCAAAGTTCGCACGACGCTGGCCGGTGGGCCCGAAGCGTCCGATGAAGCAGGGGTGATCCTCACCGAGCAGGTCCATGGCACCAATCGTGGCCACGACGGGGATACCCAACCGCCGCACGAATTCGTCGAATTGCGCCTCTGCACGGGCAAGATGAACGCCGTTGCCGCAGACGATGAGCGGTCGCTTAGCACCCCGCAAACGCGCGAGCACGTCGCGCAAAACCGTGGTGTTGGCGCGGTGCGCCTCCGCCTCGTGCTCAACACTGGCAACCTGAGGCGGAGAATGATGCCCTCCCACGTACTCGGCGCCCTGGACATCAAGTGGGATGCTGAGCCATACGGGTCCGGGTCGCCCGCTGGTGGCAGCGTGCCACGCAGCCTCGAGAGCGTCCGGAACGTCTTCCGGAGAGGCAATCTCGAGCGCAAGCTTCGTGACCGGTTTGGCCATGTCTATGATGTCTATCTCCTGCGGTCCGAGCTGGCGCCAGCGGGAGTAGTCCGCGATCAGGTCGCGACGCACTTGTCCGGATATCACCACCACCGGTATCGAATCGACCCAGGCACCCGCGATCCCGGACAAGGCGTTGGTGGCCCCAGGACCAGAGGTCACGAGGCACACCCCGGGCGTGCCGAGGATGCGGGCGTAGCCCTCGGCGGCGATGGCGCAGGCCTGCTCGTGGTAGTTGCACCAATAGCGAGGGTCCCCGGCTCGGCCCAACGCGTCGGTGAGGTACATGATCCCGCCACCGCTCACCATGAACACGTCGCGCACGCCATGCTCAGCCAAGAACCTGACCACCGTATCCGCGACGTTCATTGGGGTTCTCCATTCTGGCGAGCGTGGGGTGCCTGCCGGTGCCATTTCAGTGTCCGTGTCAGAGCTTCCTCGAGACCCACGGTCACGTTGAGTCCAAGCTCTGTCCTTGCTCGGGCAACGTCCGGGATGTAGGACGTCCCTACCCCCACGCGGCTTTGGTCGCCAAGTATCCGGACGGGGATACTCTCGCCCGTAGCAGCGGCAACCAGGCGAGCGAGGTCGGCCATGGTAACCGCTTCGTCAGAACCAACGTTGTACGGCCTTCCCGTGCGACCCGCGAGCGCGACCGCCCACAGCCACGTCGCCATGTCCCCAGCGTACATATACGTGCGACGCGGCGTTCCGTCACCGCGCACGACGATCTCGCCAGCTGTGAGCGCATCCCTGATGAAGTTGCCGACGGCGAAGCCTGAGTCAAGGGGCAAGTACGGACCGACAAACGCAAAGCATCGAGCAACGGTTGCCTTGAACCCGCAACGTTCGGAGCGGGCATACATGAGCATCTCGGCACACCGCTTCGTCTCTCCATACGCGGCACCCCGGCGGGTGGGCACCGGACCGTACGGATCGTCCTCCTGCAGACGCTCCACCGTTTCCGGTTGACTACCGTATACCGCCCCAGAACTCACGAACATGAGCGACCGAGCCCCTGCGCGTTCCACGAAGTCGAGCACATGCCGAGTCCCACCAACAGTGACGTCGAAATACACTTCGGGGTCGGGATCGCGAAGCTGCGTGTTGGTCTCCGCCGCCAGATGTATCGCCTGATCGAACTTGCCATTCGGGAAATCGAAGGTGCGGACATCGCCGGGTAGGAGCTGGACTGCGGGAGCCGTGGCCAAGTGCGGAAACCGTCGGCGGAATGCCCGAGGGTCTCGGGTGAGCAACACCACCTGCACATCGAGGCCAAGGCACGCGTCGGCCCAGAGGAGACTCTCGAGCAACCAGCGGCCCACGAACCCTGTGCCACCGGTGATGAAGATGCGCGTTTCCCGCAGTTCCTCGAACAGCGAGGCGTTCTGTCGCACGACTTCCTCGAGGTCGCTTGGGAAGAGACGGCCCGCCATGGCGGCATGCTGATCCTCACTCCCAGGCATCGGTACGGATGTCCTCCATTGAGATACTGCGCCCACGCAGCTGTGTCGTGAGCGCGGCCAACATCGGCGGCGGGCCACTAAGGTAGAAGACTGGGTCGTGCAGCGTGGTGATCGCCGGCCACGCGGTGTCCACCTCAAGCCGGCCGTGGGTCTCCTCGCAGACGAGGTTGCAGGTCAGCGACGGCACGTCGCGCGCACAGGCCTCTGCCAGGGGACCGTAGACGAAAAGGTTCGGCTTGCGAGCGCCGTAAAAGAGCAGGACGCGCGCGGCCTGGTCGGGCTGGAGCGACTGCAGGAACGCCGTGAACGCGGTGACGCCGGTGCCGCCGGCGAACAAAACGGCGTCGGTGCCCGGATCGACCACGAACTCGCCGTACGGCAGCTTGACCCAGACGCTGCGTCCAGGGGCCATCTCGCGTTCCATGCGCGCCGTGAAGGCGCCTTTGACGGCGTAGGTGATGGCCAGCCGATCCCCTTCAAGGGGCGAGCTGGCGATCGAGAACACCCGCGACTCGGGCCAGAAGCCGCCCGGCTCGTAGGCCTCGAGGGCAAGATGCAGGAACTGCCCGGGCTTGAAGCGCGTTACCGCAACGGACGGCTTGAGATCGACCGTATAGACGCGCTCGCCGTGATCGGTCACGGCGCGTACCACGCAGGGGATCTTGCGAACTACCGCCACGGGTCCCTCAGCGCTCGGCAGGCGCCGGCGCGCCGCTGGGCCCGCCCCCGACGGCCCGCTCGCCGGCCATGAAGCGGTCGAAGACCCCGATCATGTAGTCCAGGCGTGCCTCGTCGATGCCCGGGTAGACGCCCACGAAGAAGGTGCGCTCCGTCACGGCGTCTGTGTTGGTGAGGTTGCCGACGACGCGGTGCTCGATGGCCTGGAAGGCCGGGTGCCGCAGCAGGTTGCCGCTGAACAGGGTCCGCGTCTCGATGCGATTGGCCTCGAGGAAGCCCGTCAGATCCCGACGCGTGAAGCCGGCATCGTCGCGCACGGTGATCACGAAGCAGAACCACGAGGGATCCGTGTGCGGTGGCGCCAGCGGCAGGATGAGCCGGTCCTCGTACTGGCGAAGCGCCTCGAGCAGGCGGGAGTGGTTGTGCTTGCGGGCGGCGATGAACCCGTCGAGGCGAGC
>PLNK01000043.1:101358-127720 GCA_003142755.1 Chloroflexota bacterium | reverse complement strand
GGCACGAAAAACGGGCCAAAGACGGCGAGGGCAATCATCGCCAGGAAGATGCCGGCCCCAACCAGAGCCAGGCGATGCTTCTTGAAGCGCCTCCATGCCAGCTGCCACTGGTTCAGCGAGACGAGCGCGACTTCGTAGTCGGGCGATGGGCCCCCGGCCACGTTGTGATCAACGTCCTCGATGCGAGGTTCCAATGTCGATGTCCCTAATCGTATTTGACGCGTGGATCGACCACCGCGTACATGATGTCAGCGAACAGATTGCCGAACACCACGATGACCGATGTGATCAGCAGGATCCCCATCAGCACGGTGTAGTCGTTGTGCCCGACCGATTCCACGAACTGCCGCCCCATCCCCGGCCACGAGAAGATCGTTTCTGTCGCGATCGCGCCGCTGAAGAGGAACGGGATCTCGAGACCGACGTTCGTGATGACCGGCAGCAGGGCGTTGCGGAGAGCGTGCCGGAAGATGACGCGCCGCTCCGATAGACCCTTGGCGCGAGCGGTCTTGACGTAGTCCTGGTTGAGCGCATCGAGCATGCTCGAGCGGATGAAGCGCGAGTCACCTGCAACACTGACCAACACCAGCGTCAGGACGGGCAGCGCCAGGTGGCGGAGCAGGTCGACTATCGCATCTAGCGGATGCGCGCCCGCGAACACCCAGTAGTCGCCCGTGCCAAAGATGGGAACTGTCCTGGCATCCCACATGCCACTCGCTGGAAATATCTTGAGCGGTGGCACCGATAAGAATGCGATCAACATCAAGCCAAGCCAGAACGTGGGCAGAGAATACCCAACGTAGTTGAAGATCGTCAGGGCCGAGTCGAATTTGCCGTACCGTTTCACGGCGGCGTACACGCCCGCCAGAAACGCGATCGTGATCCAGATCACATATGCAGTGCCGGCCAAAATCAGCGTCGGCAAGGCCCGGTTGATGATGATCGTCGTGACCGGCGAGCCATCGAAGATCGAGTACCCAAAGTCGCCGTGAAGAACGCCGTTGTCACCGCCTGGCAATGCGATATCCAGACCCGCGATGCTGATGTCGCCGCCCGGGAGAGCGTTCAGAACGCCCTTGTCCCCGCAGGCGCCCATCCACATGCAGTACTGGACCGGCAACGGCTCGTCCAGACCCCAGCGGTGCTTGAAGGCTGAGATCTGCGCCTGGGTGATCTTCGGATTCTGCGCGAACCGGTCGGCTGGATTGCCCGGCTGAAGATGCATCAGCATGAAGCAGACGACCGTTATGCCGAACAGGACCGGTATCGCCTGCAGGGTCCGCCTGACGATGTACTTGAGCATGAGTCAGTCCGCATATATGCGAGAGGGCGACGAGCACGGGGCCCGTCGCCCTCTCTATCGAGACCTAGGTGTGGCGGCAGATCAGAGGATCAGCCGGGTTAGTGGATCAGCCCACCCACCAGTCGCCGATGTTCCACTCACCGGCGGAGATCGTCGGGTTGCCCGTGAAGTTGTGCAGCTTCGGGTTGACGAGCCACACGTCCTTGCGGTTGTAGAGCGGAAGCTCGTACGTGTTCTGATCGGATGTGTAGATGTCCTGGATCGTGAACATTGCGTCACGCACCTTGACGAAGTCGACGCTCGACTTGACGGAGTTGTATGCCGCGTCGAGAGCCGGAAGGTTAGTGCGCGTGACGTTCTGGCCGTTGTGCGGCGCAGCATCGGGAATGCCAGTGGAACTGTAGACGTTGTATCCGCCCAACGGATCGAGCGGCGAGACGTATGCGAACTCGGCAACGTCGTAGGTGCCGTGGATCAGCACGCACGGCGTGGTAGCGGGCACGTCGTTCCAGCCCGCGAAGATGTCCTTGGTCTGCGTGACGTCGGCCTTGATGCCGATAGCCTTGAGCTGCGAGGCGATGAGCTTGAGAGTGTCACCGCGGACCGCCGCCATCGTGGTGCAGTACTGGAGCTCGAGCGTCTTGCCGCCCTTGGCCAGGTAACCATCGGAGCCCTTCACCCAGCCGGCCGTGGTCAGGAGTGAGGCTGCAGTGGTCGGATCGGCGGTCGTGGAGCCGCCCTCGTCCTTGTAGTACCAGGTCAGCGGCGAAATGAAGTTGTTGGTGATCGTGACGTTGCCGCCGAGCGGACCCTTGGCGATGGCCTGGCGGTCCGTTGCCAGCTTGACGGCCTTGATGATGGTCAGGGCGTCGTCGCCGTACTTGGTCGTGAGGCTCGCCTTGTTGAAGGCGTTCAACTCATACGTCAACGAGTCGTGGATGACCTGCTGCGTCGCGTCGATGCCCGTGAGAGACGGGATGTTGGCGTTCTGCAGGTCCTGGCCGAGGTCGTACTCACCGGCCTTAAAGCCCTGGATCATGGCATCGGAAGTGCCGTAGTACTTCCAGATGACCGAGGTCAGGTACGGTGCGTGAGTGCCTACGGTCGACCAGTTCGGGTTCGGAACCAGCGTGATCTGTGCGTCGGCCCGTGCATCAGTCGGGATGTAGGCGCCGCTATACACGCCGGACTTGAGGTCGGTCAGCGGATACAGCTTGGTGGGGGCGTCGCCAACAGCGACCGTGGTGATGTAGTGGGCGGGGAGCACCGGCGAGACGAGGCTGAGATAGCCCTCGTACACCTTGCTGAAATGCATGACGCAGTTGGTCGTCGTGCCGCCGTCGACGGCAGAGACGTCTTCCCAACCCGTGGTTCCACCGGCGAGGCCGGTGTTGGCCGGGTCCATGATCCATTTCCAGGTGGCCTGGACGTCGGCGCAGGTGATGGGCTGGCCGTCCGACCACTTCATCCCGGCCTTGAGAGTCCAGGTGACGTCCATGCCGCCGGCGCTGGTGAGAACGACGCCGCCGTTGTCAACGGTCGGGATGTTCGTGGCAAGGTCGGGGACGTACTTGAGGTCCGGGGTGACATTCAGGAGACCGTCGAACATGCTGCCGGAGACTTCGATGTCGGTCTCAGCCTGAGCGAAGTACGGATTGATCGTGTCCGGGTACTGCCACTCGGCGAGAACCACGGAGCCGCCCGGGGTGGTCGGGGCGGTTGCCTTGTAGGTGGAGCCGGTGAGTGAAACCGTGACCGGGGTGGGCGATGCCGCCGGAGCAGTGGGGGTCGCCACGGCGGCGGGCGTCACTGTTGCCGGCGCGACCGTCGTTGTCGCGGTGCTGCTGGAGCAGGCGCTCGCCACGATAGCTGCAATGGCGAGTAGGCCGGTGAGCCGTTTACGCATGCAATGCTCCTCCCTGTGGACATTTCTCCCAAATAGTTGGGCACTGCGGCCGTCGGATCGTATCTTCCAACTTCCACTGGCAGGTGCCGGTGGCTATCTGGATTCTGTGGATCGATTGGATCTTGGGCAGATCACGACCGACGCATTGTGAACTACTATGGTAGCTCTTCGAGAAGGTGTCAAATGCCCAACAGCGTCGCTGGGCCCCCCTTGCTTTGCCGCTCGGACGGCACCGAATCGAGCCGCTGGCGGGGGTGCCGTTTCCTCGTGGAAAGAGGTCCCAACAGGCCTCTGAAGGGGATCAGCGGAAGCCCGCGCTGAGGGGCGCACGGCACCACCGGCCAGGGCCTCGCGCAACGCGCCGAGGGGCCGTAGACCTGCCCCCGGACCGCCGGCTAGGGCGGAGTCCAGCGACGGATCGAGCGAGCATCAGCCGACCCACCAATCGCCGATATTCCACTCGCCGGCGGAAAAAGTCGGATTGCCGGTGAAGTTGTGAAGCTTGGGGTTCACGAGCCAGACGTCCTTGCGGAAGTACAGCGGCAGCTCGTACGTATTCCGGTCGGAACCGTAAAGATCCTGGATCGTTGTCATCGCCGCAGAAACCTGATTGAAGTCAACGGTCGTGGCGATGGAGTCATAGGCGGCATCGAGGGCCGGGAGACTGATGCGGCTGATGTTCTGGCCGCTGTGAGGTGGATTGTCCGGGATACCACTGGAGTGGTACACGTTGTATCCACTCAAGGGATCGATGGGCGAGACGTATGCAAACTCAGCCACGTCGAAGGCGCCTTGCTGGAGATTGCACAGCGTTGTGGCAGTGGTGTCTTTCCAGGCGCCGAAGACATCCGTGGACGGTTTGGCATTGACGTTGACCTTGATGCCTATCGCCTTCAGTTGCGAGGCGATCAGCTTGAGCGTGTCCTCGCGGAACTGGCGCGTCGTAGTGCAGTAGCTGAGTTCGAGGACCTTGCCGCCCTTGGCCAGGAAGCCATCGGAGCCCTTGGTCCAGCCGGCATTGGCGAGCAGGGTGGTGGCGGTGGTCGGATCGGCCGCGACTGAGCCCCCGCCGTCCTTGTAGAACCAGGCCAGCGGCGAGACGAAGTTGTTGGCGATCGTGACGCCGCCCACGACGGGCCCCTGGGCGAGGGCCTGGCGGTCGGTCGCGAGCTTGATGGCCCGGATGATCGTGAGGGCGTCAGGACCGAACTTGGTCCTAAACGAGGCGTTGTTGAAGGCGTTGATCTCGTAGGTCAGCGAGTCGTGGGCGACGACCTGTGTGGAGTCGATCGACGCCAGCGACGGAATGTCGGCATTGGTGAGGCCCCCACCGAGGTCGTAGTCACCGGACTTGAAGCCGGCAATCATCGTGTCGGGAGCCCCGTAGTACTTCCAAACGACGGACGTGAGCCACGGCGCATGACCACCGATGGTCTGCCATTTCGGGTTGGGCTTGAGCGTGATCTTGGCGTGCCCGTCGACGCTGACGGGGATGTAGGGACCGCTGTAGACCCCGCTGGCCAGGCTGCCCATCGGGTACAGCTTGGTCAACGAATCCTTTACGGGGATCTTGGTGATGTAGTGCGCTGGGAGCAGCGGCGAGACGAGCGATAGGTAACCCTCGTACACCTTGCCGAAGTGCATCACGCAATCGGTGCCGCCGCCGCCATCGACGCCGGTAACGTCCTGCCAGCCAATCGTGCCACCGGCCAGGGCGGCGTTGGGTTGGTCCTTGGCCATGATCCACTGCCAGGTTGCCTTGATGTCGTCACAGCTGATCGGCTGGCCGTCGGACCACTGCATGCCGAGTCGCAGTTTCCATGAAACGTCCATGCCATTGCCCACCAGCGTGACCCCACCGTTGTCGAGGGTGGGCACGTTCAGGGCGAGATCGGGTTGGTACTTGAGGTCCGGCGTGATGGTGAGAAGGCCGTCGAACATGCTGTCCGCGACTTCGATGTCCGTGCTCGCCAGCGCGAAGTAGGGATTCACCGTGTCGGGGAACTGCCACTCGGCGAGGACAACTGAGCCGGTCGTGCTCGTGGCCGGTACGGCCTTGTATGTCGAGCCGGTGATCGCGACGGTCTCTGGTGTCGGCGACGGAGCGACCACCGAGCCAGCTGGCGGCATCGTGATCTGTGCGACGGCCGAAGCCGATGGCGTGGGTGTCGATGGGCTGCACGCGCTCGCAACCAGGACCGCAGTCGTGACAACGCCGATCAGGCGCCTACGCATCCGGGCAGCTCCAGATGTCGAATCCAAAGGCCGAGGCTTGGGCTACGGGCATCTGGCCCTCCAATAGAACGATGACGGAACCGTCTGACCTGCGGTCGGACAGAGGGCGATGCCGGGAGGTCGCTCGGCCGTACTATGCCCAGGCACCGTTGGGGTGTCAAACGTGCCTATCTTCCTGCTCGACCGTCCGGCCGGCGCGCGAGACTGGCCCAAACGGCGGGACCGACGGCGGGTTCAGTCGGGGCAGGGCGTCTGGCTGCCGGTCATCGCGCTCCAACGCAGGTTGGGCTGACGAGCCGCGGTCGCCTCGTCGAGCCGCCGAACCGGTGAACTATGCGGCGCCGAATGGAGAAGATCCGGATCGGCATGTGCCTCAGCCACGATCAGCCGCAGAGCCTCCACGAACGCATCGAGGGTTTCGATCGATTCGGTCTCGGTGGGCTCGATCAGGAGGGCCTCCTCGACTGTCAGCGGAAAGTAGATGGTCGGCGGATGAAAGCCGTAGTCGATCAGCCTCTTGGCTATGTCCAGCGTTCGAATTCCGGTCGCCGCCTTGAGGCTCGCGGCCGAGGCCACGAACTCATGCATACAAGGTCGAGAGAACGGCACGTCGAGCACGTCCGACAGTCGGGCCTTGAGATAGTTGGCCGCGAGAACCGCGTCTTCGCTAACCTCAGTCAGGCCCGAGGCGCCGTGGGCCCGAATGTACGCATAGGCCCGGACGAGAACTCCAGTGTTGCCGACAAATGCCCGGACGCGGCCGATGCTGGTGGGTCTTTCGCCGACCGTCTCGAGGCGGAAACGCCCGTCTGGCTCGCGCAGGATGCGCGGCGACGGCAGGAAGGGCAGAAGCTTATCCCCCACCCCGACAGGCCCGGCGCCGGGTCCGCCACCGCCGTGGGGGGTCGAGAACGTCTTGTGGACGTTGATATGCATCACGTCGAAGCCGGACTCGCCGGGCTTGAAGCGGCCCATGATGGCGTTGAGGTTTGCGCCGTCCATATAGGCCAGCGCGCCCGCCTCGTGGACCGCGTCGAGCAGTTCACACAGCCGCGCCTCGAACAAACCGACCGTTGAGGGGTTGGTGATCATGATTGCGGCCGTTCTGGGACCCAGGGCCGCGCGGAAAGCCTCGACGTCCACGCCGCCGTCGGGCGCCGACGGGATGGTTACGGTCTTGAAGCCGGCCATCGAGGCGGTAGCGGGGTTGGTGCCGTGCGACGAATCGGGGACGAGGACCTCACTCCGCTCGGTGTCCCCGCGGCTGAGGTGGTAGGCCCTGACCATCAGGATCCCCGTCAGCTCACCCTGGGCTCCCGCCGCGGGTTGGAGCGTCACGGCTTTCATGCCGCCGATCTCGGCGAGTGACTGCTCGAGTTCCCAGAGGAGCTGCAGCGTCCCCTGCGCGACAGCGTCGGGAGCGAACGGATGGAGCGCCGCGAACCCGGCCAGACGGGCCGCCCACTCGTCGATCTTGGGGTTGTACTTCATCGTGCACGAGCCAAGCGGATAGAAGCCCGTGTCCACGGCGTAGTTGAGCTGGCTCAAGTTGACATAGTGGCGAGTCAGCTCCGGTTCGGAGACCTCGGGCAGCCTCGGCCCTTCGGCCCGCAGCTGGCCGGCAGGAATGCGCGCCAGGGCGTCCTTTGGCGGATGCGGCACCTTGCCTCCGCCGCGACCCGGCCGCGACCGCTCGAACAGCGTGGGGCCGAGGCGATCTCCGGCGGCGGTCATCGGGCCAGCTCCTCACCGAGCGCCGCGGCAAAGGTCGCGATCTCCTCGGGCGTCGTGACCTCCGTGGCGCAGACCAGCAGCGCATCGGCCAGCGACGGATCGTCCGGCACGGCCCTGGCGAGCGGCAATCCGGCCACGATGCCGCCCTCGACTAGGCGGGCGTGGACCGCCGAGGCGTTCGGGACGCGGACGGCGAACTCGTTGAGATACGGCCCGGCGTGCAGCCGCGGTGCCCCTGCGGCGGCCAGGGCCTGCTCCAGATCCGAGGCTCGGGCGGCGCCGAGGGCGGCCACATCGCGAAGTCCATGCGGCCCCATGGCACCCAGATAGATGGCCGCGGCCAGGGCGCACAGGGCCTGGTTCGTACAGATGTTGCTCGACGCCTTCTCGCGCCGGATGTCCTGTTCTCGAGCCCGCAGGGTCATGACGAAGGCGCGCCTGCCGTCGATGTCGGCGGTCATGCCGACCAGCCGTCCGGGGATCTGCCTGACCAGCGGCTCGCGGCAGGCCAGGATGCCGAGGTAGGGGCCACCGTAGGAGAGCGGTATGCCCAGCGGCTGGCCGTCGCCGGCGGCGATGTCGGCGTCGTACTCGCCGGGCGTAGCGAGGACTGCCAGCGAGACGGGCTCGACGACCGAGACGAAGAGAGCTCCCGCGGCGTGGGCGAGCCGGCCGATCTCCGCCATCGGCTCGAGCAGGCCCAGGAAGCTCGGGTTGGCGACCACGACGCCCGCGACCGGACCGTTTGCATCGGCGAGCAATCGTTCGAGGGCTGCCATATCCGTCGTGCCGGCGGCCGGCCCTTCTGTCACGAGCGGGATCTCGTCCGCAATCAGCGAGCCCCCGCCGAAGTAGGTACGGAGCGTCTCGCGGTAGTGCGGATGGACGCCGCGGCCGACCAGAACTCGCTCGCGGCGCGTGGCGCGGCAGCTCATNNCCGGTCAGCTCGGCCATCAGCGACTGATACTCGTAGATCGTCTGGAGCGTGCCCTGGCTGATCTCGGGCTGATACGGCGTATAGGCCGTGTAGAACTCGCTCCGCAGCAGGAGCTGGTCCACGACCGCCGGAATGAAGTGCCGGTATGCCCCGGCGCCAAGGAAGCTGATCAGGTCGACGCGATTGCGATCCGCCAGCTGGCTGAGCCGGGCGGTCAGCTCGGCCTCCGACTCCGGCGCCGGCAGGTCGAGGCCGGAGGATCGCAGCGCCGGCGGAATGTCGGCGAACAGATCATCGACCGCAGCGACGCCGATCGCCTCGAGCATCAGGGCGCGATCCGCCGCGGTGTGAGGGCTGTACGTCATCTAGTCAACTCCCTGCCCGAGCGCTGGAAGCCACCACCGATCAGGCTTCCGCCGTGAGTGCCTCGTAGGCCGTGGCGTCCATGAGGGCGTCGGCCTGAGAGAGATCGGCAAGCTTCAGCCGGAGCATCCAGCCCTTGCCGTAGGGATCGGAGTTGAGCATCTCGGGCGCATCGGACAGCTCGGCGTTCGACTCGACCACCTCGCCGCTCACCGGCGCGAAGAGATCGCTCACAGCCTTGACCGACTCGATCACGCCGACCGCGGTGAACTGAGTCACGGACCGACCGAGCTCGGGCAGCTCCACGAAGACGATGTCCCCGAGCTGCTCGGCGGCGTAGTCGGTGATCCCGACCGTGGCCATGTCGCCCTCGATGCGGACCCACTCGTGATCCTTGGTGTAGCGCAGATCCTGGGGCACCATGCCTTCCGCTCCTCCTGTCGCCGGTCAGACGGCGTTCGGTCAACTTCAAGCGGGCTTCGGCCCGCCGAAAACTCGGCTCAGACCGGCCTTCGGTAGAAGGGCAAGGGCACGACCTGCGCGGGAACTCGCTGATCTCGAATGCCGACGGACACTATCGTACCGGGCTCGGCGTCGGAAGGCGTCACGTAGGCCATGGCTATCGGCTCGCCCAGAGTCGGCGAGAGGGTCCCGCTCGTGACGGTGCCGGTCCGACGATCGCCGGCGAAGACCTCGTAGCCGTGGCGAGCGATTCCTCGGCCGCGCACCACGAGGCCGACGAGCTTCTTGCGAGGACCTTCCGCGTGCGCCTTCTCGAGCGCCGCGCGCCCGACGAAATCGCCCGGCTTGTCGAGTTTCACGACACGGCCGAGGCCGGCCTCGAACGGGGTGGTGTCGCGGCCCAGCTCGTTGCCGTAGAGCGGCATGCCAGCCTCGAGCCGCAACGTGTCGCGTGCGCCGAGCCCGACCGGAACGACGCCGGCGCCCGCTCCCGCGTCGAAGATCGCGTCCCACACCGTCCCGGCAGCGGCCACGTCGACGAAGACCTCGAAGCCGTCTTCGCCGGTGTACCCCGTGCGAGCGACCAGGGCCGGAACTCCCGCCACGTTGCCGTCCGCGATGGCGTAGTAACGCAGCTCGTCCAGCGCGATGTCCGTGAGCGGAGCCAGGACGCCGGCAGAGCGGGGTCCCTGAAGCGCCACCAGCCCCGTGGCGAGCGAGCGGTCGTCCAGGATCACTCGGTAGCCCTCGAGCCGCTCGGTCAGGGCATCGCTCACGGCCCCGGCGTTGGAGGCGTTCGCCACGACCATGAATCGCTCGTCGCCCAGGCGGTAGATGATCAGGTCGTCGAGGATGCCGCCCTCGGGAAAGCAGATCATCGAGTAGTGGGCCCGGCCGACCGCGAGGCCTGCCGGATCGCTGGTGAGAGCGTGGGCCAGCGCTGCCGCCGCGTCCGGACCCTCCACGAACAGCTCGCCCATATGCGACAGGTCGAAGACACCAGCTCGCGTCCGGACCGCCCGGTGCTCCTCGAGGATGCCCGTGTACTGGAGCGGCATCAGCCAGCCGCCGAACTCCACCATCCGGGCCCCGCGCGCCGCGTGTCGGTCGGCGAGAGGGGTCGCCAGCGGTGCGTCGTGGGACTGGGCCATCGAGATCGACCTCCGGTCGTGGTCAGTTGAACGCGCCGATGAGCCAGAGCGACGCTATCAGGACGCGCGGATCAAACGGCTGTATCTGGGAGTCGCGTTGCCGCCAGACCGACCAGGGAGCGTTCCGTCTCGAAGGAGAGAAGGTTGGCTGCCTCGTCGAATGAAATCCAGCGTACTTCCTCGAACTCGTGGTCATGGCCTTCGAGGTCGCCGCCGGTGGGCTCCATCATGAAGTAGTGCACGGTCTTGTGGATGCGAGTGCCGCGCTGGACGAACGTGTACTTGATGGCGTCGAGCGGCGACAGGATCCTGACTGTCAGGCCGGTCTCCTCGCAGACCTCGCGTAGAGCAGTCTGCTCCAGGCTCTCGCCGGTGATGGGCGTACCTTTCGGCAGCGTCCAGGTCTGGCCGTCCCTCTCGCGTCTGCGGCGACCGACCACGAGCTGCGGGACCGCATCGCGGAATCGGACGACGATGCCGCCCGCCGAGGTTGCGGTGGCGCTGGTCAACCTCGCCACGGGGCCGCCGCGAGGCTCGACCGACGGTCGGCGCGAGGCCGTCCGCCAGCCCAGTGCATCGTGACGGTGGCACGAACGAGACCGCTCCGCGGGGCGTCGGGGCGGGTCGTCACAGGGCGCCAGCCGGTGACCTGGAGCCCGCCATGGGACGGCCGCAGGATGGTCTGGCTGCTCGTCGCCCGCTGGAACGACAGGCTCGAATGGAGGCCTAGCCGGCGCTCCCACTCGTGGCCGACGGGGCGGACGAATCGGGCAGCTGGCCAGGCCGCGTACTTGGCCGCGATGCTGTGCTGCATACCGGCAATCGTACCTGGTCAGACGTCCTTTGCAAGCGCGGCCCCAACACGCGCAAGGCCCTCCGGTGACAGAACGCCCCGCTCCTCGACGATCCGCAGCTCGCGCCGAGCCGCAGCCAGATACAGATCGAGCACCGCCGGAGCCAGCCGCTCCAGCACTTCGAGGTGCGCCGCGAGGGTGCCGGCGTCGCCCCGAGTGATCGGTCCGGTCAGCGCGGCGCCAACCCCAACAGCTCGGGCGTTGGCGAGAGTCTGCTCGATGAGGCGCCCGTAGACGGCCAGCGAGCCACGTTCGTCGAGGCCGGCCACCGCCCCCAGGGCCACGATGCCGTCCAGCAGCGCGACCAGCCCGCCCGAGGCCATGACCGCCGCGGCGTGATAGGCGGGTTTGGCGCCGGGGGGCAGCCGAACCGCCACCGCCCCAAGTTCTTCGGCGAGGCCGGCCAGGAGCCCCATGATCGAGTCATCGCCCTCGATGGCGATCGTCGCGCCGGTGATGTCGCGGACCGACCGCTCCACGTCCGAGGTGAAAGAGATGAGTGGGTGGAAGGCGCCGATGTGGCTGCCGGCGCCGAGCGCGGGCTGGAGCACCTCCGCCCCGAGCAAGCCGCTGGTGTGGACGAGGGCCTGGCCGCTGAACAGTCGCATCGGCTCGACGACGACGGCAATGGCGTCGTCGGGCACGGCGATGATGGCCAGATCCACTTCGTTGAGGACGGCCACGGGCTCGATGAAGGTCGAGGCGCCCGGGATCAGGGCCTTGAACCGCGCGCGTCTGCCGGCATCGCGGCTGGCCACGGCCCTGACCGGCCAGCCGACGCGGCTGATGGCGAGGCCCAGGGCCAGCCCGACCGACCCGGCCCCGATGATCCCTACGGCCGGCGCGCCGGCCGATTCATGGGCGTGCGAATGCGCGTGGACTCCACTGGACACGTGGTCCGGACCGCGACTCGCATCAGCCGGCCCCAGCCTCAAGCGACAACCCTCCTGGCGCGAACTGGCGCTATCCTTCGAAACGGACTCACTGGCAGGCCGCAGCCGGCCAGAGCGAGTTTACGCATCATCGCCCCCTGGCGGCAGAGGCGCACCCCCGCAGGGGCTCATCTGAGACACGAATCTCGCTCGCTCAGCCGGCGCATTCCGTCGTTGGCTCCAAGCCAGGCTTGCCTGGCTCGTGCTCGAAGCCGCCTAGGACTGCGAGCCAGGCTTGCCTGGCTATTCGGCTGACCGAGCGAACCCTGGTCAGATCTACCGGCTAAGGAGCAAACGTGGCTGCCTGCGATCCCTTCGGCGCCCGGGCCTCACTCGGCCTCGGAATGCCGGACATCTTCCGACTGTCGGCCCTGGCTCGATCCGGGGCAGCGAAACCGGCGCTCGACCTCGACCGCCTGCCGGTGACGCTGAAGATCCTCCTTGAGAACGTGCTCAGGCACGCCGGAGGCGGCATCGTCCGCGAGTCAGACGTGGCGACCCTGGCTGGTTGGCGGCCCGGCGCGGCCGCAGCCCCCGGCGCTTCCGAGATCGAGATCCCGTTCATGCCGGCCCGGGTCATCCTGCAGGACTTCACCGGCGTGCCGGCTATGGTCGACCTGGCGGCGATGCGCGACGCGATGGCCGGACTCGGCGGCGAACCGTCGCGCGTCAACCCGCTGGTGCCCGCCGATCTGGTGATCGACCACTCCGTCCAGGTCGATCGCTACGGCACGGCCGACGCATTCGCCTTCAACGTGGCCCGCGAGTACGAGCGGAACGGCGAGCGCTACCAGCTCCTGCGCTGGGCCCAGACCGCCTTCGCCGACCTGCGCGTCGTGCCGCCGGGGACCGGCATCGTCCACCAGGTCAACCTGGAATACCTGGCCTCGGTGGTCACGCGCCGCCGCGATCCGGACGGCCGGGGCGAGGTCGCCTTCCCCGATACGCTGGTCGGAACCGATTCACACACCACGATGATCAACGGCCTGGGCGTGCTCGGCTACGGCGTGGGCGGCATTGAAGCCGAGGCCGTGCTGCTCGGCCAGCCGCTCTACCAGCCCATGCCCAGGGTCGTGGGCGTGCGGCTTTCGGGCGAGCTGCCGGAGGGCTGCACCGCCACGGACCTCGTTCTGGTGGTGACCCAGATGCTCCGCTCCTACGGGGTCGTGGGCGCGTTCGTCGAGTTCACCGGCGATGGCCTGGCGGCTCTGGCGCTCGCGGATCGAGCCACGATCTCCAACATGTCGCCCGAGTTCGGGCCCACGGCGACGCTCTTCCCGATCGACGACGAGACACTGGCGTACCTGCGTCTGACCGGGCGGGCGGCGGAGCAGGTGGCGCTCGTCGAGCGCTACGCCAAGGAGCAGGGTCTGTGGCGAGTGCCCGGAGTCACGCCCGAGTTCGATGCGCTCCTCACGCTCGATCTGGGGTCCGTGGAGCCCTCTCTGGCGGGGCCTCGTCGACCGCAGGATCGCGTGGCCCTGCGAGACCTGAAGACGAACTTCCGAGCGGCCTATCCCGCGGGGCAGCCGGCGGCCGCAGCCGCCGCGACGAAGGCCGGGGCGGTTGTCGCGGCCGGGGCGTCGAGCTCGGTTGATTCCGCCGGCCCGGTGACCGCCCAAAGCGCGGCTCCAGCCGCAACGCCGTATCCGTCCGTCCGAGTCGAGGCGGCCGGTCGTTCGGTCGATGTCGCCTCCGGGTCGGTCGCCATCGCCGCGATCACGAGCTGCACGAACACCTCCAACCCGACGGTCATGGTCGCGGCCGGGTTGGTAGCCCGCAATGCGGTTGCGCGCGGGCTGAGCGTGCCGCCGACGGTCAAGACCAGCCTGGCTCCGGGCTCTCGCGCCGTCACCGAATACCTGCGCGGCGCCGACCTGCTGGCACCGCTGGAGAAGCTCGGCTTCGCCCTGGCCGGCTACGGCTGCACGACCTGCATCGGCAACAGCGGGCCGCTCGACGCGCCGGTGGCGAAGGCGATCGAGGAGAACGACCTCGTCGTCGCGGCCGTGCTGTCGGGCAATCGCAACTTCGAGGGTCGAATTCATCCGCTGGTGCGGGCCAGCTACCTGGCCTCGCCGCCGCTCGTGGTGGCCTTCGCGCTGGCCGGAACCGTGGACATCGACCTCACGACGACACCNNGCCTCGGTCTTCGAGGGCGGGCCCGAGTGGAAGGCGCTCGACATCGCGTCGGGCGACCGCTATCGCTGGGACGCCGGGTCAACCTATGTCGCGCTGCCGCCATTCTTCGTCGGGCTCGGCCCCGAACCCGAGCCCGCCAGGCCGATCGAAGGCGCGCGCGTCCTGGCGCTCCTGGGCGACTCAGTGACGACCGACCACATCTCCCCCGCCGGCTCGATCGCGGCGTCGTCCCCCGCCGGTGAGTGGCTACTGGCCCATGGCGTGGCCCCGGCCGACTTCAACTCGTACGGGGCGCGACGCGGCCACCACGAAGTCATGATGCGCGGCACGTTCGCCAACATTCGCCTCCACAATGCCCTGGCCGGCCGCGAGGGGCCGTTCACCGTCCATCTCCCCGATGGCGAGCCGGCGACGATATTCGACGCCGCGATGCGCTACGCGGCCGAGAAGGTCGCGCTCATCGTGATCGCGGGCAAGGAGTACGGCTCGGGATCGTCGCGCGATTGGGCGGCAAAGGGGCCGCGGCTGCTCGGCGTGCGAGCCGTGATCGCTGAGAGCTTCGAACGGATCCACCGCTCGAATCTGGTCGGCATGGGCATCCTGCCGTTGCAGTTCCTACCCGGCGAGAGCGCAGCGAGCCTCGGCCTCACGGGTCGCGAGGCGTACACGATCGCTCTGCCGGCGGAGGGACCCTCGCCGCGGTCACGCGTCGCGGTCCTGGCGCATGCCGACGACGGGAGCACGCGGCGCTTCGAGGCGATCGTCCGCCTGGACGGCCCGATCGAGCTCGGCTACTACCTCCAGGGCGGCATCCTGCCGGCAGTCCTGCGCCGCCTCGCAAGGGAGTCGGCCACCGCGTAGCGGCCGGGTCCGGGCCTACTTCAGGTCCGACAGGCTGACCACGTCCAACCTGGTCGGCAGGGCTTGCTCGTCGGGCTCCGAGCCGAGGACGAGCCAGCCTCCGGTTAGGCCCAGACCATCCGGAACTGCGCGTGGGCTCGTGTCTCCGGGCCCGAAGATAAGGAACGGCGTCTCACGCCAGGTACCACCCCAACCCAGCCAGCCGTCCGAAAGGTATGGGCCAGAGATGGCGTCATAACCGTCTCTCACAGGCCGCCAGCCTGGAGCCGCGGCGGTCCAGATGTTTGCGCCGCCCGCGGCCCATGCGACCCGGTCGGCATCCGCGGCGAGCCAGTAGGCGCCGGAGGCGATGCGCCGGACCGTCGTGGCGCCTCCCGGCAGGAGTTCGAGTTCCGAGTCGAGGTAGTACGGGTAGGCGTAGCCCGCGGGCGAGGTCCCTGCAGCATGGAGGTCCGAATCCACGATCAGGGCTAGGTCATCCCCGGCCCAGCGCATCGAACCGACGGGGGCTTCGAGCGGCAGAGCTCGACTCGCGCCGGACGATAGCGTGAGCAGGTTGAGCTGAATGCCAAGCGCCAGGTCGCCGGTCGTGTAGGCGAGGGTGTCTTGCGCGAGCGCGACCGCCGGCACCACAGCGACGGGCGTGCCCTGAGATACGGCATCGTCGACCACGTCCGGGTTCGTGCCCTGGACCACTACGCGACTTTCGCCCGTGGCGAGATCCGCGAGGACGACGCGCCAGCCGCTACACCGGACCTGCGGCTGCGGGTGCGCTTGCTCGGTCGGCATAGGTGAAGGCCACGAGGACTCGCAGGTCCATTCCGCCCAGGCTGCCCGTGAGCCGGCGACTGTGAAGTCCAGCGGTGCGGAATCGGCGATCTTGCGGACGGCGCCGGTGTCGAGGTTCGCGGCATACAGAGGCTCGCGAAGAGGATCGCCCGCGAATGTCAGACCCATGACGATCCAGCCGTCATCAGCGACAAGGCGGTGAGTGTCGACTCCGGCGCCGGCGGGCAACGGGATGTTCCTCCTCCCGGCGCCGGGAATCGTGAGGACTCCGCCAGGAGCAGTGGGTGACGAGTCCGCAGCTTCTGCCACGCTGGCCACGTCGGTCACGCGCGAGGCAAGCACTGTCGGGATGACGGTCTTGGCCGTTGACGGGCCCTGGCTGGGAGGAAGGTCGGCGATGCTTCCGCCGCGCCAGAGCAGGAAACCGGCCGTGACGACGGCGGCGATCACGATCACCCCTGCCACGCCACGCCGGCGCCCAGCCCCGACCCGATTCAACAGGCCCATTCGACGAGTCTAGCGCCGCAATCGGTTGCTCCGGTGCCGGAGATCGCATGCGTGAGTGTGGGCGGTCGCAAAACGCGCGGGCATCACTTGGGGCCGCGCCGCCGAGCGCCCGCGCCGTCCGCGCTGGCCGGCCCGTGCAAATCGAGATACACCGGCTGTTGGGACCCGGCGGCTCTCTCGATGTGCGAGTGCGCATACATGTCCGACCACACTCGGCCGAGGCGACCGCTCGAAGCGTCGTTTCTGTACCTGCAACCGCGCAGTTCTGACGACTGACAAGCATCGCAGCCGGCGAACGGCCGCAATGGGTCGCGGATGTATTCGAGGATGAGCGGAATCGACCGCCTCTTAGCTCGGCCGGCGGGCTCCTCGTCCGACATGTATCTCTACTCGAGCACCGGCCTGGTCTCGGGGCCGCGAAACCGGGCTCTTGGCCCGCGGCCACGAAGCCCGGCCCTCCGGCCCAACTCGCTACTGGCTCCAAGCGGTGGGCTTGCGGTCCCATCGATGGGCCCGGAGCTTGGCGATCAACTCCGGCGAGAGCGGGCCCGCAGCGCTGGCCGCCAGGTTCGATTCGACGTTGCGGGCCTTGCGCATGCCCGGGATCACCGTGCTCACGTCGGGGTTCGAAAGGATGAAGCGCAGGGCCATCTCGGCCATGGTCATGCCCGCCGGCAGGAGTGGCTTGAGGGCATCGGCATGAGCGACCGACTCGGCCAGGTTCTCGGGCACGAAGTAGGTGCTGCGCCAATCGTCCTCGGGCCAGGTCGACTGCACCGTCAGCGCGCCGGTCAGGCTGCCCTCGTCGAACGGGACCCGCGCGATGACGGCCACGCCGTTCTCGCGGCAGGCACCGAAGAGCTCGTCCTCGGGCGCCTGGTCGAAGATGTTGTAGATCACCTGGACGGAGTCGACCAGACCCGATTGCACCGCCTTGACGCCGTTCCAGGGCTCCCAGCGGTTGAGGCTGATACCGAACCCACGGATCGAGCCATCGCGCTTGAGCTCGGCAACCGTTTGCTTCAGCTCGCCACTGGCCAGCCAGTCGTCCTCCCAGACGTGGAGCTGCAGCAGGTCGATCGTGTCGACGCCCAGGTTCGAGCGGCTGATGTCGACGTACTCGCGTACGTAGGCACGCGGGAAGACCTGTCCAAGCGGCACGCCCCGCCGACTCGGCCATTGGCGGTTCTGGGGTGGAACCTTGGTTGCGGTGAAGATGCGCTTGCCGTGCTGGTCGGCCGCGATCCGCGAGAGGAGCTGCTCGCTGCGGCCATCGCCGTAGGCCTGAGCCGTGTCGAAGAAGTTGACGTCCTTCGAGACCGCCAGTTCGAGCGAAGCCACCGACTCCTTGTCCTCGGCGCCGGACCAGCTACCCATGCCCCACATGCCGTAGCCGAGCTCGCCGACCTGCCAGCCGGTCCGCCCGAACGTTCGATGGCGCATCCCCGAGAACCTCCTCACGACGGGCCCGCCCGGTGGATCAAGGGCCCGGCGCGTCCTGTCTTGGGTCATATGGTAGCGCCCGTCGGACAGGAACCCGCTTCCGCCCAAGCCTCGCAACAGAGGGTCTAGGGGTGGCCGTTGCGCCGCCTCCCGCACTCTTCAGCGGCGAGAGAATCGGGCCGACTCCCCAGGCATCAATCCCAGGGGCCGGGTGTCTGACCGCCCGGCTCCTCCTGGAGTGGTTCGATGTCATCGAGTTCAACGGCAAAGCCGCATCGGCCGCCTGCGCCCACGCGCCGGCGGTCCAGCCTGAGGACCTGGCCGGGCAGTTCATGGCCCAACCACGCGGCCTCATCGTCGCCGGCGAGCCGCTATGCCAGGCTTGCCTGGCGCGCCGCCGTCCCCATCAGGTCGCGGGCTAGTCAGTCTGCTTCCACCGTGGAGTCGACGAAGGGCTGAAGCTCGCGGCGCTCGCCGGGGCGCCAGCCCGGGAAGGCGCGATCGGGGCTGGCATACTCTGGGCCGGCTCGCCTCTCCTGGGCGGGCGCTACTGCCGACGGTCACTCACACGTAGTTCGAGGCAACAATGGCCGAGTGGATCTACTTTCTCCACACGCCTCGCGAGGACTTCGCGGCGACGATGACCCCCGACGAGATCAGCGTCTGGGACGAGCACTTCGCGCGGCTGCAGCGCCTCCTGGCGGAGGGCACCCTGATCCTCGCGGGCCCCACCCTGGGCCGGATCAACACCGGCATCGCCGTCATCGAGGCCCCCGACGAAGACGCCGCCCGCACGATCATGGAGCAGGATCCGGCGATCCTGAGCGGCTTCGCCACGGGTGAGTTGCGCGGGTTCCGCGTGTCGCTGCTGCGCGGCCGCGCCGGCTGATCGTACCGCCGCGCAGATCGCCCCTATTTGGCGAGCAACTCCTCCATGGACGGGACCCGAATACCGGCCGCTTTGAGCGCGGTCAGGGCCGCGTCCGGGTCCTCGAACCGGAAGACGATCGCGGCCTTACCACCCCGCGAAGCCGCCCCGAAGTCGTACATGTACGCGACTCCGAGCCCGGCGTCCTCGATGGAGTCAAGGACCGAGGCGAGGCCGCCCGGCTTGTTCTCGACCTCGATCGGCACGACTTCGGTCACGCGCGCCACCATGCCGGCTGCTTCGAGGACCTTCTTGGCGCGCTCGGGGTCGCGCACGATCAAGCGCAGGATCCCGAACTGAGCCGTGTCCGCGAGCGACATCGTCAGCAGGTCGATACCCGCGGCGGCCAGTGCGTCGCACGGCGCGCGCAGCGCCCCGGGCTTGTTCTCCATGAAGAGCGAGAGCTGTTGGAGTTTCATGTCTGACTCCCCTGTCCGTGACGACTCCTCAGTCGTTGTTGGCAGCTGGACTCGCGGAGCGCCAGCTCCGCCGGGTCCGGTTGGCAGGCTCTGGCGGGTTGGGCCCTAGACGTTCCGCAGATCCGAGACCCGTTTGGCCTTGCCTTCGCTTCTGGCAAGGGTTCGCGGCTCGACGAGGGTCACCTTCACTCGCAGGCCCAGGATGTTCTCAATGGAGGCCTCGAGCTGGTGCTGGAGGGCTTCGAGCTTGCGGATCTCGTCGGAGAAGGCCTCCGGCGTGACCTCGACCTTGACCTCGATCTGGTCGAGGCCGATCTCGCGCGTGAGGATGATCTGGTAATGGGGCAGCGTGCCCTCGACACGCAACAGCGCCGTCTCGATCTGGGACGGGAAGACGTTGACGCCACGGATGATGAACATGTCGTCCGAACGGCGACCGATGCGGCGGATGCGGCGCAGAGTGCGACCGCAGGGGCACTGCTCGGCAACGAGCTCGGTCACGTCGCGGGTTCGATACCTGATGAGGGGCATCGCCTGCTTGGAGAGCGTCGTCAGGACGAGCTCGCCTTCGGCGCCTTCGGGCAGGACCTCGCCCGTCTCGGAGTCGATGATCTCGGGGAAGAAGTGGTCCTCGAAGATATGGAGCCCGTGTTGTGCGGAGCATTCGATGCCCACGCCGGGGCCGATGATCTCGGACAGGCCGTAGATGTCGTGGGCACGGATGCCGCTCTCGTCCTGGATTCGCTCGCGCATCGAGTCGCTCCAGGGCTCAGCTCCGAAGACACCCACTCTCAACTTGGAGAAATCTGTCTTGGTGTCCTTGGCCGATTCGAGCAGGTGGAGGAAGTAGCTCGGCGTGCAGCAGATCGCGGTCACGCCGAAGTCCTGCATGACNNCCGTAGCCGTAGGCGTTCTGGATGACGTCGCCGCGGTGGATCCCGCAAGCGACGAGACTCCGAACCATGACCTCGGTCCAGACGTCCAGGTCGGCCTGGGTGTAGGCGACGACGATCGGCTTGCCGGTCGTGCCCGACGAGGCATGGAGCCGGACGATCTCTTCCATCGGGCTGGCGAACAGTCCGAACGGGTACGTGTCGCGAAGGTCGGCCTTGACGGTGAACGGCAGCCTGGCGATGTCGGCCAGCGACCCGATCGAAGAGGGCGAGAGGCCGCGTTCCTCCATGCGAGTGCGGAACAGCGGCACGCGCACGAAGGCGCGCGTGACCACCGACTGGAGGCGCTGCAGCTGGACCTTCTCGAGCTGCTCGCGCGGCAGGTAGTCCGGCGCGCTGACCGGATGAAAACCTCCCGGCGGGTCATTCCAAACGCTCACCATGGCCTCCTCTGGACGGGCTCACGCTCCCGGCGCGGCGGCCAGTGACGGCAAGCCTCCGCTCTCGTGGATTGTGCCCTGCCCGGAGGCGAGTTTTCGGCCGGATCGGTATGTCGGGCGGCTCGAGACGCGGCCTCCTCAGGGCGAGAATGACCTGCACTTGAGCGACCACGTGGCATAGGCGAGGGTTCCGGGTTGGGGCGGGTTGGAGCAGTCGTAGGTCGGTTCCGGCTCGGGTGGATTGGGTGGCGGCATCGGAGCCAGGCTCGGCGCGAGACTCGGAGCAGGCGAAGCGTCGCCCGTGTCGATCAGCCTGCGTTTGACCCAGTAGCCGTTGTCATGCCGCGTGACAACTATCGAGGCCCCATTCTTGGACACGAGCAGTGTCCAGCTGGCGGTCTGGCTGGCGCTCGCTACGGTCTGGCTCCAATTGATGGGCTTGCCACCGTCCACGAGCAGCGACAACGCGGTCTTCCCCGGAGCGTGCTCGATGGAGGCCTGGACTTGCCATCGCGAACTGTCCGCGGGATCAGTCAACCGCTCCGTGAGCGTGGCTGTGACATCGATCTGGCAGTACTTCGTGGCGGCGGCAATGTCCGCGTCCGTCAACGGATTAAGCGCGGGCTTTAGCTTTGCACGGGCCCCGTCGATCGCCTCGCGCAGGGCTCTATCCACCCTCAGGGTCAGCCCCCCGACCTCAGGATCCCCCTGGTCGGCCGACCTCGCGATCATGTCCTTGATCTGGGATGCCGTCAGCGTGGGGTCGACCGAGCGGATCAGGGCCGTAGTCGCGGTGACCATTGCCGTAGCCGAACTGGTGCCGCCGTTTGCGTGTTGAACCTGCCCGTCCAGCCCGACGCCCCAGACGGCCTGGTCCCCCGGAGCCCCCAGCGTGATCTCCGCTTCGGAGTCGGGCATGATGCCGTTGCTGGAATTGTTCTGGCCGAATTGGGCGAGATATCGGCCGCCGTCGTTGGCGATGTTGCCGACCGTGATCACGTTGTCGCCCGCGATCCCGCCCGGGTAGTAGTTGTTGCCGTCAAGCTGGGCGTCGTCGTTGCCGGCGGCGAACACGAAGAGCACTTCAGGATGCTCTTCTGCCATCTGCTGTAGGAATGCCTTCCACATCGCCGTTCCGCTGGCGTTGCCCTGCGCCGCGACCAGCGCACCCCAGCTGCCGTTGATGATTGTGGCTCCGGATTCGATCTGGCGGAGCGTCTTGATGAGCGCCTCGTCCGTGTATGTCGTTCCGTCACGTGCAGTCCACTTCGACTGCTGTCCGTTCCAGGCGTCCTGGCTGACGATGAGCCTGCTCCCCAATGGGCTGCCGACTCCAGCCATGCCGCCGTTCTGGCCGCTCCCGGCGAGGATGCCGAGGATGCCGTCGGCGTGGTGAAACCCATCGAGGGTTGGCTCGGGGTTCGGCGTGGTTTGGGGATCGTTGGCGAAGGTTACGTCGTCGAACTCCCACGGGATCTTGCCGCTGGGGTCGCGCGTGAGCTCGGTATCGACGATGCCAACATGGACATCGGCCACGGGCAGGCCCGACGCGTAGAAAGCCTGCCAGGCAGCCTTGAGGCCGATCATGTCGTAGGGTTTCGAGTAGTCGCCCGCGTACACCGGGTCGGAGAGCGCCGGCGCACAATCTGGTGCCGACTGGACTGTCTCCTGGGCGACCGGCGCAGCGACCAGCACGCCCGGCTGATGCGCCAGAGCTGCCAGCCGACCCGCCCATGCCGACACGTCGGTGACCGGCGCGACCAGCACCTTCCACAACCCGATGTAGGCGATGTGGCCGCCGATCGTGCCCTCGACCGATGCCGCGACCCGCTGGGCATCTGCTTCTGTCGACGATCGCCCCAGCATTACCAGGTACTGGTCCGGGGCGACCAGGCGGCCGTCGTCGAGCGCGAGGAACGTGTCGGGGTCCGGCTCGGTCGTCCAGGTCTCGCCCAGATCAGGGCCCGCCACCACGGCTGGAGATTCGCCGGCCGCCAGGTCTCGGTCGTCGACTGTGGCGCTGGGCACCGGGAACGGGGGGAAGGTTCTCGTGACCGTGTTGCAGGCTGCGGAGACGAGGGCAGCCACGATCAGTACGAGCGAAAGAACCGCCGAGGACGTCCGCCGCCGCCCGAACCGCTCGCCCCTCATCGCCAGCACCTCGTCATCGCCAGAAACCATCCCCACGGGTCATGGTAGACCCCAGACTGGGCCCGCTGCGCGCCCCTCAGGGAGCCGACACCTTCACGACCGCGGCAGCCAGGTTGACGAAGGTCCCCGCGCTCATGCCATAGCCCGTCAGACCGTAGACCCGTCCGGTGCCGGCATACACGAGTGCCAGATACACCTCCGTGGGGTCGGCGTCACCAACCGACCGCGTGGTGTCATACAGGTCCGCTCGCAGATCTCCCAACCAGATCGGGCCGGATGAAGCGACCGCCGATTCGCACCCCGATGGCCCCGCTGGGCAAAGATTGCCTTCCTCCAGGACAAGGTGAAAGCCCCTCGCGTTCTCGTACTCGACCCGAACATTGCCGCCGGCGGGCAGCGAGTAGTTCCCGTCATGGATCCAGTAGTCGGGCGGCAGGACGGCGCAGTACACGTCGAACGGTTCCTGCGAGGCCGCCTCCGCGAAGAGATCGGTGAACTGGGTCGTTCCGGTGCAGGTTGTGGCGCTGGAGGCGGCGCCGGTCGAGGCGGCGGCCGTGAGAGCAGGCGAGGCCTCGGGCGTTGGGGTCGCCGTGGAGGCATCGGTCGACGAAGGCGAGCCGCTCGCGGTCGGCGTGTCGGTCGGCGTCGCCGTCGGCGAGGCGGCGGCCCTCTGGTTCGGCGGAGCCGTGAGCATGATTGGGCTTGAACAAGCCCCCAGCGCGAGGCAGGCGGCGACTACCAGGAAGGCGCCTCGGCCACCAGCGCACCGGTCGCCGCGTGATCGGGCCAATCGAAGGTCGCTCACACTTGCTTCCTCTCAGGATGGGACGGACATACCGAACTCAGGCCCCGCGACATCCGGGGATCTAGGTATCGGCTCGATAGCCGCTACAGCCAACCCTCAGGGTCGCGGGCGATCGGCTCGAGCGCCAAGGGAGCGACCCAGGACGAAGGCCCGCTCGTTGACGTCGTGGAGCCGCTCCGGGAGCGCCGCCTTCACCGCATCGAGCATAGCCTCGGCCGGCATGTCCAGGTAGTGGCTCAGCGCCCCGAGGAGGGCGACGTTGAGGCTGCGCTTGTTCGGCAGATCCGCGTCCGGAACGAGGTCCGGGCCCAGGACCACGCCGCCGGGCCGCAGCAGCGGCCGGGTGACCTCGACCTCCGATGCCGCCAGGACCACCAGGAAGTCGGCCTCACCGCGCGGCACCATCGGCGAGAGCACCTTGCCGCCGAAGCGCACGTCTGAGGTGACGGACCCGCCGCGCTGGCTCATGCCGTGGACCTCCGACTTCTTGACGTCGAAACCGGCCCGAAGCGCGGCGTCAGCAAGAATGTCGGAGGCTTTGATGACACCCTGCCCGCCCAGCCCGGCAAGCACGACGTTGGTCACGGCGCCGTGACCGGCGGCGCCGTGACCGGCGGTGCCGTGACTGGAGGCGCGGCCGGCGGGCTGCGAAGTCATCGCTCCTCCAGCGGTAGGTCGAATGCCGCCTGCGTCGGCGCCTGGGCCCGAAGCTCGGCCGCCTGCTGCTCCCACTTGCGAATGTCGGCCGCGGCCAGAACGCACGGCCTGCGGGCGACGATGACCGACAACTCGGACGACGCCAGGCGTTCGAGCAGCAGCCGCTCGAAGCCGTCCGGGTCGGCGTAGGGGTCGATCACGGTGACGCTGCCGATGCCGATCGCCGTCGCCAGCCCCTCGATCGAGAGCTTGCCGGTCGGTAGGTGTTCGAGCGTGCGGCCGGTGGCGGGGTGCTCCTGCTGGCCGGTCATCGCGGTCGTGCCGTTGTCCAGGATCAGGACCACGTGGCCGGTCGACGGCGGGTTGTAGGCCATCTCNNGCCTCGGGCAGGACGTGGCGCAGTCCCAGCCCGACGCCGATGGAGGCGCCCATGGCCACGCACGTGTCCATCGCCTTGTACGGCGGCAGAACGCCCAGCGTGTAGCAGCCGATGTCGCCCGCGACGATGCAGTCGTGCTTCTGGAGAGTGGCGTAGACGGTGTGGTATGGGCAGGCGGGGCACAGCTCCGGTGGCTTGCCGCGAGGCGTGGCCGGCTCCGGGGTGGCGTCGCCGGCCAGGATGCGGCGGGCGCGCGACACGTCCAGCTCCCCGAATCGATACATCTCGGCCTTCGATTCGACCGCGATACCGGCCGCGCGGAGGGCGTCGGCGATGACGGGGTCACCCTCCTCGATGACGACCGTGCGCTCCACTCCGGCCGCGAAGGCTCGCGCCCGTTCGATGGGCAGCGGGTTGACGAGCCCGATCTTGAGGAAGCTGGCGGTGGGCGCGGCCTCGGCGGCGTGCAGGTACGAGACACCCGAGGTGACTATGCCGACGCTGCGATCGCCCGGCTCGACGCGGTTGAGATCGGCCGCTTCGGGCCCCTCGCCCCAGGCCGCGATCTCGGCCAGCTTGGCCCGCAACCGGCGGTGGGCCGGCCGGGCGTTGGCCGGGATCATGACCCGGCCGCCGATGTCGTGCTCGAAATGGATCGCGGGCGGGGCGGCCATCGCTCCCTCCCGGGCCACGACGATCGACTTGGAGTGGCAGACGCGAGTCGTCATCCGGAACAGGACGGGCAGCTGCCAGCGCTCCGAGATCTCGACCGCTCGGAAGAAGAACTCGTACGACTCCTGCGAATCGGAGGGCTCCAGGCATGGCAAGCCGGCAGCGACGGCGTAGCGGCGATTGTCCTGCTCGTTCTGCGAGGAGGACATGCCCGGGTCGTCGGCGGTGACCACTATCAGCGCCCCAACGACGCCGGTGTACGCGGCCGTGAACAGCGGGTCCGCGGCCACGTTCAGGCCGACGTGCTTCATCGTCACGAGCGTGCGGGCGTTGGCGAATGCGGCGCCCAGACCCACTTCCAGCGCCACCTTCTCGTTGGGCGCCCACTGGGCCCGGCCGCCCAGCTCGGAGAAGGCCTCGAGGATCTCGGTCGACGGCGTGCCCGGGTAGCCAGTGCCGAGGGACACGCCCGCGTGGAGGGCGGCGAGGGCGACGGCTTCGTCGCCGGAGAGAAGCTGGCGTTCCATTCCCGTATTCTCGCCGCTAGCGGCCGACCTCGCCCGGCGGCCACTTCGGGTCGGCCGGTGGTCGGTATCATCCGCGCCTGAGCGCCGTATCGAGGCCGTCGGCCATCGCGGCAGCCCGCAGCCACTGTAGGGCACCGTGGCCGCCACCGACTGTGCTGATCGCGCCATGGCCTTCCTGGCCGGCTACACGAAGTGTTGCCGCTGCGGCGACGCGATCGCCTAGAGCGAAACCGCCGCGCCGGAGGCCGCCGACCGATAGAGCGCCTCGATCGTCCGAGCCTGCCCGAGGGCATCCGCCCGGCCGAGCAACGGCTGCGCGTCGCCGAGGATCGCGGCGCTCAGGTTCTCCATCTCGAGTCGATACGGGTCGTCGGGCGTGACGGCGAACTCGCGCTCGCCGAGCCAGATCGACCGCGCCTCGCCCTGCCACGGGTCGCGCATAAGGAGGCTGTGGTGGGATCCGACGGCTTCGAGGCTCGCGTGCGGGTAGGTGAAGCCGGAGTTGATCGTGGCCAGCGTTCCGGATTCGAACCGCAGCAACCCGGCGAAGGTCAGGTCCACGCCCGTGGCCGCGAGCTGCTGCTCGCCCATGACCCGCACCGGCTCGCCTCCGGCGACGAGCCGGGCGCCGCTCACGCAGTAGCAACCGACGTCCATCAGGCTGCCGCCATCGAGGTCGGGCCGGAGCAGGAGCGAGTCGGCCCTGGCGTCGTCCGTCCGGAATGAGAACGTGGCCCGGATCGCCTGCAGGTCGCCGATGTCCGGCAGCAACTCCATGAAGCGGCGCGCCCCAGGAGCATGGCGCCACATGAGCGCCTCCATCAGGATCAGGCCCGCGGCTTCGGCCGCGTCGAATGCCTCCACCACCTGTC
>PLNK01000043.1:0-101332 GCA_003142755.1 Chloroflexota bacterium | reverse complement strand
TCGCGATCCCTGCTCCCGACGGCCACGACCCTGGCGTTGACCGCCTCCTGGGCGTGGCGCATGAACCGGGCCGCAATCCCACCCGGTCCGAGGATGCCCCAGCGAACGATCCCGGATCGCGCGGCAGCGCGGCCTTCCGTCACCTGGATCCTCCGGTGCTGGGCTCAGGGTCGGCGCGTTCGGGTTCGTCGCCGGGGATCTCACGATCGTTGTGGGCCGTGTAGTCGGGCACGCGGCGTTCATACGAGCCGGTCATCAGCGGCGACGAGATCATGAAGTCGGCCGACGCCCGGTCGCACGCTACCGGGATGTTCCACACGACCGCGATGCGCAGAAGCGACTTGACGTCCGTGTCGTGAGGCTGGGGCTCGAGCGGATCCCAGAAGAACACGAGGAAGTCGATGCTGCCGTCGGCGATCATCGCCCCAATCTGGAGGTCGCCGCCCAGCGGACCCGACTGGAGGGAGGTCACCGGCAGGTCCAGCTGGCGCCCGAGCAACGCACCGGTGGTCCCGGTCGCGACCAGATCGTGCATGGCGAGCATGGCGCGGTTGTACAGGGCCCACTCGACCAGGTCCTTCTTCTTGTTGTCATGTGCGATGAGCCCGATCCGCTTGCGCGGCGCCAGGTCCTTCATTGGCCATCCTCGTCGGCTACGGCCCCGTCCGGCTACGGCACCATTTCGCCGCCTGCCGGGCCAAGCATGGCAGAAGCCGCCGATGTCGGTCTGCTCTACTGAGCCCACCAGGCGGGCGGCCGGTTCCGGCTCGTGGGCCGGATGGGTAGCCAGGTTGACACCCAGGACCGGGAGGTCAGGATCGAACCGAGGATGCCCGCGGGTCTGTTTCGATCGCATTGCGTCTGCCCGCCCGGACAACCAGCCGAGGTCAAGCCAGGTGGCCAAGAAGTCCGTCCCGCCCGATCAGTCGGGCTCGCACACGCCCGATCCATCCCGGGCTCCCGACACCGCCGCGGCGATGCCCTCCCGGCGTCGTTTCCGCCGCCGCTGGCTCGCCGTGCTGCTCGGCCTCCTGGCGATCGTCGCCGTCGTGGCCGTCGAGCTGCCGCAGTGGCTCTCGCCCGCTCCATCCGCCACGATCTGGCAGACCATCACCGGCGGCATCACCGACGGCACCGTCCCCAAGCAGACCGCCCTCGAGGCCTTCGCGTACGTCTACAGAGTCGACATCCCCGGAGTCTCGGTTCCGGCCGGGACCAGGGGCGACGACGGGCCCACGTCCGGCAGCGGCGTCATGCGCTGGGTCCAGGGCAACTGGAACCAGCTGACGCCCGACCAGCAGGCCGTGATCAACCGCTATCTCACGCCGGACCCCAGCGACACGGTCTTCTCGGGCCCCACGTCAGCGGGCCCTCCGTCGGCCGCCCCGAGCGGCGGGGCCTCGCCGGCGGCGCAGGCACAGCCGGCCTTCCAGCTGCTGTCGGCCCGGAAGGCGGCCGGCGCCCAGCTCGTCGCCGCGCCCGGCGCGCCAACGGCACTCTGGCAGGCGATGTGGAACGAGGTTCAGACCGACATCGCCCACATCGGGCCCAAACTCGGCATGGCTGTGATTCCGCCCGGGTTCCCCTATCCGAATGTCAGCTTGGAACAGAGTCAAATGTCAGGCGGCGACGCCTTCTTCTTGACCGTCGCGCGTGACAAGTACGTAACCTTCGCCGGGCACGATGTCTCGGGGCCGTACTACACCCCCTGCAACATCATCGCCTACAAGGAAGCCTGGCAGAACGAGGCCGTCACGACGAGTGGCGGAGTCTCGCCCAGGCTCCACGTCCTCATCACCCACGAAGTGGTCCACTGCTACCAGAACGTGGTCTGGGGATCCTCCGACACGGCGAATGCCGTGCCGCCCTGGATCGAAGAGGGGACCGCGATGTGGCTGGCGGCCGACGACACGGGCGTCGCAGAACCCGAACTCGCCAACGTCTGGACGAAGGGCTACTTTGGCCGGGTCTCGACAGCCTTGACCAACCGCACCTACGACGCCTTCGGCTACTACGCCTACCTGGCTAACCTCGGCCGCGACCTGTGGAAGCTGATGCTGCCGGCCTGGCAGGCGGCTGCCCCAGGACCGCTGCGGTCAGATCCATTCATAGCCGTCCTGACCGGCGACAATCCCGACGTTCGCAACAACTGGGCCGAGTCGTACCTGCGCGAGGACGGCTGGGGGAACCCCTGGGTCGCCTATGGCTTCGGCCTGCCGAGCGCCGCCCAGGTTCCCCGGGTACCGGCGCAGGCCCAGGCGGATCCCGGCTGGACGGGCTCGCTCGAGGGTCGCTCCAACCTCGTCCTCAACGTCACGTCCAGCTCTGGCGAGGTCGTTCTGGTGACCACCGACGGCCTGGCCAGCGTCCATGACGGGGCCAACCACAGCGCCACGGCGTTCCAGAACGAGAGCTTCTGCAACGCCACGGAAGGCTGCGTCTGTCCGCCCGGAACCCTGCTGGCCGGCCAGAACATGGCCACCCAACAGCTCGAGATCCCCTTCGTGGCCGCCTTCAACGCGCCCGAGGGCGGCTCCAAGTACGCGATCATCGCCTACAAGCTCGACGAGCTGTGCAAGCGCCCGGCGACGCCGAAGCCGCAGCTATCGGTCCAGCCCCAGCCGAAGAATCCGTGCGGGTCCAACTGCACAAACTCCAACGGCGACCCGCACCTGCTGACGGTCAGCAAGAACCGCTACGACTTCCAGGCCGCCGGCGAGTTTACCCTGCTCCGCTCCGCCGACGGGAGCCTCGACATCCAGGCCCGCCAGGAACCGTACGGCCAGGGCCTCGTCTCGACGAACACGGCGATCGCGGCGAAGGTGGGCAGCCACAGTGTCGGCGTGTACATGACCAAGACGGGCCTCGAGGCCCACCTGGACGGCAGCCCGCTCGACCTTGCCGCCGGGCCGAAGGACCTCGGCGGCGGGGCGCGCATTGCCGCCATCGACAAGGGCTTCGAGATCGACTTCCCGGACGGCACGAAACTCTGGACCCTGTCGGTGGGTCAGTACGGCATCAACGCCCAGATCAGCCCCTCGGCCTCGCTCAAGACGAGTGGCGTGGGCCTCCTCGGCCCGGTGGTTCCGGGCGGCCTCGGCGTGCCCGCACTGCCTGACGGCACGAGATTGCCGGCCGTAACCGACGCGGCGCAGCGCTTCGCCGTCCTGTACGGCCAGTTCGCCGACGCCTGGCGCCTGACTGACGCCACGACCCTGTTCGACTACGACTCGGGCAAGACCACGGCCACGTACACGGTCAAGCCATACCCAGCCGCGCCGAAGTACCAGACCCTGACCGACCTATCCTCCGATCAGACGGCGGCCGGCACTTCTGCCTGCTCGGCCATCAGTGACCAGGGGCTCCATGACGATTGCGTCTTCGACGTCGGGGTCACGGGCCAGGCCGGGTTCGCGGACACCTACGCCGCAACGCAGACCTTCTACGACACGGGCATCCTGGCGGCGACGCCGAAGCCTCCGGCGGCCCCGTCCGACACTCCCGCGCCCGGCACCGTGAGCGGCAACGTCTTCACGGTTACACAGGGCACTCGGATCGGCGGCTACGCCCTCGGCCCCGACGACACCGCCTACCTGTCGGTCCAGACGGTTGACAACAAGTTCAGCCTCATCGCCTTCGACACGAAGAGCGGCAAGATCGCGACCCAGGTGGACGTCGCGGCCCTGACGCCGGTCCACTTCGCGGCCGGCTCGGTCTGGCTGCCTGGCATCAAGACCGACGCCAACGGCCGCAACTGCAGCGTCACGCGCTACGACCCCACGACCCTGGCCGAGCAGGCGACGGTGGCAACACCGTGCAGCCCGTTCGACGACGCCCCGCCGATGGTCAGCGACGGCGACGCGCTCTGGTTCGTCGACACCACCAAGCTGGACATCTCCACGAATCTGGGGGCCGTGATCACCCGCATCGACCCGACGACGAACGCGCCCGGGACGAGCGTTCAGGTGCCTATCCTCGGTCTGAACCTGCGCGACTCGCAGGGCGCGCTGTTCTTCTTCGACATCGACAGCAATTACTGGCGGCTGACGACCGGCTCGACCGTCCCCGACTCCATGGGGACGATGCTCAGCGATGCCGTTCCCGGTGGAACCGGGCTGTGGGTCTCGCCCGACAGCGGCAAGACGGCCCAGTACTTCACCTCGGCCGGGTCGCCCGCGGCGACCGTCCAGACCGGCGGGTCGCCCGTCGCCGGCGACGCGAAGGCGGTCTACGTCGACATCCTGGGCAACAGCGACCAGGACGTCGCCGAGTCACAGCTTTGGCGCTACCCGATCGACGGCTCCACTCCGACCAAGATCGCGGCAAGTCCCACCCTCGACGGCCAGATGCTGGGCTACTACGCCGATCCCCTGCCCATCACCAACGGCGACGGCGTTCTCAAGCTCTGGTCCACCCGCGGTATATCAACTCAGACCACGCTGATCCTGCTGCAATGGACGCCGGTCCCGTGACGGAGGCTCTCGCGGATTGTCTGCTCGCTCCCACCGGTGACTGTGAACCCGCCCTTTGCCTTGCTCACTTGCCCGCTGGGTAGAGGTAGTAGTTCGCGCCGCAGGCGGCCTGGTTGCCCTCGTGGACGGCGGCGCTGATCTGGTGGTCGTGCAGGTTGGTCGCATCGCCCGCCGCGAACACGCCGGGCACGTTGGTGTGCTGCTCGGAGGTGACCATGATCTGGCCGATCTCGTTCATCTCCAGGCCGAGCTGCCGCGCCAGCTCGTTCGCCGCCCTGGTCCGCCGGACCGTGTAGACCTGCTCGACCGGAATCCGTGTCCGGCTGGGATCGTCGAGCACCAGCGCCTGCATCTGGCCGCCTCGGTTCTCGAACTCGGCGACCGCGAACGGGTGGGTGGCAATGCCGCGCTCGGCCAGATCTGCGAGCCGAGAGGCAGGAACGTCGAAGCCTTCGGGGCGGCCGGCGACCATGGTCACCCGGTCGGTGAACACCAGCAGGTCCAGGGCGGTCTGGACCGCGTCGTCGTCGTGGCCCACGACCCCTACGACCCGATCGATCGATTCGTGCCCATCGCAGTGAATGCACCAGAAGAGGCTGCGGCCAACGCACTCGTTCCGGCCGGGGAACTCCGGGAAGTGGCCGAAGACGCCCGGGGCCAGGATCACGGTCCGGGCGAGCACATCCAGTGGACCAGTTTCCGGGACCTCTCCGAACATTCGGGCCATCTCCGCGTCGCGCGGAACGCTCGGACCCGGCCCCTGGGGGAAGGCTCCGCCCTCCGGCAGCCGTTCGATCCGCAGCCGGAAAAGATCGCCGTCGCGGGCTGCGGTGGCGACGTGGCCCAGCAGCAGTCTGACCCCGTATTTGGCGGCGTGGCGCCAGCCGAGTCGGCGGATCTCCAGGGCCGGGATGCCGTCCGGGAAGCCCAGATAGTTGTGGATCTCGTGCTGCCACAGGGAGCGGTCGCGCTCGTCGACGAGGAGCACATCGCGGCGCATGCGCCCCATGTTCACCGCCGCCGACAGGCCGGCGGCCCCGCCGCCCACGATCACGCAGTCGAGTTCGAGCCGAGCAGGTTCGGGTGATGTCATAGGCCAATGATGCGCCATTTCGGGGCGCCAGCTGGACTGGTTGGCGCGGCTCGGCCGCCGGCGCACAAGGTCTAGACGAACGCCATCGTCAGAGCCAACAGCCCCCCCATGGCCAGGAAGAGCCCGGGAACGAGCCACCCGACCACCCAGAAGCGGAACCGACCCGCGGCCGCCAGCGGGAGCGGACCTTCCGCCGCGGCGGCCTCGAGGAGCGGCTTCATGTAGTCGCCGCGTCCCACGAACTCGGCGAAGCCCCTGGCCATAGCGAGTTGGACCCGCCAGTGCCGTCGAGTCGCCTCATCGGAAAGCTCAGCGATGGCCGCCTCGTACTGAGTCAGATCGATGGCGTCGTTCTCGAATATGTCCGCGATCGCCAGCACGTGCTCCCGCCTGACTGCAGGTTTGAGTTCGGCCGCAATCGCTCGAACCTCGCGCCACCGCGCCGGATCGTCGGTCCGGGTCTTCAGCAGGCCATCCAGTCGGGCGTCCGCTTCCTGCTCAGCGCCGGACCTGCCGGCGTCGCGCTGCCGCAGGCTCTGTTGATCCCACAGGAAGAGCCTGAGCACCGGCCGGTGTCTGATCTTGAGGAGCGTGGGGAACGCATAGGCAATCGCGAGCGCAAGCAGCAACTCGACGATGCCCGCGGCAAGGCGTGGCGGCGAGACGATCATCAACTCATCCCACAGCACGAAGGGCGTGATCGCGAGGGCGAGCAGACTTCCCCTTCTCGTCAGCAGGCCCATGGCCCGTCGCGAGAAGTCGACCCACATCTGGACTGGACTCGGCCCGGGACCAAACATGCGCTGCTTGCCTTTTGGTGCGCGAACCGCCGCCGCGGTGCGAGGAGGCAGGAAGTGGTGGGCGATACTGGACTCGAACCAGTGACCTCGCGGATGTGAACCGCGCGCTCTAACCAGCTGAGCTAATCGCCCACGGTGCCGGGCCCAAGCGGCGGGGCCCGACGGCGGCGCCGCTCAGCGCCGGAGGCCGCATTATAGCGGCCCGCGTCGGCCGGCCGGTGTGCGCCGCGACGGGCCGCCGGCAGCGTCGGCAGCCACGGGACCCGGCGAAGCCGGCTCCAAGGCGGCCGCTCTTGCTGGCAGGCTCCGTTGAGGCCGCCCCTACACCTTGATGCCGGGCCACCTGTCGGCGACGCCCTGGGCTGAAAGGCCGTCGACCACGATCAGCTTCTGGCGACCCGTCGCGCCCGCAACGAGGCGCACGGACGTGCGGGACACGTCGAGCTCCTCGGCCAGGAGCCGGAGCAGCGCGGAGTTGGCCGCGCCACCGACTGCCGGTGCCGAAACCCGGGCCTGGAGAACGCCGTCATCCGAGACACCGTCGACCCGGTCCATGCCACCGCGCGGCATCAAGCGCACCGCAAAGCGCGCCGAGACAGGTGAACGCTCCAGCTGGCGGCGGCTCGTGTCCATGTGGTGATTATGGCCGCCCGGCCGCGCCTTGCCATTGGGCCAGCTGCTGATCTCGCGTGCCGAACAGCGCACGACCGACGCGGATCACTGTCGCGCCTTCCTCGACCGCGACCGCGTAGTCGTCCGTCATGCCCATCGACAGCCCGGGCCCCAGTGCCGGCAGCCGCTCGCCCAACCGGCGGGACAGCTCGCGCAGCCGGACGAACGTCTCTCGTGACTGCTCGGCCGTGTCGACCAGGCGGCCGACCGTCATCAAGCCAAGCAGTCGAAGATGCGGCAACTCGACCAGAGCCGGGAGCTCTGTCTCGAGCGTATCGGGCAGGAATCCGGACTTGGCTTCATCGAGGTCGACGTTGACCTGCAGGTAGACGCCGAGGCCCTCCGCCGGGCCCACCTCGCCGGCCAGGCGATCGAGACGCCGCGCCAGCTCGAGCGAGTCGACCGACTCGATGACGTCGAACAGCTCGACCGCCCGGCGGGCCTTGTTCGACTGCAGTGGACCGATCAGGTGCCACTGCGCCCCAGGCAGCAGCGGCGCCTTCGATTCGGCCTCCTGGACCCGGTTCTCGCCGAGGAGCGTCAACCCGGCCGCCACGGCAGCGGACAGCCGCGAGGCAGCCACGGTCTTGGAGACGGCCACGAGCGTGACTTCGCCGGGAGCGCGCCCGACGCGTGCGCAGGCCTCCGCCACAGATGCAAGAACAGCGGCCCGGGCCGCGCCGAAACCGGCGATGGCGTCGGAGTCGAGTGACGAGCCCAAGACGGCGAAGGGTTACCCCTTCTCCTCCTGCGACGGCCGCCGGAGGAAGCTCGGGATCTCGAGGTCCTGGTCGTCGTACACGGGTCGCGGTGGCTGGCGATCCGGCGTCGGCCGATGGAGCGGCGTTGCTCCAACCACCGGCACCGGAACCGGCTGGCGCTCCGGTGCGCCATTTGGCCCGTAGGTCATTACGCCGCCGCGATGCGAAGACACGACTTCCGCGGGATGCTGGCGCTGCCGCTCGAGCTCCTGCAGGAAGTCCACTCCCTCGAAGCGCGAGCTCCTGACCGCGACCGGCGTCTGGGTGGGCAGCTCGCGGTGCTGCAGGTCGCGCTTGCGGCTCGGGTCGAAGCCCGTAGCGATGACGGTGATCACGACTTCGTCCGCCAGACGATCGTCGAAGCTCGTGCCGAAGATGATGTTCGCTTCGGGGTCCGCGACCGAGCGGATCTCCTCGGCCGCCTCGGTGACCTCGAAGAGGCTGAGGTTCGACGATCCACTAATGTTGAACAGGATGCCCTGCGCCCCGTTGATGTTGACCTCGAGGAGCGGGCTGGCGATTGCCTGACGGGTGGCATCAAGGGCGCGGCTGTCGCCGCTCGCCCGCCCGATGCCCATCAGAGCCGAGCCGGCGTCTCTCATGACGGTCCGGACGTCGGCGAAGTCCAGGTTGATCAGACCCGGCACGGTGATGATGTCGCTGATCCCCTGCACGCCCTGGCGCAGCACGTCGTCGACGTAGCGGAAGGCCTCGACCATCGAGGTGTTCTTCTGGACGATGTCGCGTAGCCGGTCGTTGGGGATGGTTATGAGCGTATCGACCTTGGCCTTGAGCTCTTCGGCTGCGCGCTCCGCCACCATCTTGCGGCGGACACCTTCGAAGGCGAAGGGCTTGGTGACGACGCCGATCGTCAGCGCGCCGAGGTCCTTGGCGATCTCGGCCACGATCGGGGCAGCGCCGGAGCCAGTGCCGCCGCCCAGGCCGGCCGTGATGAAGACCATGTCGGAGTCACGGAGCGCGTCGCTGATCTTCTCGGCATCCTCTTCGGCCGCTCGCTGGCCGATGGAGGCGTCCCCGCCCGCACCCAGACCGCGCGTGATCTTGTCGCCGATTCGGATCTTGTGAGGCGCGTCCGACTGGAGGAGGGCCTGCGCGTCCGTGTTGCAGGCGATGAACTCGACCCCCATCATCTCCGCCCGGATCATTCGGTTGACGGCGTTGCTTCCCCCGCCTCCGACGCCGATCACTCGGATCAGCGCGAAGTTCTCGGAATCGGACCGTAGCGGCATTCGAGATCCTCCGGTGGCTCTCCGGCAGATGGTTGTCGTTCGGTCCGGCCCCCCCGAGATTGGTAGAGCACTGGGCGCGTGACGGGGCTGGCTCGGATGTGAGTGAGTATACGCCTAGCCCAGCTTTTCTGGGTCCGAATTCGCACACCGAAACCGTACTCTCACGAGAAGGGTACGAACGTTCGTTCGCAGTTTCGAGGCGGAGTGCCCGAATCCGCGACGAAACTGGTGGGACGTGTGGAGAGGCCGATTCAACCTGCCAGGAAGGCCAGCCTCACGGTCCTCGTGGCGTTGTCCGAATTGGGGTCGAGCAGGGCGATCGACTGCCACGTCCCGAGCGTCAAACGGCCCCCGACAACCGGGATTGCGAGCGACGGCGGGGCCACGATCGGCACGAGATGATCGGCTCCGTGGCCGGGCGAACCGTGGCGGTGGACCCAGCGATCGTCCCGTGGCAGCAGCCGATCCAGCGCCGCCATCAGGTCCGCGTCGGACCCGGCACCCAGCTCGATGACGACCACTCCCGCGGTGGCATGTGACACGAAGACGGTCAGCAGCCCGTCGCCCTCGCCGGCCACGAACTGCTCGCACAGTTCGGTCAGGTCGAACAGCCCGCGGCGCCGCCCCGTCTGGATCGTCAGCTCGGTGGTCTTCACGTCGCAAGTGTCGCACGGGCCATCACGGCCGGGGGTTGGCCGCCGGCCGTGTCGCTGACTTCTTGCCGATTTCTCGCCACGTTCGCATTGGGCGACGAGCGACGGCCGATCCGTGTCTTCGCGCGGCCGTCCGGCCCAGGGATCGGTCCCGATCGGTCGCCTGCGGGCGCGGATGCCGGCCGTTCGGCCGGCCAGCCGGACTCTCCGGAGGGACCGCGGTGCCGCTGTGCTTCTCAATGTGCATCTGAAGAGAATTAGGTAATACCTGCGGTACACCGAGCCACTGCTGAAGGTCCAGCGGGGCTTCTCGGGGTTTATGGGCAGAGCAGCTCATGAAGGGCTCGAAGCTGTGACTGATAGTCATCCTCGTCGATCAACGGCCACTCCCGCTCCTCCATCATGAAACGCGGAGGTCGGCCCGGATTTGGGTCATCCCAATACCGCGGGACGATGTGCACGTGGAGGTGAGGCATGCTGTTGCCGAGAGCGAGGAGGTTGAGCTTCAACGGCTGGTAGCAGGTCTCGATCGCTCGACAGACCGTGACCAGCTCCTGCGTGAACGAAAGCAACTCGTCTGGGTGGAGATCGGTCAGTTCTGAGACGTGCCGACCTCGCCAGGACAGCAGCGTGTAGCCCCGGGCGGCCGAGCTACGACTCAGATAGGCGTCGCTCGTCGCGCCGGCGAAGATCCGTTCGCCATCGGGGATCCGATCCGTACGACCGTCAGCGCACGCGGGACAGCCGACGCCCCGGCGTCGCTCTTCCCAATCTGCCGGCCAGGTCGTCACGCGGAGAGCCCCGAGGTCGTGCGGCCACACCGCGCCCGCCGAAGAGTGCGGCCGCCCGGTCCTTGATCGGTGGATCCGTCCGCCACGCCGCTACGGGAACAGGTTCCGGAGCGCGTCCCTCACCCGCGACGGCAGCCCGCCGGCCGGAGCCGACTCGAAGCGCTGCGAGTCACCGGCCTCGAGACCCCGAGCGCCCCAGTAGAGCAAGCCGATGGCCGTGCTGTAGGCGGGAGTGAGGATGTTGTCCGTGAGCCCCCCGATGCCCGTCGGGCCGGACACGCGGACCGGCATGTCGAGGACCTCGCGGCCGAGGGCCGCCGCGCCCGCCAGCTGAGCGGCGCCGCCGGTCAGGACGATGCCCGCCGGCAGCATCCCCTCGCCCGACGATCGGATCTCGGCGGCCAGCATCTCGAAGGTCTCGCGCATGCGGGCCTCGATAATCCGGCAGACCTCGATCCGGCTGACAGTTCGGCCGGCCGCCTCGCCGAGCATCGAGACGCTGATGACCTCGTCCTCGTCGACCGTGGACAGGTCGCAGGTGCCGTGCATCGTCTTGAGCTCCTCGGCGACCTGCAGGCTGGTCTTGAGGCCGATGGCCACGTCATTGGTGACGTTGTTGCCGCCGACCGGCAGCACCGCGGTCTTGAAGGGCGAGCCGTCGAGGAAGAGCGCCAGGTCGATCGTGCTGGCGCCGATGTCGGCGACGGCCACGCCCAGGTCGCGCTCGGTGTCGGAGAGAACCGCCTCGGCCGAAGCCAGCGAGCAGGCGACCAGTTCGTCGATCTTGACGTTGGCGGCCTGGACGCATTTGGCCAGGTTCCGCACCGGGGTCGCGGCCGCGGTCACGATGTGGGTCTCGATCTCGAGGCGGATGGCGCTCATGCCGAGCGGATCCTTGACGCCCTCCTGGCCGTCGACGATGAAGCCGCGCGGCAGGACGTGCAGGACTTCGCGGTTCGACGGGATCGAAACCGCTCGGGCGACTTCGAGGGCCCGATTGATGTCTTCGCGAGTGACCTCACGCTGGTGACCGGTCACAGCAACGGCGCCGCGAGAGTTCTGGCTCTCGACGTGCTGGCCGCCGACGCCGACGAAGGCTCGATCGATCTGATAGCCGGACAGCCGCTCGGCATGATCGACCGCGCCGGAGATGGACCGGACGGTCTGCTCGATGTTGACGACCACTGCCTTCTTGAGACCGCTGGCCGGCACGACGCCCTTGCCGACGATGGTCAGGCTGCCGTCACGAGCCACCTCGCCGATCAGAGCGCACACTTTGCTCGTACCGACATCGATCCCGACGAGCACTGCTTCGCGTTCCACTCGTTCCCGTCCTCGGTGGTCGCCTCGATCGCGAGGCGTTGTCTGGGCGGACCGGCTGACGGCACTGTAAGTCGAGCCCGATTTCTCCAGGTGAAGGCTACTCGACCCAGGCTAGGACGGGCAACCCAAGTGTGCAGACGAGCGAACTAGCGCAATACGACAGTATCCGAGTGGTTCGAGCTGACATCGGAGACCAGGTAGACCCAGGCGACCTTCGTCTCGCCCCAGCTGTCCAGCGCCGAGCGCAGGTCGCGGACTTGTGTCGGGACCACCGTGGTCTTGCGCACCGTCGGCGCGTAGAACCCAAACTCAGCGACCCAGCCGATCGGCACGCAGCTGACGGTGAAGCCATGGTCGTCGTCGAGCACGACGGCCAGGGCCGTGCCCTTGCTGTCGACGTCGGTCGGTGTCAGCCCGGCCAGACGATAGCCCGCGTCGAGGTTCGTCGGGTCGACCACGCCGCCGAGGCCGAGACCGATATCCGACGCCCGGCGGTCGAAGACGACCGGCAGCGCCAGGGCCGCCGGTCCCGAGACAGCTGCCGGATCCGCTGATGGCGCGGGCGCCAGCGACGGTAGGAGCGAGGCGTCGCTCGGCAGGGCTGGCGGGGCCACCGACGGGCTTGCCGATCGAGCCGGAGTGGCCTTCGCCCCGGCCTTGGTGGGCGTGGCCTTCGCGGCCGCCTTCGTTGGGCTCGGTTTGGGCGACGGGCTGGGCGACGACGTCGGGCCCGAGGATTCGACCGGGGTCTCGCCGGAGGACGACGTTGATGGCGAAGGCGAGGGGCTGGACAAGCTGACCTCGGTCGGCGACGCCAGCGGGCCCGCGGAAGATGCCACTGGATTGCCCGCCGAGTCCACCGATCCGAAGAGCAGTCCGTCCTGGTCCGCGACATAGCGGACACCGCCGATGACCCACACCAGCTTGGGATCACGTTCCACCAGGGTCACGATCACCGTCGACGGTAGCCGGATCTCCACGCTGGCCGACTTGACCGCCGGCAGACGGGCCAGCTTGTCGGCGGCCCGGTCGGTCTCGATGCGGAAGACATTCGGGGTGCCATCCATTCCCACGATCGTGCGAATGACCGACTGGCTCGTGAACGTCGCGCCGTGGATCTCCAGCGTCCGGGCCGCGAACGACGGTGCGACGCTGATGGCGACGATGCCGACCAGACACGCGGCCATGAGGAAGGCGGCCACGATCTGGACCGAGCGGAGTCGGGGCGTGCTTCGTCGCACTGGCAGGCGGCGGACCTGCATGCCCGAGCGGCGCGGCAAGGGGCCCCGCGTCACGCGGTCCTCGGCGTTGTGGGCGCCGCGGCCGGCTGGCCCCAGCCTGACCAATCGCCGATGAACTGGACCTCATAGTCCAGCTGCACGCCGAACCGCTCGGACACAGCCTTTCGGGCCAGATCGGCCAGTCCACGGACGTCCGAGGCGGTTGCGTCGCCCAGGTTGACGATGAAGTTGGCGTGTTGGTCGCTGACCGCGGCCCCGCCCAGGCGTTCACCACGCAGGCCGCAGGCATCGATCAGCCGGCCGGCCGAGTCGCCCGAGGGATTGCGGAAGACACTCCCGGCGCTCGGCTGCTTCAGCGGCTGATGCGCCTGACGCCAGGCGCGAATCTCGTCCAGCCGGACCTTGATGGCATCGGGATCGCCGGCCTCGAGGCTGAACGTGGCGCTCAGGATCACGTCGCCGGTCGCGCTCCCCTCCCCTGCCGGATGCTTGAAGCGGCTGTCGCGGTACCCGAAGCGCAGATCCGCGGCCGGCTCCACGATCTCGGTCCCATCGGGTCGCAGCACGGTCACCGACTCCAGGACCGCAGCCACGTCCGAGCCGTGCGCGCCGGCATTGGCCCAGACCGCACCGCCGACGGTCCCGGGGATCGCCAGCCCGAATTCGAGTCCGGTAAGGCCCGAGTTCTGGGCCAGCATGGCCGCGCCCGCCAGCGGCAATCCGGACTCCGCGATCAGCCGATTGTCCTCGACCAGCGCGCCCTCGGCGCGGTTCAGGATGACCAGGCCACGCACCCCGGCGTCCGAAACCACGAGGTCGCTGCCGCGGCCCAGCACCAGGCAGGGAATCTCCCGGTCGCAGGCGAATCCAACGAGCGCCGAGAGAGTGGCCACGTCCCGGGCCGTCGCCCACAGATCGGCCACGCCGCCAACTCTCATCGTGGTGTGCGCGTGGAGTGGGACATGGGCCACGCTCGGGCTGACGCCCGTGGCTCGCTCCATCTCCACGGCCAGGGCCGCCAGCCGCGAATCGGCAGCCGAGTCCCGATCCAGCCCGGTCACCCCGCGGCTCCCCGTGACAGAGCCTCGACGTGCGCGGGCTCCGGATAGGGCTGGCCTGTGGCGGCCGCGAGGACGAGTTCCGCCACGGCATCCGCGGCCCCGGGACGCGCCAGCGCCAGCGCCGCCGCCGCCATCGCCGCGTGCTCCTTCGGATCGTCGACGATCGCCGCGGCGGCAAGCAGCGTCTCGGCATCGAAGTCCGCGTCCTCCACCAGCCGCGCGGCGCCGGACCGGACCATCTCCTCGGCATTGCGGCGTTGATGGCCGGCTGCGTGCGGGTACGGAACCACGACCATCGGCAGGCCGAACGCGGCCACCTCGGCCAGCGTGGACGAGCCCGCCCGGCCGACGACCAGGTCCGCCGCAGCCAGCGCCGGGCCCATTTCGTCGTCGAGGAACCTCTCCGGCCGGTACCGGTCCCGGACCGCGGCAGGCAGGGCCTCTCGACCGGCGACAGCCTCGTCGAGGCCGGCGTCGCCCGTCACATGGATGACGCGGGTTCGCTCGACCAGCCGCGGCAGCGCCTCGGCCACCGCCGTATTGAAGCGCCGCACCGCCTGCGAGCCGCCGAAGATCAGAACGAGATTGTCCTCGGCCGGGATGCCCAGGGCCTTTCGAGCGGCGGCCCGGCTGATCTGGCGAGGGTCGCGGATGGGGGTGCCGGTGACGTAGCAGAGCCGTCTCGGGCGGCTCAGAGTCCGACAGGTGTCTTCGAAAGTGACCGCCAGGCAGCCGGCCAGTCGAGCCGTAACGCGAACGCTGCGACCGGGCACGACGTTGCCGTCCCACATCACGACCGGGATCCGCAGCGCCGAGGCCGCAAGCAGAACTGGCAAGGCCACGTAGCCGCCCGTAGTGAAGATGGCAGACGGCCGGCGCACGAGCAGCATGGCCATCGCCTGCGGCACCGACAGCGACAGCCGGATCGGGTCCACGACGACGTGCCAGTCGAGATCGACCGACCGCAGCGAGCGGACGAAGAGTCGCGCAAACGGAATGCCCGTGGCCGGAATCACCTGCGCCTCGAGGCCGCGGTGGCCTCCGATCCAGCGCAGCGAAGGCGCCTCGGGCCTAGCCTGCAGCGACCGGGCGACGGCGAGAGCCGGGTATATATGTCCCCCCGTACCCCCGCCCACTATCAGCAGACGCACTAACCCAACCTCGTTCGACTGTTTCGCGAGAGATGGACAGCAGGATCCCGACGGCGGCGAGACTCACGGTCAACGATGAGCCGCCCGCCGACACGAACGGCAGCGTAATGCCGGTGACGGGAACCACGGCAACTACGACGCCGATGTTGATCAACGCCTGGAAGCATATCCAAGCCGTGATCCCCGCGGCCACCAACCCGCCGAACGTGTCGGGAGCACGCAGGGCGGTTCTGATTCCGGCGTAGGCAAAGGCGATGAAGAGCGCGATCACGACCGCTCCGCCTACCAACCCAAGCTCCTGGGCGATGACCGAGAAGATGAAGTCGTTGGCGTCGCTGGGGACGAAGATGCGGTCGTTGCCAAGGCCGGTGCCGAAGAAGCCGCCGGCGCTCAAGGCCTCCAGTCCCTTGACTGTCTGATAGCCGCTGCCCTGCGGGTCGGCCCACGGGTCGAGCAGGGTCTGGATGCGCTGCAGCGGGTACGACCCCATGGCCAGGACCACCGCCGCGCCGCCACCGACACCGGCCACTCCCGCAACCAGGATGTGGAGGAGGTTCGCCCCGGCCACGAAATAGAGGGCGAAGACGGTCAGGACGATGACGGCGGCCGTCCCCAGGTCCGGCTCGCGAACGACGAGTACCAGGAACGGGAGGACGATGACCGCGAACGGGACGGTTCCATGCCAGAAGCTGCGGATGCTCTTGCCGCGGGTCGCCAGCCAGTGCGACAGATAGACCACGAGTCCCAGCTTGGCAACTTCGGCCGGATGGATGTCGGGCAGGAAGGGGCCGAGGTAGAGCCAGCGCGACGAGCCGTTGTTGGAGATGCTCAGGCCTTTCAGCGGACCCGGCAGCGGCAGAATGACGATCAGCAGCAGGATGAGCGCCAGAGCGGCCAGTGGCACGCTGACCACCCGCAGGTAGCGGTAGTCGACGCGCATCAGGATCACCATCGCCACGAGTCCGAGGACCCCGGCCAGGACCTGGGGCGCCACCAGCTGGAACGTGTTCTGGCTGCGTGCGTAGGACGGGATCGCCGAGGCCGAATAGACCATCAGAATCCCGATCGCGGCCAGGGCCACGACGGCAACCAGGATGATGTAGTCCGGCTCGTGGGCGTCGCGTTTGAGCGCGCCCGGGTTGGCCAGCACGCTCGTCTGGCTGGCGCTCACGGCACTGGGTCGACTCGGGCCCCTCTTGGGGACGACTCGCTCACGTCGGAGTGGCTCCTCCGGCATCGACCAGCGGTTCTGTCGACCGCTCATCGGGTCGGCTCCGCGGCCGCGCGTCGCTCGGCCAGGGCGGCGACAGCGGCCTTGAAGGCGCGGCCGCGAGAGGCGTAGTCCACGAACATGTCGAAGCTGGCCGCGGCCGGGCTCAACAGCACCGTCGCTGGAGCGTCGGCGCCGCCCGCCAGCAGGGCACGCGCCATTTCGTCGGCCCGTTCGACGGCCGATTCGAGAGAGCCCGCCAATTCGACCCGGGTCATGCCGTCGGCCCGGAACATCGCCGCCAGCGCCGGCCCCGACTCGCCGATGAGGACCGCCGCATCGGCCCGCTCGGCCGCCACGGGACCCAGCCCAGCGAGATCCACGCCCTTGTCGCGGCCGCCCGCGATCAGGATCAATGGCCGCGGGAAGGATCGCAGGGCCGCGATCACGGCGTCCGGTTGGGTTCCCTGCGAGTCGTTGACGAAACGGACGCCGCCGACGATCGCCACCTCCTCCAGGCGGTGCTCCACGCCGGTGAAGGCGGCCGCGGCGCGGCGGATCCGCTCCGGCGCCACGCCGAAGAGAAGGGCGACCGCGGCCGCGGCCAGAGCGTTGGAGACGTTGTGGTCGCCCGGGATGGCGAGCTCGGCAACGGGCATGATGCGTCCGCCGGACCCCGGATCGGCGGCTCCCCCGCCGGCCGCCGCGAGCCTCACCAGGCCATCGGCGACGATCCAGCCGTCCACGACGCCCAGGCCGCCGGGCGCCGGGCGGGCTCGTCTGTACGACACCACGGCCGCAGTCGCGCCGCGGGCGTAGCCGGCCACGACCTCGTCGTCGGCGTTGAGGACCAGCGCGCCGTTCGGGTCGACCATCTCGGCCAGGCGCCGCTTGACCTTGCGGTAGGCCTCGAGCGAGCCGTGGCGGTCGAGGTGATCGGCCGTGACGTTCGTGTAGACGGCGACCGTGGTCCCGCGCGACAGGGTCGGCAGCTGCAGTTCGGACAGCTCGATGACGACGCGATGCTCAGCGGTAAGGTCCGTCAGTCGCTCCACGAGTGGGACGCCGATGTTGCCACCCAGGACGACCGGGTGGGCAGGATCGTCCGCCAGCAGGGCCGCGATCAGCGAAGACGTCGTCGTCTTGCCCTTCGTCCCGGTCACCCCAATCGTCGGGCAGGGGCACAGTCGCAGCACCAGGTCTGTCTCGCTGACCAGCGCCGGCGAGCGGGTCGGGTCCGCCCGATGAGCCGAGACGACGGCGCGCAGCGCCTCCCGCAACGGTGGTTCGGCTGTCGGGAAGTCGGGGTTGATGCTCGGCGACGTGGCGATCAGGTCGGCTTCGGCCCAGGTCGTGGCCGGCTCCACGTCCGGTCCGAGTCGAAGCTCGACCGACCGGCGACCCAGCAACTCGATCGCCCCGGCCAGTTCGGCAGCGGGCCGGCCGTCGTAAACCGTGACCCGGGCGCCGGCATCGGCGAAGAACCGGGCCAGGGCGATACCGCTGCGGGCGAGCCCGAGCACCGTCACCGACCGCTGGCTCAGGGCGCCGTCGCGCACCCCAGCCGCCGTCAGGCGGTCGAGCTGGACGACACGACCGGCCATGACGCTACGGCTTCGGGATCGAGGCGACGAAGAGCGTCACCCCGAGCATGCCGGCCAGGGCCCCAACTATCCAGAAGCGCATCGTGATCTTCTCCTCGTCCCAGCCGCCCAGCTCGAAATGGTGGTGGAGCGGAGCCATCCGGAAGACGCGCTTGCCGCGAAGCTTGAAGCTGGCCACCTGGATCACATCGGAGGCCACCTCGAGCACGAAGATGATGCCGATGAGCGGCAGGATCAGGACCTGGCCGGTGATCAGCGCGATCACCGCCAGCATGCCGCCGAGAGACAACGCCCCCGAATCGCCCATGAAGACCTGGGCCGGGTGCACGTTGAACCAGAGGAACCCGAGGATCGCCCCGATGGCGATGGCATTGACCATGGTCAGGTTCGGCTGGGCGGGCTGGTTGAGCAGGGCGATGATCAGGAAGCTGATGAAGGCGAAGACGAGCGTCCCGCCGGCCAGGCCGTCGAGACCGTCGGTCAGGTTGACGCCGTTACTACAGCCGACGATGGCCACGATCGCCACCAGGATGAACAGGACGGCGCCGACCTCGACCTGGCGGTCGATCAGCGGGATGGTTATGGCCGTCGTGCCCTCCCAGGCGCCGACGAACGGGATGCGGAAGCCGTTGAAGCCGAAGTGGTTCTGGACGTAGACCGCCACGACGATGGCCACGATCAGCTGCCAGAGGATCTTGTGGCGGCCGCGGATGCCTATGCCGGTCCTGGCGTTCATGTAGTCATCGACGGCCCCGAGCGCGCCGACGAGCGCCAGCACGAACAGCGGCGAGTACGTCGAGGCGTCGAAGGCGTTGAACAGGTAGGCCAGGATCAGCGTCACCGCGACGATGAGAACGCCGCCCATGGTGGGCGTGCCCTGCTTGACGAGGTGAGTCCCGGGTCCGTCTTCGCGAATCTGCTTGCCCATGCCCAACCAGCGCAGCAGGCGCAGGAACGGCGGCATGAGGATGACCATGCAGGCGAAGGCGAGGAGCAGCCCCTGGATGAACTCGACTCCGTGCTCTTTCACCGAACCTCCTCACCGATCCGGCACGATCCTCCCCGCGCGCCCAATTCGGCAGTCCAGCCCCCGAAGCTTGCTTCGATAGATACGACCGACGGCTCGGGCGCCACAACGCGCGACGCCGCGACCGTTACCCGGCCCCAGCGGTTCGACGACCTGGACGGACAGACGGGTCGTCCGCCGGTGATTGCGGCAGGTTCGGCGACGGTCGGGGCGGGAAGCCCGCGGAGCCGTGGCTCCCGATGGCGGGTGTCGATCACTTCCTCAGTGTGGCACAGCCGATCGCACCCGGTGCGGGACGCGACCATCACCCCAACGACTTTGCTTTCGCGCCGCCGGGCGCCGCTGGTCCGTCCTTGTTGGGTGGGATCTGCTCGCTCACGACCGCGTCCGTGGCGACCCGTCTGAACAGCTCGGTCGACTGCATCGGCATGGCTAGCACGCCCTGCGCCACCTTGGTCGGCGTCCCCTGGTAGATCACGACGCCGACTGCCAGGTCGGGCGAGTCGTGACCCACCCAGCCGTAGAAGCTGTAGTTGTAGATGTCGGACATCCAGTCGCCCTTGCCCTTGTTGAGCGCCGGGTCCCAGATCTGGGCCGTGCCGGTCTTCCCGCCGACGTAGTAGCCGGGGATGTANNGTCGCCTGGTTGTAGGACTTGACGGCAGTGACGACGTGCTCCATCAGGCCGGTGAGAGAACTCGACAGGCCGGCGCTGATGACCTGCTTCGGGCTCGGCGATGCCGACGGCGTGCCGGACCCCGAGCCAACCTTCGGTTGGCTTTCGAGGTCGGCAACGTGCGGAGTGACCGCCGTCCCGCCGTTGACCATGACGCAGTAGGCCCGCATGACCTGAATGGGCGGCACGGAGACGCCCTGGCCGAAGGAGCGGTTCGCCAGGTCGATCTGGTACCAGGGCGTGACCGCAGGATCCGGAACGATACCGGTCGCTTCGCCCGCCAGGTCGATGCCCGTGGCCTGGCCGATGCCGTACGTTTGCCAGGTCTTGTACAGCGCGGCCGAAGCCGCCGCGGTGGTCTTGCCCAACCTGAAGGCGACCTGCGACACGCCCACGTTGCGAGACCAGGCCACGACGTCCGCGAATGACAGCCAGCCCATCGACTTGCGGTCGGCATCCGCCACTTCCTGGCCGCCCGGCAGTTCCAGGACGCCGAAGTCGTTGATCTTGGTGGTCAGGGACGTCGTCCCGGTCTGCAGAGCCGCCGACGCCGTGAGCATCTTGAAGACCGAACCCGGATCGTAGGAATCGCTGATGATCGGGTCCGTGAAGAGTTCGGGGTTCTGGCCCGCGACCTGAGCAAAGAGGTTGGCGTCGTACGAGGGGTAGCTCGCCTCTGCCAGCACCGCGCCCGTCTTGGGATCCATGACAATTCCCGAAACCGACTTGGCCTTGTCGGCGAGCCAGGCCGCAAATACTTCCTGTTCGACCTTGAGCTGGAGTCCGGCGTCGATCGTGGTCCGGATGTCCTCGCCCGGCGCCCCGACGTCGACGATGTGCTGACCGGCCGGGCCGGGCACGTTGGCGTCGACGTTGAGGATCTGAGGGCGGCCGGCCAGGATCGAGTCGTATTCCTGCTCCAGGCCGTACTGGCCCTTGCCGGCGGCGTTGACGAAACCGAGGAGCTGGGCCGCCAGCGAAGTGTGGGGGGCACCACCAGCCTGCGGGTAGACCCGCACGGGCGTCGGATCGAGGGTGATCGTGGCCAGGCCGCCGTTCAGCTGGGCGTAGGAGATCTCCTTGGCTACGTCGGCTTCGACGTTCGTGGCCAGGATGACGTAGTAGCCGTCGCCGGCCATGATCTTGCGCAGGTTCGCTTCCGCATCCGGCTCCAGGCCCAGGTAGTCCACCAGGGCGTCTGCGTCGCGCTTGCGTTCGGCGGCCGGGAGGCCGTGGAGATCGGCGATGACGCGGTAGCGGTAGATCGTCTGGGCCAGGACGATGGTGCCGGACTTGTCGTAGATGGTCCCTCGCTTGGCGGCGATCGACCGCTGCGTATAGGACGAATCCTGGGCGCTCAGGGCCGTCAGCTGGGCGTGCTGATTCACCTGCCAGTAGGCGAGGCGCGCGGCCATTCCACCCGACAGCAGCACCAGGACGGCGAGAAGCAGAAGCAGACGAGCCCTGGAGTCCGTCCGACCGAGCATGGCGCCGGCCTTCTCAGCGAGCCGGGATGACGACGGGCGGAGGCAGCTGGGAGAGTCCTGTGGCGATGGCCTGGCGCCGGATCGCGGACTCCCGGTCCAGCCGGTTGATGTCCGACAGATCCTGCTGCCGCTGGTTCTGGAGCTGCCCCAGCTGACTGTTCAGCTGGTCCATGTCCCAACCGGAGGCCGAGACCCGAACGGTCTGGACCAGCGAGAAGAAGCTCAGCAAGAAAGCGACCACGATCATGCCGATGGCCATCCCGAAGAAGCGCGGGCGCTTCCGGTTGCGGAGAGACACACGCGATTGCCTGCGCGCAAGCTCCGGCGCCCGGGGGCGGAGGAGGAGGGCCTCCCGGCGCCGGTGTGGATACGGAGTCGAACGAGGGCGCGCGCCCTCGTAGACGGCCATCAGTCGATACCCTTGAGATTCAGCCACTCGCCAAGAGCGGCGCGAGCCAACGGCTCGACCGGCCAGCCACTGCCCGACCACGACGGTTGGCGAAACAGGCCAGCAGCCTGAGCTCCCGGACCGGGCATCTCGGACTCATCGATCCAGCCAAGGACACCGACGTTCTGGTCGGTGCGCTCGTTCAGCTCGTGCAGCTCGTGCTGGCGGCGGCCGTAGCTCCGGCGTCGACTGGACTGGTGTCCCTTGCTCATCGGTTCCTCCTTTCTCGATTGGTCTCAGGCGGCGATGCGTTCTGCGCCCCGCAGACGGGCGCTACGTGAACGCGGATTGGCGGCGACTTCGGCGGTGCTCGGAGTGCGCGACTTGCCCAGCGAACGAAGGTTCGGCTGACGTCCACAGACGCAGATCGGGACCTCCGGCGGGCAGACGCAGCCACGCTGCTCGGCGGCTATAAACCGCTTGACGATGCGATCCTCGAGCGAGTGGTAGCTCAAGACCACGAGACGACCGCCCGGCCGCAACAGCACCAGCGACGCCGCAAGCCCGGCCTCCAGGGCCGCCAACTCGTCGTTCACGGCGATCCGCAAGGCCTGGAAGACGCGCGTGGCGGGGTGGGTTCGGCGGCTTTTGGGCGCCGGTACAGCCCGGGCCACGAGAGCCGCGAGCTGCTCGGCCGTCTCCACCGGGGTGTGGCTGCGCGTCTCCACGATCGTGCGGGCGATGCGACCGGCGAACGGCTCCTCGCCGTAGCGGCGGAAGAGGGCCGCCAGATCGCGCGCATCCATCGTGGCCAGCAGGTCCGCGGCCGATCGGCCCCGGCTCCTGTCGAAGCGCATGTCGAGGCGGCCGCCGGCTCGGAAGCCGAAGCCACGCTCCACGTCCACGAGCTGGAAGCTCGACAGGCCCAGGTCCATGAAGAGGCCATCGACCGCGGCGAACCCGGCGCCCGGTGCCACGTCCGCGAGCTGGCCGAAGTTGGCCTGCCGCAGGACGGCGCGATCCCCGAAACGGGCCAGACGCGTGGCGCTCCTGGCGATGGCCGCCNNGACGCTTCCAGGATCCGCTCGGCGTGGCCGGCTCCACCGAGGGTGGCGTCGATCTGGAGGCTGCCAGGACGCGGGGCGAGAGTCACAACGACCTCGTCGGCCATCACCGGCAGGTGCCCTACCTCCACTTCGGCGCCCCCCTCGGGAGAGCCGGCGCCGCCGGTCACCTCGTCGAGCGGGTCTTCATGAGTCACAACGATCACCTACAGCCCCAGGCCGCTGAGCTGGCCAGCCAGCGCAGCCGCCGAATCGAGGCCCTTCTGGAACTTGGCCCACCGGTCCGGGGCCCAGACTTCGACGTGATCCCACTGGCCAACGACGACTGCGTCCGTGCCCAACCCCGCCCATTCGCGGATGGCGCCCGGCAGCACGACGCGGCCCTGGCCGTCGCTCTCGACGTCGAACGCGCTCGACGACAGGAACCGGCTGAACGACCTGGCTTTTTCGTCGGCCAGCGGCAGCACGGATACCTTCGATGCCAGCGCCTCGAATGCCGGCCGGGGGAAGATGGCCGCGCAACCGTCAACCCAGCGAACGACCACGGCTCCTTCTTCGAGTTGCAGGCGGAAACGGGCCGGGATGGCTACCCGACCCTTGGCGTCCACCGAGTGCTTGTATTCGCCGGTGAACATCTACCTATCGCCTGTCTTCTATCGCTATGACGCCGTTCGTGTGGCGGGGCAAAGTGGTAAACCTGTCGTCAGCCGGTGCCGGCGCCCTCTCGGAGGGAGTTCGTCGGCGGAGCCGGATTGGCCACTGATCACCGCTGATCACCGCTTTTCGCCACTTCAGTGGATCATACACCCACCTTGTGGCCCGTCAACGCTGTTGCAGAATGCGCGGCGGTCGATTTGTGGGTTTTGAAGCGGCCCCGACGGGCACGGTGATCTCGGGGCCCGGTCCCGGTCGTACCTACATCGAGTGGCGCGCGGCAGTAGCGACGGACATGCGGAGCGGCGGCCACGACCGGTGAGGGGCGATCCTCTTCCTGGGCCGGGTCGTGGATCCATCCGCGTAGAGGCCGGGAACCCAGGCTGGCCGCATGGCGTCAGAAGGGGGCGGCGGCTGTCGCAACACGTTGAGGAGAGGGACATGACCGTGACAACCAGGGGCGTCGGGCATCTGCCGCGACGAGTGGGCATTTTCGGCTCCGCGGGGTTGGTCCTCGTGAGCTCCGTCGTCTGGGGCTGTGCCGGCCAGGCCGCGGCCATCGGCTTTGCCGCGTCGCAGGCGACGCGCGCGGCGGGCTCGCCCGACGCCGCCCAGGAGGCTGCCGCGGCCGTCGACGCCTTCGGGTTCGACCTCTACCGCGCCACCGCATCGTCCGGCGGCAACATGGTCATGTCACCCGCGAGCGTGGCCCTGGCCCTTTCGATGGCTCGTGCGGGCGCGAACGGCGACACGGCCGCGCAGATGGACAAGGTGCTCCATTCGGCGACGGCCAGCGGCGGAGGCAACGGGCTCAACTCGCTCGACAAGGCCCTGGCCGGGATCTCGGGCACTTTCAAGGATGCCTTGGGCCGCGAGCAGCAGCTGACCCTGAGCATTGCCAACGCGCCGTTCGTCCAAAAGGACCTGCAGCTTCAGACGCCCTACCTCGATACGCTGGCTTCGCAGTTCGGGGCGGGCTTGCGCCTGGTCGACTTCAAGACCGATTCAACCGGCGCCTGCCGATTGATCAACAGCTGGGTCAGCGACCAGACTGCCGGGCGGATCCCCACCCTCCTGGACCAACTCGACCCGGCCACTCGACTCGTCCTCGTGAATGCCATCTACCTCAAGGCGCCGTGGCTCACGAAATTCGACACCGGCGAAACGACGACCGAGCCCTTCACCCGGCCGGACAATTCGCAGGTGAGCGTCCCGACTATGCGGGTCTGGTTGCCGGACACGCTATACGCCTCCGGATCGGGCTGGCAGGCTGTCGAGCTGCCGTACCTCAATCCGTCGTTGGCAATGACGATCGTGGTTCCGAACGACCTGGCGACCTTCGAAGCCAGTCTGGACGCCGCCTATTTCGGGCAGATCACTGCCGCCCTCCAGAAGGCGACCGTGGATCTGAGCCTCCCCCGCTTCAAGGTCGAGACCAAGTCAGACCTGGCCTCCGTCCTCGGGGGCATGGGAATGCCGCTGGCGCTAGATCCTGTAAGCGCCGACTTTTCGGGCATCACGACGCAGGAGCAGCTGTACATCGCCAGAGTCGTCCACCAGGCCAACATCGAGGTCGACGAGAACGGAACTGTCGCTTCGGCGGCGGCGGCCGTCGAGATGTTGGCCGGCGCGACTATGGCACCCCAACAGACGGTGACGCTGCGCGTGGACCGGCCCTTCATCTTCGCCGTGCGCGATACCACGACCGGGGCGATCCTCTTCCTGGGCCGGGTCGTCGACCCGTCCGCGTAAGCGCTGGGTGGCGCGGCCGCCGGCTGGTCGATCACAATGGCCACGAACCCTGCCGCCCTCACGGAGGAGTCAGATGCGGATCCTGGCCATAGAGAGAGCAGTTGCCGGAGTCGCCGCCGAGACGTTGCGGCCGGTCTGATCGAGTTCGAGGTGCTGCCGCTGCGGGCCTACCCGGGTTTCGCCCGGTTGTTCGGGCCTACTTCGGCGTAGCGACGCAGGGCAGCTTGGTTACGGGCCCCGGGATGTACCGCGCGACCCAACCCGACAGTTCGCAAGCCAGATCCTCGGCGACCTTCGGGGTGGCGCCGCCGCGCTCGAACGCCCCACGGAACGCGGCCATGATCTTGATCAGTTCGGCTCGTGCCGCGCCGTTCCACTGCAGGGCCGGGCACACGCCGCGGAGGTGGCAATCCTCCTCCGACGAGAAGTGGCGGACGGAGTAGTCGCCGAAGTCGCGCAAGGCGCGCTCCACGGTGGATCTGTCGCCGCCGGCCTCGATCGTCGCGACCAGTGCGTCGGCACGCTCCACGAGCGCGCGGCGCTGGGCATCCAGCAGCGGCGCACCTGTTTCCATGCTCGGCCGCCAGCCGATCGACATCCGTGGGCTCCTTCGTCCGCCGGCAAATCGGCTCGTCCGGCGCACGCCTATGAGGCCCTAACGGGACCGCCCGCAGACAGTGCCATTGGAACTGCCGAACGATGACTAGAACACTCCGAATAGTTCCGACCGGGTAGGTTGCCGGCCGCGATATCGGCCGCCGCGGTCGTCTCTAGGCGGCCCAGCGGGGACGTTCGGCGTTCGCCACGGGCCGATCGGCAGGCGCGCCGTAGCTCGTGCGCGCGTCGCCGATCCTGAACCTGCTGGCCAGACTCTCGAGCCGAGAGGCCATGTCGGCCATGGTCGAGGCCGAAGCCACGACTTCCTCGGCCTGGGCGGACATCTCTTCCGTGGCCGCGGAGACCTCCTCGGCGGAGGCCGAGTTCTCCTGGCTGATGGCGGCGATCGACTCGACCGCATGCGCGACCTGCTCGGCGCTGCCGGTCATCGACTCGGCCGCGGCATTGGTCTCCTCGGCGATGGCGGCGATTGCGTCCGACGCCGACACCAGGCCGGTGCTGGAGGCCTGCATGTCGTCCATGGCCTTGACGATCCGGTTGACCGCGGCGTTGGACGACGAAACGGCCGACGCGATCTCGTCGAGCGCGGCGCCGGACTTCGCGGCCAGCTCGGCTCCCGCCTCTACTTCCCGAGCGCCGATCTGCATGGCCTTGACGGCATGCTCGGTACCCTGCTGAACCTCGGCGATGAGCGCTGCGATTTCCTTGGTGGCACGGGACGAGCGCTCGGCGAGCTTGCGAACCTCNNGCCGCGTTGAGCGCGAGCAGGTTGGTCTGCTCGGCGATGTCGTCGATCGTCTCGACGATGGCCCCGATCTGCTCGCCCTTCGCGCCAAGCTCGGTGACCTTGATCGCCGCGCCCTCGACGGCCTCTTTGATCCGGGCCATCCCTTCGACAGTCTGGCGGACCGTGTCGGCGCCACTCGTGGCGACATCGCCGGCTGCCGCGCCCAGGCCCTGGACGTCGTTCGAAGCGCGGGAGGCCGATCGAATGGAGCGGGTCATCTGGTCTACTGCGGCAGCCTGCGACTCGACACTGCGAGCGGTTTCGGCAGCGCCGCCCCGGACCGACTCGATCACGGCGCGAAGATCGTTGACTGCGCTGGCCGTTTCGCCGGCGGCCCGCGCCTGGCTGGACGCGCCCGACGCCACCTGGCCGATGGTGTGGGCTATCTGGGACGACGCGCGGCCGGAGTCCATCGCCGCCTGGTTCACTTCCGAGGAGGTAACCGACACGGACCGGGCCGCGTCGTGGACCTCGCCGAGCGCAGCGGCGAGATTCGCTCGCGCCTTCTCGTAGCTGTCCATCGTGGCCCGGATGCTGACGAGCATGTCGTTGGTCGCGGCCGCCATCTGGCCGACCTCATCGCCGCCGTGCTTCGCGATCGGGCGAGCCGTCGTCTCGACACGCACGGTCAGGTCGTTGTCGGCGAGGGCAGCGAGGCCCTTCTCGAGCCTGACCATGCAACTGCCGGAGATGGAGGCGAGTGTCGCCTGGACATCCTTGATCTGGCCAACGACGTGGCCCGACAGGATGAACGACAGCACACCGCCAACGGCCACAGCCAGCCCGCAACCGAGTATCAGAAAGAGGGACAGGAAGCCCATCAGCGAGTTTGCGTCGGCTGTCGCGCCGTTTGCCCCCGCCGCGACCGCGTCGTAGAGGGCATCGAGGTCGATGTCGAGCGTCGAGTAGGCCGTGGCGGGCTGACCGGCCGAGAGAGCCGCCAGTTCGGAGGCGGTGTCGCCGGTCGTAAGGTTGGCCGTCGAGGTCAGATAGGCCTCCCAGGCGGCCTTCGCCGTCGCCCAGCCGGCCTGCTCCGCCGCGTTCAGGGGCAGAGCGGCGATGGCGCCCAAGGACACGCTCACCGCGCCTGCGTGCTTGGCAATGAGCGTCGACGCCGTCGTCCTCGCCGCAGCGTCCTGTGCCGCAAGGTACGCCAGCTGGTCCGAGTGGTACTCGGCCGCGCCTAGATGCAGATCGCCGATCAGCCGCGTTGCGGGCATGTATGTGCCGTTGATCGCGACCACGTCATTCCTGGCGGCGCCGGCCACGACAACTGCCGCCGAGGCGGCGACAGCCATGGTGCCGAGGACGATGGCGACCACGCCGACGAGCTTGAACCGGAGCGAGCGACGCATGACATCACCTTCCGCGCACAGCGGGCGCCATTGGAGCAACGCTGTCGGTCGGGCTGGCACATGCCCACTCGGCAGTCTTTCGAGGCGGCAGAGCGCCGGCCAGCACACAAACGACCGCGCCAGTCGCCGGGATCTCCACGTAGATGTCGGCAGGACGCAACACCTCTGAAGCCGCGTCAGGACGGTCGACGTCGCAGTGGCACGCCGGGCCCGCCGGACTAGTGACGCCGCACCGGTCTCGCAGGCTGCCCGATCGGGCCGCGACTACCGAGTGGGAGGCGGGATCTTGAGCTTATGGCCGGGGGTGATGCCGGAACTCGACCCCGGGTTCAGCGTGTAGATCGCCTGGGCGTCCACCCCGAAGAAGCGTGCGATGCCGGCGACGTTGTCGTTGACGGTCCCCCCGTTGTCGCCCGCCGCCCGGACCGTGTAGACCCAGCAATTGGCCTGGCCGGTGCAGGGGACGAGCAAATCCATCCGCGAGGCCGTCGCTCCGGGCGGCCAGGAGCTTGTTGGCGCCGCGGTAGGTGCGGGCGTGGGTGTAGGCGTGGGTGTAGGCGTGGGCGCCGTGGTCGGGACTGCCGACGCCCGAGCAGAAGCACTGTTCTGGGCAACAGGTGAGGCGCTCGGCGGCGCGGTGAGCGTGGCAGTGGGCGTCCGCGACGCGGACGCGGAGGCGGAGGCGACCGCGACGACCGGCTTGCTCGCCGGCGCGCTGCCGGCGAACGGCGGCAGGCCCAGGCCGGCCGTTAGTAGGACGCCGAGAGCCAGGATGACGAGGCCCACGCCGGCGATCGTCAGGACGGGAATGCCGCCGGACCGCTGTTCCTTGGACGACGCCACGGACTGGTTCTCGTTTGCGAGCAGCGTTCCCCGAACGTAGCGCGGGCAGCTGACGTGCACTCGCTGCAGGCACACGAGCTCCTGCTGGCGCAGCGAAAGCGGCAGTGGGTCGCCGAAAGCGGCGCAGCGATGCGTCGGCACGGCCGTCTTCTGAGCCTCGGCCAGGCGGCCATCCGGTCCGACACTGCGAAGGAAGTGGCAGCGCATGGGACCTGGGCCGGGCTGGGCCGTGTCCGCCCAGGGTCGAAAGCGATTGGGCATATCCATGGAGTCGGCACCATCGGCCGGGCCGGTGGCCTGGTTTGGCAGCCGATTGGCCTGGGCGAACGGCACGCTGGAGGAGGCCCCGCCGCCGATCAGACCACTGGAAGCATCGATGCCACCCAGCACGCCGGGTTCGTCATCGGAGTCCATCCCACGCGCCACACGAGCCCGCCCGATCCTCATCTGCTGCTCGTCAGGCGGCGTGCGGCCCCCTCCCACGTCCTTGTTGTTCGAGCCTTCGCCTGACTCCACGACGACTCCTGGCCTCGCGATTGAGCCTGGCACTTGCTCGCCAGGCAGCCGACGCGGCGCAGTCTAGTACCTTTCGACGCTTGCCGTCCCCGCTTTTGCGATGCTAGCCTCCCGGCTTCCGGAGGTGGCATTTCGCACGATGGCACTGCCTCAACGCATTGACGAGGTCCAGCCGATCGCAACGCCTGTGGAGGCGCCGCGCATCAGGCGCTGTACCTATCGCCGCCTCGACCGGGTTTCGGACGGCCCGGAGTCCGGCTATTCCGTGAGTTGCGTCTACCCCGACAGAAGCGCGGCCCGGCCGATTGGCAACCTCGAGACAAGCCTGGCTGTGTGCGCCATATGCACGGCGAGCCACATCTTCCGACCAGACGAAGACTGATCGGGCGGGAGCCCGACCAGTTTGGAGCTAATCGGCGGCAGCCGATTAGCTCGGAGTGGCGGAGCCACGGGGCGGAAGGTCGCCCACCGCCGCTCTTGGGGCTCCGTCTCAGGCCTGGCGGACTAAGCGGCGTAGCCGGTTAGTCCGAAACTGAAATCGGCCCCAGCCGATTTCAGTCGTCGACTTCAGAGGTGGCGGCGAGCCGGCCTGTAAGCCGAGTTCTGTACCGCGACTTGCGTCGCGGCGACGATCATCCATCTGCGGCCGCCGGTTACCCGACGGCTCAAGCGGCCTACCCGAGGACTGGGCAGCGCGACCTCTTCCGCCCGAGCGCCCGGTTGCCCGAGTGCCCGAACCGCGTCCTCCTATTTGGCCTTGCTCCGAGCAGAGTTTGCCGCGTTTCACCTCCCGGTCCGAGCTGAGCCCGGTCCGGGCTACGTCTCTGTGGCACTGGTCCTCGCCTCGCGGCGGACGGGCGTTACCCGCTACCCTGCGCTGAGGAGCTCGGACTTTCCTCGGGTCTCACAACGGCGGCTCCGTGGAGCTGCCTCGTGAGACACGCGATCGTCCAGCCGACTCGCCGAGGCGGGATTGTAGTGGAAGCGACCGAGATGACCAAATCGCACACCGATCCGGCGACCAAACTCAGCATCCGGCGTGCCACCGTGGCCGACGCACGCGCGATCGCGGATCTCGTCGTCAGAGGCTGGCAAGCGGCATACCGGGACCTGATGCCGGCCGACTTCCTCGGCGGACTGTCCGTGCCATCCCGCGAGGTCGCGTGGCGGTCGATGCTCGAGGGCGACGTCGACGGCCTCACGCCGGCCTGGATCGCCGAGCGCAACGGTCGAGCGGTTGGATTTGTGAGCGTCGGGCCGCCCCGAGACGACGAGGTGCCACTCCCCGCCGCCGAGGTATACGCCCTATATGTCCTGCCGGAGGCATGGCGGGGAGGCGTCGGCAGATCGCTCCTCACCACCGCGGTCGAATACCTGCGGACCCGAGGGGCCGCGCTACTGACGCTGTGGGTTCTCGAAGACAACGGCCCCGGACGCGCCTTCTACGAAGTCATGGGTTGGGAGCCGGACGGTGCGCGCCAGCCGCTCGAGATGGCCGGCTTCTCCGTCACCGAGGTTCGATACCGGCTGCCTGCTCCCGAGTAGTTCGCAGCTCACGGGCGCGCAAAGGGACGGTGGCCAAGCCGATCGGCTATGCCGCGCTGCCCGCGGGCGTTACGATGCGGCCGAGGGTCATGCTCATGTTCTGGAGGCGGCAATGGGCGCAAAGGGCGGCGGCGACAACGACCACAGCCTGCGCAAGCAGCTACTGGTGAAGCCGGGAGCCAGGATCGATTTCGCCGGATTCGACTGCGGCGCGACATTCGGTCGGAAGAAGAGCGACTCGGAAGCAGCCATCGCGGCCAATCTGGCGCGTTTGACCGACCTTCAGGAGCGGGTCTACGCCGAGCACAAACACGCCGTCCTCATCGTTCTGCAGGGGATCGATGCCGCCGGCAAGGACGGGACCATCACGGTCATCGCCGGCGCCTTCAACCCGCAAGGCACGCCCGTAACCTCATTCAAGGAGCCCACGCCCATTGAACTCGCTCACGACTTCTTGTGGCGCGTCCACGCGGCCGTCCCCGGCAAGGGTGAGATCGGCATCTTCAACCGCAGCCACTACGAACAGGTGCTGATCGTCCGCGTCCACAACCTGGAGCCCGAGCCTGTTTGGCGGCGCCACTACGGCGAGATCCGCGACTGGGAGCGGATGCTCACCAACGAAGGCGTCACGATCCTCAAGTTCTTCCTGGCGATCGACAAGGACACGCAGCGCCAGCGCTTCCAGGACCGCGTGGACGACCCGACCAAGCGCTGGAAGTTCTCCACGACCGACCTCCCGGAGCGCAAGCTCTGGGATCAGTACCAGGTGGCCTTCGAGGACATGCTGGCCGAGACCAGCACGGACTTCGCGCCCTGGTACTTGATCCCGTCCAACCACAACTGGCTCCGCAACCTGGCGGTCAGCGAGATCGTGGCCGACGCTATCGACGAGCTGAACCCGCAATACCCCGAACCGGCGGCCGGCATCGAGGGTATGAAGGTCGTGTAGCCCGCGCAGGACCTACCGGCGCCGCCTCCCACCGCCGAACAGCGTACCCATCACTCCGCGCAGAACCCGGCGATCCGGGCCCGTCGGACGTGCTCGCGCGACCTACTTCGGCCGCACAACCACGACCCTCGGGCCGCCGGCCTGGGCCCTGTCGATGGCCTCGTTGCAGAGCGCATCGGCCTGCTTGTTCTGGGCCCGCGGCACGTGAGTAGCGCTCCAACGCGAGAAGCGCGCCAGATGGGCTTTCGCCTCGGCGTGGAGGGGGATCAGCTTCGCGTCCTTGACGCGCCAGCGGCCGTGGAGCTGTTCCACGATGAGCTTGCTGTCGAGCAGCATCTCCACCTCGCCCGCCCCGAGCTCATGGGCGAGAGCAAGGGCACGCACGACGGCGGTGTACTCGGCCACGTTGTTGGTCTGCACGCCCAGGTACTCCGAGATCGAGGCGATTGGAGCGGCGTCCGGTCGGCGCGAGACCGGGCCGGCGGCTTCGATCAGGACGGCCCCGCTTGACGCCGGACCGGGGTTGCCACGGGCTGCGCCATCGGTTCGGACGATTAGGCGGAGGCCCGAACCGGCCGGCCCCTGTACGCCCGCGCTGGCCATCGAGCCGGCGCTACCGCTAGCCTCGCCCTTGCGCTCCGGGGCGCCGGCGCCCACCGACTGCCAGAGCGAATCCCAACCCGGGTCCTTTGGCCGGCTCAGCCTCGTCGCCCCACGATCGCCGAGGAGACCTCGAGGATCGCCCTGGTGATGTTGATGCCGCGCGGACAGGCCTCGACGCAGTTGAAGATCGTGCGGCAGCGCCACACGCCGTCCTCGTCGGCCAGGATCTCCAGCCGTTCGGCCGCGCCTTCGTCGCGCGAGTCGAAGATGAAGCGGTGGGCCTGGACGATCGCCGCCGGACCGACATATTCGGGCCGGGCCCAGAACGAGGGGCAGGACGAGGTGCAGGCGGCACACAGGATGCACTTGGTCGTGTCGTCGAAGCGGGCCCGATCCTGCGGGCTCTGGCGGCGTTCCCGCTCGGGTTCGGGCTGATCGTTGATGAGGTACGGCTTGACGGAGCGGTACTTGCCGAAGAAGCCGCTCATCTCGACGATCAGGTCCTTCACCACAGGCAGACCCGGCAGCGGCGCGACCGAGATCTTCTTGCCGAGCTGGTCGACTCGAATGCGGCAGGCAAGGCGGTTGCGACCGTTGATCAGCATCGCGTCGGAGCCGCAGATGCCGTGGCCGCAGGAGCGGCGGAAGCTGAGCGAGCCGTCCTGTTCGGCCTTGACCTTGATCAGCAGATCGAGCACCCGGTCCATCGGATCGACCGAGACCTTGTACTCGACCCAGTGAGGCTTCGGTGGCGACCCGGCCAGCGGCGCTGCCTCTGGATCAAAACGGAGGATGCGGAGGTTGACGTCCATCATGGGCCTCAGTACGTCCGCGGCTTGGGCTGGAAGGTGGTTATCGAGACGTCCTTGTAGCGCAGCGTCGGCCCGTCTTTGCCCTGGTAAGCGAGGCTGTGTTTGAGCCACTTCTTGTCGTCCCGCTCCGGGTAGTCCTCGCGGGAATGTGCGCCGCGGCTCTCGGTTCGAGCCAGGGCGGCGGCGACCGTCACGTGGGCCAGATCGAGCAGATAGCCGAGTTCCTGAGCCTCGAGCAGCTCGGTGTTGAAGACCGAGCCACGGTCGGCGATCGCGACCTTCTGGTTGCGAGCCTTCAGCTCCTTGACCTTGGCCAGGGCCGCGGTCAGGAGCGTGGCGTCGCGGTAGACGCCGACGTTGTCCATCATCACGTCCTGAAGCTCTTTGCGGATGACGGCCACGGACTCGCCGCTCGCTTCACGTCCCCGGATCGCGTCCAGGTCGGCACGCATCGGCTCCACAGCGTTGGCGATGGGCTGCGGCCGCTCCACCTTGGCCGCGTAGCGGGCCATCTGGCGGCCGGCCCGCCGTCCGAAGACGAGCAGGTCCACGAGCGAGTTTGTCCCAAGCCTGTTGGCTCCGTGGACGCTGACGCAGGCGCATTCGCCGGCGGCGAAGAGTCCCGGCACCACTGTGCCCTTGTCGTCGCGCACGACCTCGGAGAAGACGTTGGTAGGAATGCCGCCCATGGCGTAGTGGGCCGTCGGCTGGACCGGCACCGGCTCCTTGAGCGGTTCCACGCCCTGGTAGATGCGGGCGAAGTCGGTGATGTCGGGCAGCTTCTCCTCGATCACCTTGCGGCCGAGATGCCGCACGTCGAGGTAGAGATAGTCCTTGCCGCCGATGCCCCGGCCGGCCCGGATCTCCTGGTACATAGCCCGGCTGACCATGTCGCGCGGCGCCAGCTCCATCAGCTTTGGCGCGTAGTTCGCCATGAACCGCTCGCCCTTGTCGTTGAGGAGCGTGCCGCCTTCGCCGCGGGCCGCCTCGGAGAGCAGGATGCCGATGCCCACGATCCCGGTCGGGTGGAACTGGAAGAACTCCATGTCCTGGATCGGGATGCCGTGGCGGTAGCACAGCGCCACGCCATCGCCGGTCAGGCTGTGGGCGTTGGACGTGATTCGGAACATCCGCCCGAAGCCGCCGGTCGAGAGCAGGACCGCCTTGGCCCGGAACGTGTGGAGCTGGCCGTCGGCCAGTCTGTGGGCCACGACGCCGGCCGCTCGGCCGCCCTTGGCCGGATCACCCTCGAACAGCAGGTCCACGACCTGGAACTCGTCGAAGAACTTCACGCCATGCTTGATGCACTGCTGGTACAGCGTCTGCAGGATCATGTGGCCGGTTCGGTCGGCCGCGAAGCAGGCCCGGCGCACCGGTCCCTCGCCGTAATTGCTGGTGTGGCCTCCGAAACGCCGCTGGTCGATCTTGCCGTCGGGCGTGCGGTTGAACGGCAGGCCCATGTGCTCGAGCTCGATGACGGTCTCGATAGCCTCACGGGCCAGGATTTCGGCGGCGTCCTGGTCGACGAGGTAGTCGCCGCCCTTGACCGTATCGAACATGTGCCACTCCCAGTGGTCCTCCTCGAGGTTGCCGAGAGCGGCGCACACACCGCCCTGGGCGGTGCCGGTGTGGGAGCGGGTGGGATAGAGCTTGGTCAGGACTGCGGTGTTGACGCCCTCGCGAGCCAGCTCGAGCGCTGCCCACAGGCCGGCGCCACCGGCGCCGACGACGATCGCATCGAACGGGTGGTCCATGGCCTATGCCCCGGGGATCTTCACGGTCAGGACGACCATCGTGCCCATGACGAAGACGATGATGCCGACCAGGTAGAGGCCCATCAGGACCAGCGTCCGCCGGCCACCACGCAGGTAGTCCATGGTCACGGTTCGAATGCCCAGGAAAGCGTGCGACAGAACCATTGCCAGGAACAGCCAGTCGAAGCTGCGGAGAAGGAGGCTGTTCCAGCGGGTCGTGAAGATCCAGTTCGCGTTCTGCTGGGAGGGATCGAAGACGAAGTGCATCACGCTGAAATGGATCAGCGCGAGCACGAACAGAGCTACGCCGGAGAGGCGCATGTAGTACCAGGCGGCGAGCTCGAACCCACCGCTCTGCGGGCGGGGTCGGCCGGAGCGCGAGTAGAGCGACATCTCAGCCTCCTATGCCCCGAAGATGGGTTTGAGAATGATGATGGCGGCGGGAATGCCGGCCAAAACGAAGATGCCCCAGTTCACGTACCAGATCTGCTTGTGGTAGGCGGTCAGGCGCGGCCAGAAATCCATGAGCAGAATCCGGATGCCGTTGAGGGCGTGGTAGAGCAGCGCCGCACCGAGCAGGACTTCGAGGACCCGACCGATCGGGCTGGCGTAGAACGACAGCAGGTCGTCATAGACCTTGGGGTCGCCGCCGGCCAGATAGATGTCCAGCACGTGGAGCAACACGAAGGCCCAGATGGCGATCCCCGAGATGCGATGGAAGGCCCAGGCGACCATCCCCTCGGAGCCGCGGTAGCGAAACAGCATGCTGCCTCCCGAACGTGACCTGGTCAGGCGCTGGCCGCCAGGTGCGTAGTGTCTATGCCGTCGGAGCCCCGGTCTCGAGACGGGCGACGATCGCGTCCGCGAATTCGCTCGTCCCGGCCGATCCGCCGAGATCGTAGGTGGTCGCGCGACCCTCGGCGATGACCGCGCGGATGGCACCTTCGACGCGCTCTGCCGCTGCCTGCTGGCCGATGTGGCGCAGCAGCAGCACGCCCGAGAGCATCAGGGCGGTCGGATTGGCCTTGTTCTGGCCGGCGTACTTGGGCGCGGACCCGTGAACCGCCTCGAAGACCGCCGCTTCGGGGCCGATGTTGGCGCCCGGAGCGACGCCCAGTCCCCCGACCAGGCCGGCGCAGAGATCGCTGACTATGTCGCCATACAGATTCGGCAGGACCAGCACGTCGTACAGCTCGGGCTTCTGGACGAGCTGCATGCACATGTTGTCCACGATGCGGTCCTCGAAGGCGATCTTGCCTTCGTACTGCGCGGCGATGGTCCGGCAGCTTTCCAGGAAGAGGCCGTCCGAGAACTTCATGATGTTGGCCTTGTGGACGGCCGTGACCTTGTGCCGGCCGTTCGTCACNNGCGTACTCGAAGGCGAAGCGCGCAATCCGCTCCGACGCCGACCGGGTGATGATCTTGATGCTCTCGGCCGCGTCCGGGCCGACCATGTGCTCGATGCCCGCGTACAGGTCTTCGGTGTTCTCGCGGACGATCACCAGGTCGACATCGTCATAGCGCGTCTTGAGGCCCGGGATCGAGCGGACCGGCCGCAGGTTGGCATACAGGCCGAGCGTCTGGCGCAGAGCGACGTTGACGGATCGAAAGCCAACGCCCACGGGCGTGGTGATGGGCCCCTTGATGGCCACCTTGTTGCGCATGATCGAGTCGAGGACGGACTGGGGAAGAGGCGTGCCCTCTCTGGCGAGGACTGCCTCGCCGGCGTCCACGACCTCCCACTCGAACTCGACACCCGAGGCGTCGAGGACGCGCCTGGTCGCCTCGGCCAATTCGGGGCCGATGCCGTCGCCCGGGATCAAAGTAACTCGATGGCTCATGGCCGCATTCTAGCGGCAAGCCGGGCCGGAAATGCTGAGCCGCTCCCTGGGACATCCGCGGCCCCGGGCCGACGGGCGGCCCTGCCACACTACCCGAGGGCATGGGGCCACCCTCCTGCTAGGATCAACTCGAAACGCTGCCGGGGCTGCTGTGGACTCCGTCCTGCGCCCCCTGGTCCGCGAGAAATCGGAGCTGCAGGGCGTGAAGATCCAGGAAGCTGACGCAAAGTCGCTCTTGCTGGCCCAGGGTTTGCCCGTTCCGGCGTGGAAGGTAGCTCGGACTCCAGGCGAGGTCGAGGCCGCGGCACAAACATTCTTCGAGGCGGGGGCCGGTCGTGTCGTTATCAAGGCCCAGGTTCTCGTTGGTGGCCGAGGCAAGGCCGGCGGCGTGAAGCTGGCCTCGTCCGCCCGAGAGGCGGCCGACGTCGGCGCCCAGATCCTCGGCATGGACATCAAGGGCATCACGGTTCGGAAGGTCCTCGTCGGGGCGGCAGCCGACATCGTCAAGGAGTACTACCNNCGCTCGGGCTGGCGATCGGCCTGCGCGATCCGCTGTTGAGCCCGTTCGTGGCCATCGCCCAGGGGCTGTACGCCACGATGAAGGCCAACGACGCGGATCTGGTCGAGGTTAACCCGCTGGCGATAGTCGCCGAGACGGGTGCTGACGGCGCGGCCACTCAGCGTCTGGTCTGCCTGGACGCGAAGATCACGCTCGACGACTCGGGTCTGAGCCGGCACAAGGGCCTCGAGTCCCTGCGCGACCTGGACGAGGAAGACCCGACCGATGCCCAGGCCAGACGTCTCGGCATCAACTTCATCCACCTTGACGGCACGATTGGCTGCATGGTCAATGGCGCCGGCCTGGCCATGACGACGATGGACCTGGTCAAGCATTTCGGCGGCGAGCCGGCCAACTTCCTCGATGTGGGAGGCGGGGCGAGGCACGAAACCGTCGCCGGGGCCATGGAGCTGATCCTGGCCGACCCGAAGGTCAAGGCCATCCTGGTCAACATCTTCGGAGGGATCACACGGGGCGATGAAGTCGCGGCGGGCCTGATCGAGGCCCGAGCCCAGCAGGCCCGAGCGGTTCCGATGGTCGTTCGGATCGTCGGCACGAACGCCGCGGAAGCTGCGCGACTCCTCACCGAGGCCAAATTCGAGACGGCGGCCTCGCTCGACGAGGCGGCCGAGAAGGCGGTAGCGATGGCTCAGGGGGCGGCACGATGAGCATCCTCGTCGGAAGCGATACCCGATTGGTCGTTCAGGGCATCACGGGGCGCGAGGGAGAGTTCCACACCCGGGCATCCATCGCCTTCGGCACCAACGTCGTGGCCGGGACGCGACCCGGCAAGGGCGGCCAGACGGCCATCGACGGCACAGTGCCCATCTTCGATACGGTCGCCGATGCCGTGAAGCAGGCCGGGGCCAACACTTCGGTCATCTACATTCCCGCGAGCGGGGCCCCGGACGCGATCCTCGAGGCTGTGGACGCCGGCATCGCGACGATTGTCTGCATCACCGAGGGCATACCGGCCCTCGACATGATCGCGGTCGTCGAGGCCGTTCGGCGCGCGGGGGCCCGCCTGATCGGCCCCAACTGCCCAGGCGTCACTTCGCCCGGAAGGGCCAAGGTCGGCATCATTCCGGCCTCGATCCACAGGCCGGGGAGGGCCGGCGTCGTGTCGCGATCGGGCACGCTCACATACGAGGCGGTTCAGGCCATGACTGACGCGGGTATCGGCCAGTCGACCTGCGTCGGCATTGGCGGCGACCCGATCATCGGCACCACGTTCCTCGACGTGCTCAAGCTGTTCCGCGACGACCCCGAGACCGACGCCATCGTCATGATCGGCGAGATCGGCGGATCGGCCGAGGAGGAAGCTGCCGCATTCGCCGCCGAACACCTCACGGGCGTGCCCATGGCCGCCTTCATCGCCGGTCGCACGGCACCTCCCGGCCGACGCATGGGCCACGCCGGGGCAATCATCTCGGGTGGCTCGGGGACGGCGGCCGAGAAGATAGCGGCTCTCGAGGCTGCAGGCGTTCGGGTGGCCGACTCTCCCACCCAGCTTCCGAGATTGCTCCTGGAGGCCGGCTACCGTCCGTAGACGGTCGATTCTGTCGCAGCTGGGGTATCGCCAGCCCTTCCTTCGCGGGCCATACTCCAGTCTGGATTTCGTGAGATGCGGCGTGGCGAAACGGGGTGGTCTGTGGGGGTCTTGATGGATCTGGTCGCGGGCGATGTCCGCGAGATCCTGCTCGCCATCGGTCTGGACGACTGGGCCGGCCTGCGCGATCCTCGCCGCTTCGTCGCCTACATCTCACTCGGCGGCGGGCTGGACGTGACCTGGCTCGATCTCTTTGCCCAGGCCGCCCGCGAGAGTTCCGGCGGTCGCACTCCCCGACCCTTCAGCGAAGCCACCCGGGCGCTGGAGAGCAGGTTGACCGCCCTATCCGAGCGTACGGTCGAGCGGATCGACCCCCACTGGATCGACGACGTGGCGGCGCTCCCGGAGGCTCACCTCGATCGGATCGCCGCCCGCTGGATCGACCTGATCGAGTGCGAGGAGTGCAACGTCGGAACGGACGACAAGCCCATGCTGCGCGAGCTGGCGGGCGAACTTGTCGCGTTCTGTCGCCGCGCCGAGGGTGCGGAAGACGTCCTCTTCGCCTGGACTCTGTAGGGTCGATCGCCCAGAGGTTCGCCCCTGGGCCCGGCTGCCGTGTTCAGTAGCCGAGCTTGGTCCAGGCGGGACCACCCGGCGCCTCGATCAGCTCGACTAGGACGCCGTGGCAACTCTTCGGATGGACGAACGCAACCGGGCCCTCGCCGCCTTTACGCGGCGCCGCATCAACAAGGACCAGGCCCATCGCCGCCAGCTTGTCGAGGGCCGCCTGGATGTCTGGCACCTCGAAACAGACGTGGTGGAAGCCCTCGCCTTTGGATGCCAGGAAGCGTGCGGAACCGGTGGTGTCGTCGGTCGGCTGGACCAGCTCGATCTTCGTGTCCCCTACCGTCAGGAAGCCGATCGTGACATGGTCGTATTCCATGTTCATCATGGCCTCGACTTCGAGGCCGAGCTTGTCTCGGTAAAGAGCGAGCGACGCGTCGAGGTCGCGGACGATGACGGCAACGTGGTGGATCTTGTCGATGCCGATGCCGGCGGGAAGCGCGGACTTAAGTGGATCCATGACTCTCCTGCGACTATCGGGACTGACCATAACCGGACAGGCGTTCGAACCGCGACCAGTTGACGTCGCCCTCCGAGCGCCTGGTCAATGGTACGAAACCGGCCTTACTGCTCGCCGACCCGCTCGCTCGTGACGGATTTCGTCGCGCTCTCTGCCTCGAAAGCCTTGCAGGCATGTGCTCTTCCCGATCCGCGGCAGCTGCCGGCAGCTGTCACGCGGGCGGGTCGAGCCAACGGAGATACTCGCAGCTGCCTGCAGCTGTCGGCTGCCAATGTAGCTGCGGGCAGCTGCCGCCGCCGAGGGGCCATCTGACTTCTGGCAGATGCCGAGAGCTGCGACCAGTCGCCGGCTGTACTCCCCTACCTGCCCCGTCAGACGGTGATCAGCTCGCGATGCTCGCCCCAGACGGACCGGAGCCGATCGCAGATCTCGCCGACCGTGGCGTAGGCCTTGACGGCTTCGATCATAGGCGGCAACAGATTCTCCTGGCCACGGGCGCAGTCCTCGAGCCGGTCCATCGCGGCCGCCCAGGCCGCCGGGTCACGCTCCGCCCGAACCCGCTGGACCCGCTCGCACTGGCGACGCTCTCCTTCCGGGTCGATCTTCTGGAGCGACGGCGTGGAGGTCTCCTCGTCGCGGTACTTGTTCACGCCAACGACGACCTTGGTTCCGCTCTCCACGGCCCGCTGCACCTGGTAGGCGGCCTCCTGTATCTGGCGCTGCTGGTAGCCCGCCTCGATTGCGGCGAGAGTACCGCCCAGTGCCTCGATCTCCTTGAGATAGTCGTTGGCGGCCGCTTCGAGCCCATTGGTGAGGCTCTCCACGTAGTAGCTGCCGGCCAGCGGGTCCGGGGTCTCGGTCACGCCGGACTCATATGCCAGGATCTGCTGCGTTCGCAGGGCAAGACGCGCCGCTTCGGCGGTCGGCAACGCCAGGGCCTCGTCTCGCGAGTTGGTGTGCAGGCTCTGGGCCCCACCCAGGACCGCCGCGAGGGCCTGAACGGTGGTCCTGACCACGTTGTTGTCGATCGACTGGGCCGTCAGCGACGAGCCCGCCGTCTGAACATGGAAGCGGCAGGCCATCGAGCGCACATTGGTCGCGCCGAATCGTTCTTTGACGATGCGAGCCCACATCCGCCGGGCGGCTCGGAACTTGGCCACTTCCTCGAATAGTTCGCTCCAGGAGGCGAAGAAGAAGCTGAGCCGGTCGGCGAAGTCGTCGATGTCCAGGCCGCGGCTGAGGGCCGCTTCAACGTAGGCGATCCCGTCAGCCAGCGTGAACGCCAGCTCCTGGGCCGCCGTGGCCCCGGCTTCCCGCATGTGGTAGCCGCTGATGCTGATGGTGTTCCAGCGCGGCAACTCCTTCGAGCAGAACTCGAAGATGTCGGTCACCAGTCGCATGGATGGCCGAGGCGGGAAAATGTAGGTGCCCCGGGCGATGTACTCCTTGAGGATGTCGTTCTGGGTCGTGCCGCTGACCTGGCCTCGAGCCACGCCCTGCTTCTCGGCCGCGGCAACGTACATGGCCAGCAGCACAGCCGCCGAGGCGTTGATCGTCATCGAGGTGCTGACCGTGTCCAGGGGCAGGCCGTCGAGGAGTACATCCATGTCCGCCATCGAGTTGATCGGGACGCCTACCCGCCCTACTTCGCCCTCGGCCTGAGGTGCGTCGGAGTCGTAGCCCATCTGGGTCGGGAGGTCGAAAGCGACGGAGAGGCCGGTCTGGCCCTGCTCGAGCAGATATCGGAACCGACGATTGGTGTCCTCGGCAGTTGAGAACCCGGCGTACTGGCGCATTGTCCACAGGCGCCCTCGATACATGGTCGGCTGGACGCCACGCGTATACGGGTACTCGCCTGGCCGCCCCAGGTCCCGGTCTTCGTCGAGGCCCGCGATGTCAGCGGGCACGTACAGATCCTGGATCGCGTTGCCGGACGTGGTCAGGAAACGCTCCTGGCGTTCGGGCGAGCGCGAGACGGCCTTGGCCCGCGTCGTGGCTCGCCAGCGATCCCGTTCTGGATCGTTGGCCGACCCGCTGTCCAGGTCGCCAGAAGTTGTCCGCCGGTCTTCCGCCACTTACCGCTTCCTCTAGCTTGCCTGCCGCTTGCTGCGCTAGCGCGCGACGGGATGATGGCACGGACTCGACCTTGCTGACCAGTGCCCGCCGGTTCCGGAGCGCTTGCGTGGCGGTCTGGTCGGTTCTTGCAGCCGAGGGATTTCCACTACGGTCAGGGCGGGTCGCTAGATGCGCTCCCCTACGCCGCGCCGTCTTTGCGCAAAGACAACTCGCTCGCGGGAAGCACGTTTCCGGGTGGTTTAGACGAGGCAGTACGCACGGCCCGTTCGGGTAATGGAGAAAGCGGCTGCGATATCCACAGAATCGGTGAACAACTTCTCGATTCTGTGGATAAGCCAGAACCGCCGCACAAGGCCCGTGCGGTAGCATCACAGAGGATTGCATTGGACTCGACAGTCGTTGCTTGGAAGGCGCACATCGCAGAGCAACGTGGACAAAGGTCGGCCGTCCGCCACGAAACCGCACTCGAGCGAGGTGAACCCACGGTGGCCAACGTCATCGCGATCGCAAACCAGAAGGGTGGCGTCGGCAAGACCACCACCGCTATCAATCTGGCGGGCGCGCTCGCGGAGCGGGGTCTGCGAGTCTTGTGCGTCGACATGGACGCCCAGGCCAACCTCACCGTTGGCCTCGGCATCAACCTGGCCAACGTCGAGCAGTCCATGGCCACCGTTCTCGGCGATCCGAACGTGCGCCTGAAGGACGTCATCATCACGACCGAGACGCCCGGGATCGATGTCGCGCCGGCGACCCTGGACCTCGCCTCAACCGAGGTGGAGCTCCTGAGCGCAATCGGCCGTGAGTACGCCCTCGCCGAGGCCATCGACGAGTGGGCACAGGGTCACTACGACTACATCTTGATCGACTGCCCGCCCACTCTCGGCCTGCTGACCATCAACGGCCTGTGCGCCGCAAAGGGCGTCATCATCCCGGTCCAGACTCAGTACTACGCCCTGAAAGGCCTCGCGGCCCTCGTGAAGGTCATCACGACCATCAAGTCCAAGCTGAACCGCGACCTGCGAGTCCTGGGCCTTCTTCCCACGTTCTACGATCCCCGGACCGTTCTCGGCCGCGAGATGCTCGATGAGATGCGCGAGAACGGCGACAACCATGTCTTCGCCACGATCATCCGGAACGCCGTGAAGCTCGGCGAGGCCCCATTGACTGGCCGGCCCATCACCGTGTACGCCAGCGCCTCCGAGGCCGCCAACAACTACCGCGAGCTCGCCAAGGAGGTAATTGCGCTTGGCTAGGCCAGACTTCCGAGCCGCTGCGACCGCTCGGCTCAAAGAGGAACGGGGCCAGGGCCTCTCCCAGAACGTCCTGAGCCTTCTCAACGCGGATGAGACGACCGTCGTCCGCCCTGCCGCCGTTCGCAACATCCCTCTCGATCGCATCGAGCCGAACCCGAACCAGCCGCGCCTCGCCATGGACAAGGCCGGGCTGGACGATCTGACCGCCTCGGTCCGGGAGCACGGCGTGCTCCAGCCGGTCCTTGTCCGGCCGCTCCCCAACAGCCGCTATCAGCTGATCGCCGGCGAGCGCCGCTGGCGAGCGGCCGCCGGCGCAGGGTTGGCCGTGATTCCGGCCCTGATCGAGGAGATCGACGATGAGACCGCCCTCGAAATTGCGGTAATCGAGAACCTCCAGCGGGAGGACCTCTCACCGATCGATGAGGCCATCATCTACGACAAGATGATCCGCGAGCATGGGTACAGCATCCGGAAGCTTGCCCAGAAGCTCGGCAAGGACAAGGGCTACCTCGAGAACCGCCTTCGCCTGGCCGACGCGCCAATCGAGATCCGCGAGTTGGTGTCTGTGCGCAAAGACACCCTCTCTCATGCCTACGAGCTGCTGAAGGTCCAGGACCCGAAGAAGCGAAAGCATCTGGCCGACATGGTCGCCCGAGGCGAGCTCTCGCTGATCAAGCTTCGAGAAAAGATCGACGCCGCCCCACGGACCAAGCGCACGGCGTCGGGGACGACCCCTACGGGTTCGCCCTCGGGCACCGTCGAGGATGCCATCGAGGCCGAAGCCGAGGCTACCTGGCTGGCGTCGGGTTCGAAGAAGCCGCTCACTGACGACTCGCTGATCGCCGTCCGGGCCCGCCTTACAGACGCCATGGCGGACCTCATCACGGTGCTGCAGTCTGACGTGATGAAGAACATCGACGACACCGACCGCCAGAACCTGGCCAAGTACCTGATGATCGCCAAGGTCCGTATCGAGAACGCGATTGGCCTTGTCCGCAGGGGTTCGGACAGATAGGCCGACTCGGGCTTCTGAGCGCTGCCGGCGGTCTGTAGGGTATCCACAAGAGCACTCTGGTCTGGTCAGGGGAACTCTCGGACTCAGGTCCGAAGCAGTCCAGCGGAGTTGAGTCCGGCCAGCCAGCCGGCGCTGAGAACCAGGATCCCGATTGCCTGGACCTCCCACACCAGTGGCCGCATCCGGTCGACGGAGACGGAGGCCAGACCCAACCCAGACCAGCCGAGTGCGCAACCGCAGCCTTCGGCAAAGAGCAGGGCCGGTGAGCCGCCAGTGGCCAATGTAGTTGCTACGGCAATGACCTGGACGATCGCTAGCGCTCCGGCGTCGGCCAACAGCGTGCGGCCCGCTCCCAGGAAGGTCGCGACGGAGGCGGTGCCCGACCTGCGGTCCTTCTCGAGATCCGCGTAGGCATTCGCCAGAGCGAGGGCCAGGCCCGCCAACACGGCAAGCGCCACTACTCCGAGGAAGGCAAAGGGGATCGAGCCTCGCGCTCCCCACCAGGCATAGATGGGCAAGAGGCCGACACCCAACGCGAATGGAAGCCAGGACATGGGGCTGCCTTTCAGGCGCAGGTCATAGACAAGGCCATCCGCCAAGCCCAGCAACCCGACGACAAGTGCCCCCGCGCCGACGGAGGCCGCGGCAACCAGGCCCAGGCCGGCGGCAATCAAGGACAGGCGTCCCGCGGCTCGACGCGAAACGACACCCGACGGAATGGGCTTGCGCGGCTTGGCCACCGTATCTGACGCCGCGTCCGCGTAGTCATTCGCAGCGCCGATGGCGAACTGCAGAAGCAGCATCCCCAACCCGAGCCGGAGCGCGAGGCTCGCGGACGCCCCGGCGATCAGAGCGACAGAGGCGGCCGCAACGGCGTCGAGCCCCGATGGATAGGGGTGGATAACGCGGACGAGCCCTGCCAGCGAGGAGCGGCTTGGGAACGTCCGATCAGACGTAGACGATCTCGTCGAAGCTGGCGACGAGGTAGGCGATCAGGCGGTCGCGGGCATCGGGAAGCTCAGCTCGGAGCCCCGGCACGAGGAAATGTAGGGAGATCGTGGGGACGATCAGGTGGCCTGCGGCGTCAGTCCCCACCGTCTCGGGAGCCCCACCACCGCGCGCAAAGACGCGCCGAAATGCCTTCTCGTCGAGGTGGGCGGTCTTGCGCAGGTCGGCAACGACCTTGATCACGCCGCGCCGCTTGGCCACATCTCGCAGGAGCTCGGCCGCCCAGGCGTCAAGCTGCTGATCCGTCTGTTCACGCAGCCGTTCGCGGTACTCAGTCGGGTTTGCAGCCAGGCCCGTCGCGCCCACGTCTCCTCCTTGTGGTTGGTCCGCCCAGTATCGCAGAGTCGCGGAAGTCGGCTGCGGCGACGCGCCTTGGCGGTACCAGAACATCTGTTCGATACCCACCGACATCGGCCGACGCTCGAGGCCTACCTCTACCGATCGGCGATCGGGTCAGGCGCCCTGGCATCGGCCTTGCATGCCCCTGCCGGCGGTCGCGAGCCGTCGGGCCAGTCATTGAAGAGCTCCGTCAGCAACCGGCCGACCCGGCCGGGCATCTCACGGTCGGGGAAGTCCGCGACGAGCGCCTCGAGGGCGTCCTGGATCTCCGTAGTCAGGATTGCCACCTCGTCAGCGCCAGGACGGGCCGGCGTTGCGTTCACCGGACTGATGGGCGCGCCAATCCGTACGCGTACCGGCCGTTGGAAGCCCAGCCAGCTCGTACCGTTGAGCGCCACCGGTACGACAGGTACTCCAGCCCGCAAAGACAGGTACGCGGGTCCCCGCTGGATCGGCAGGACGACGCCCTCGCCTGAGTGGATCTGTCCCTCGCCGGCGATCGCGATAAGAGCGCCGCGGCCGAGAAGCGCCTCGACACGCGCAGTAGCGGCCACGAGTCCGCGGTTCCCCGGGCGATACGGCACGACCACACCGCACCAGCGCATCAACCTGTTGCGCAAACCGCGCCGCATCTCCTCCTCTTTCGGCCCGAAGAAGTACATCCGCTGTCCCCTGGGAAAGGCGGCGAACATGTACAAAGGGTCGGCCCAGTTCTGGTGGTTGAAGCACAGAATGGCGGCCCCGGCAGGCACTCTCTCGATCCCCTCGACACGGACCCTCGAGTACAGCCGCGAGATGGCGCCCCCGACGGCGCATACCGCCCGATACCGCCGGATCGAGGTGGCCGGAGCCTGCAGGTCGATCGGGTCCCGCCCCGATCTGCGAACCGGCGCCAGTGGCTGAAGCCAGCCTTTGGGCGGCGCGCTGGCGGGCGTTGGGGTGACCATGCAGCGAGTATGCCAACCTGGCAGAGTTAGCGCTGTCGGGCAGCCGTCTCATCGGCGACCTAAATGAACGAGTGGAGGCCGTTCCTCCCGCTCCGGAGCATCCGGGCCGCCCCCTATTGACCCGTTCTCGGGCCTGAGTACGATTGTTGCCATGCCTGAGAACGACTGTTCCATCTCTGAGAACGATCGTCTCATTCCTGAGAACAAGCGTTCTCGTGTTTGAGAACAGCCCGGTCATCGATCTCGCCGTTGGCAGGTCCAGCGTCCGGCAGCGGATCCTCGCGCTGCTGATGAACGCCGACGATGGCCGGCTCCATCTCCGCGAGATCCAGCGCCGTGCGAGCACCAGCCCGGGGACAGCCAGTCGCGAGCTGACAAAGCTTGTGGCGGCGGGCCTCATCGTTCGCGAGGCGGAAGGCAACCAGGTCTACTTCCGCGCATCCGCGACGCCGTTGGCGACGATGCTGAGGACGCTTCTCGTCGCGATCCCCGCATCGGAGACGGGACCGCGTCCGCGTCGCCTGGCCAGGACGAAGTCCAGCACGGCATCCGTGGCGACCAGCGCTGCGGAACCAGACGCGACAACAACGACTGCCGAGCGCCTCGAAGAAGCCCCGGCCACTCCACGACCGGCCGCGCCAGAACCAACCCCACGCATCCTCCGGCCGCAGCCGGTGGCGCAGGCCCCGACGGCGTCACCGACCGAAATCGAGGCCGAGGCACCGCCAGTCGCTGCCACGCCGGCGAGCGGCGCGAGCGCCGGCCCGGACGTGCCTACCGCCGCGCCACCCACCGCGCTACCGAGCGCCACGGGACCGGCCGGCTCCACCGCCGGGGCCGTGCGCCCGGCGTCGCCGGACCCGGAGGGAATGCAGATCGCCGGCCGGCTGGCCGAGTCCATCCGCTCGATGTACGGCGATGCGGTTAGGGGCATCTACCTGTATGGAGCCCGAGCAGCCGGCCCGGCGCCGGCCACGGACGTGGAGACGATCATCGTCCTCGACCACGTCGACCAGTACGGCGTCGAGCTCGAAAGAACCAGCCACCTCTACGCCGCCCTCTCGCACGAGCTGGATCTGGTGGCCAGTCGCATCTTCGTCACGGAGGCCGACTGGGACGGCCGATCCGAAGGCACGTGGCCCCAGATCCGCGCCGAGGCGGTTGCCGTATGACTGCCCGCAGCGTTCAGCTCATCGACGGCGCGAACCGCGCCCTGGCATCGGCGCAGCGCGAGCTCGAGGCCCATGACCTGGAGACCGCGGCGGAGCGCGCCTGCGTAGCGATGCTCCGCCTCGCCAAGGCTTGCCTCGATGTCGACGGCCTGTCATCGGGGCCGGCCCAGGCCGTCTGTTGCGAGTACGGCCAGCATTTCGTGCAGACAGGCCGGATGTACTCGGCCTACTTCCGATGGCTCCTCGATGCCGCAGATCTGCGCAAGGCCGCAGCAAGCGACATCGCCGCGCCGATCGACTACGACGCCGCGGCCACGGTAGTCGAACGGGCCGAGATCTTCCGAGATGCCACGACCCGCTTCGTGTCGCGGAACAGCACATGGCCGACGTGATCGGCTTCTACGTCAGCGGCGGACCCGCCGGTCTCGATGCGGAACTGCTAGACCATCCCTACACAGGCCTCATCGGCGCCACGCTCCGATGGAAGAGGTACCGGAGCTGGACGGCACCCTGGCTGTCCGGCCACTGCCAACTGTGCGACGCCGCCTTCACCGAGGGCGGCACGCCGGGGCTGACCTCCGGATACTCCGTCATCGGCGGCGGCCCGGCCGGTCAGGACGATTGCGTCTGGATCTGCGCCGTTTGCTACGACCTCAGGCGTGACGGTTTCTGCTGGACGGTGCTGGACACCCGCGGCGAGGCAACCCAGCCGCCCGATTTGCTCGATGCGGCCTTCCGACTCGTGACGCCGCCTGTGGAAGGCGACGCGGATCCCGGCCGTAACGTCATAGCCATCGCTCCCCTGCCCCGTTCCAGGTGATCTCAGACGATCGACCCCGGTGCTGGTGGCCCGACGGATCCGGCGCTGCCGATTCGTTGATGGTCGCGTACCACGATGGCGAGTGGGGTGTGCCCGTCTCGGGCGACCGCGAGCTCTTCGAGCGCCTTGCACTGGAGGGGTTCCAGGCGGGCCTGGCCTGGATCACGATCCTGCGGAAGCGCGAGGGCTTCCGTCGGGCGTTCGATGACTTCGACCCGGGGCGCGTCACGAGCTACGACGATTCGGACCGGGCGAGGCTGCTCGCGGATGCAAGCATCGTTCGCAACCGCGCCAAGATCGATGCCACGATCGGCAACGCGGCCGCATTCCTCGCGGTGGCAGCTGAGTGCGGCAACTTCGCCACGTATCTGGCCGGCCAGCTTCCTCGCTCGGCGCCGACGCTGCCCGCCGATGCGACCTGGGCGGACGTTCCGGCGTCAACGGCCGAGTCCGATGGCCTGGCTGCCGACCTGCGCCGCCGCGGCTTCCGGTTCGTCGGGACCACGATCATCTACGCCTTCATGCAGAGCGTCGGGCTGGTCGACGACCACCTGCCTTTCTGCTTCAGGTATCGCGGCTGATGCCTCGACCGGCCGATCACAAGCCGCGGCCGGCCCGACTCGGAGAATCGACAGACCCCAGAGCTCCAACCCGAGCTTCTGGGGCCTGTTTCGATCTGCGCTATGCCTGATTGAGGACTGTCTCGATCGCCTTGGGTGACATTCGCAGCCACACCGAGCTAGAGCACGCCGATCCAGTCGAGGCCAGAGAGCCATCGCTCGCATCTGAGCTGGACACGTATCCAGCGCGCGAGGACTCGGTCGCTGCGTCTGGATGTCCACCTGCCTCGAGATCGCCATCGATCGCCTTCCTGATTCGCGGCCCTTCTTGAGGGCTACCCGGCGTCCACGCCGCCGGGGTGGGCCGTAAGCCTAAGCGCGCTACTCAGGTATTTTAATGGTCGCCGACCGATACGGGCTCCCGGCCCGCCCTTGTCGCGTGACAGCCGCTCAGAATCGAACAAAGCTACCCGCACCGCAGTCTGGACGGCTGTAAGGAGGTGACCTGATGGCGATCACTCGAGCCCGTGATCGGGCGCGGGCCCTGGCTACCGTGGCACTCGGCGCGATGATCGTGGCCGCGTCCGGCTGCTCGAGCGGGGGCGCCGGCGCGGCGGCAGGTCCGACCGGGTTGCCGTCGATCGCCCCGACCGTGGTCTCGACGCCATCGACGCCGGCGGCGACCGGGGTCATACCGCTGCCGACGGAACTGCCCATCTCGATCGACTACGAGGATGCCATGCGGCTCTTCGACTATGACCGAGCTCGTCCCTTCGACATCGTCGAGAAGTCCGTCCGGAACCAGGGGGGCGTCGCCATCCACGACATCACCTACGCCCAGGCATCCGGAGCCCGGACCCAGGCCTATCTGGTGGTGCCGCCGGGCGAGGGGCCGTTCGGTGGCGTGATGTACCTGCACGGGGCCTACGGCGGCTCGTCGGACTTCCTCGACGAGGCGATCGATCTGGCGAGCCACGGGGTCGCTTCGCTCCTGATCAACCAGCCCGAATGGAAGTCGGACCCATCGACACATGCTGAGGCCGTGTCGGAGATCGTGTTCGAGATGCGCGAGCTGCGCCGGTCGCTGGACCTGCTGGCATCACAGCCCGAAGTGGACCCTGGCCGGCTCGGTTTCGTTGGCTTCAGCTTCGGGGCCATCCGCGGCGGAACCTTCGCCGGGATCGAGGGCAAGCGCCTCAAGGTCGCCGTCCTGATGTCGACCCCACCGAGCTATGGCCTGGACTACATGGCCCCGTTCGACCCGATCGTTTGGGCCCCACGCGTCTCGCCGGCAGCGCTATACGTGCAGGAAGGGAGTCAGGACTCCTGGTTCACCCACGACGAAGCCGAGTCGCTCATCGCGGCCGCTCACAACCCCAAGAAGCTGGCCTGGTACGACGCCGGTCACGGCCTGAACAAGGACGCCTACGCTGACAGACTGGCCTGGCTCGAGCAGGCGTTGGGCACATGATCGGCGGAGCCGGCCTCATCGACCTCCTGCTAGGATCGCTCGATGCAATCAGAAGATGAATCTGTGATCGAGTACGACTCGTGGCGCTGGCACACCGAAGGCGCATTTCCCAAGGATCAGCTGCCCGAGCAGGGCTACGTCCACATCGGGGTATTCCTGACCTGGCTCATCAACCATGACATGCTCGATCCCGATTGGATCGCCGGATCCGGCGTGAAGCGCGCCGTCGCCGCCATCCGCGAGCGCCAGGAGACCACCTGCGCCTTGCGCGACATGACGGGCGGCCGGTTCACCAGCGATATGCTCACGGTCGAGGGCCGGGGTTTCACCGGCGCGTACTACGCCCCGGAGTACGGCTATCCGCGGGACTGGCGTCGGGTCTTCGGCCGGTCGGCCGACCGATATGCGGTGCCGGACGAGTGGGAAACGTACGACCGCATCGAGCCGCTCATCGAATACCGCTTGAGTCAGTGGGTGGCCGCGGGCAGGCCCGAGCTGATGCTTATGCCCGGGCTGATCGGCGGCTTGCTCAAGTTCCTGCGACCGCGACGCTGACGGTCGCGCGGAGCCGCGGAGATCGATCGAGAGGGAGTGCGGCGACGCCTCCCAGTCAGCCTGCGTCGCCGCGTGAGGCGCAGCATTGCACAAGTCGGCTCGGCCTGCATTCGCGCTCGTCAGTTGTCGTTCCGTGTGCTGCACCGCACGTTCACGGCGTGCGTGGCGGCGGTGATGGGGCGTTCAGTCGCCGAGCAGTCTGGCCTTGGCTGTGGCGAACTCCGCATCGGTCAGGGCGCCCGAGGAGTGGAGATCGGCCAGTTCCTTGAGCTTGACCGTGAGGTCCGGCTAGGTCGCCGGCAACTACTCCCATACCGGGCCTGCATCGAGTCGAGCAGATCATGGGCACGGCCGTCAGCCTCGACATTCGAGACGCCTCCGTCTCGGCGGAGGCGCTCGATCGGGCCTTCGACTACCTGCGTGGCATCGACCACCGCTTCAGCACCTACAAGCACGAGAGCGAGGTCAGCCGGCTGATCCGCGGTGAGCTCTCCGAGGTCGCCTGTAGTCCCGACCTGCGCGAAGTACTCGATCTGTGCGAGCAGGCCCGAGCCACGACCGAGGGCTACTTCGACATCCGAGCCCACCGGCCCGATGGTCGGCCCGATCCGACGGGCCTGGTGAAGGGCTGGTCACTCGAGAACGCCGGCCGGATCCTCGAATCCGCGGGCGCCCGCAACTACTGCATCAACGGCGGCGGCGACATCGTCGCGCGTGGCGAGGCCGCACCGGGCCGCGCCTGGCGGGTCGGGATCCGTCACCCGCAGTTCGCCGATCGGCTGGCCACCGTGCTGGAGGTCCGCGACACAGCCGTGGCCACGTCGGGTGCCTACGAGCGCGGCGACCACGTCCGCGACCCCTTCACCGGCGGTGCCGCGGCCGGTGCCTTGAGCATCAGCATCGTCGGGCCGAACCTGACCTTTGCCGATGCTCACGCCACGGCCGCATATGCGATGGGCCCAACCGGACTGGCCTGGGTCGCGCATGTGCCCGACTGCGAAGGCTGCTCCGTCACGGCCGAGCGGGACGGATCTGACGCTCGCCTGAACTGGACGCCCGGTTTCGACGAGTAGCTCGCCGACCGCTGAACGACTACGCCGACCAGAGGAAGGGCCAGCGGCCGAGGAATGTCTGGTCGGCGATGGTCAGCAGGTAGCCGACGAAAAGCAGCAGGCTGACGTTCATGTGCAACTGGATGTTTGCCGCCATCGTGCTCATGAGCGCGTAGGGGTTGTCGTAGAAGGTGACCAGGCCGCCGTGGACCCGAATGGCCAGCGGAATCGCCAGCAGAACCAGCAGCGCCGGAATCGGCACCAGCCCCACGGCGACACTCACGGCAACACTGACGAATGATCCGCCCGCTGCCAAGTCGAAGCCTCGGATGACCGCGGCCTTGGACCACCGAACCGGCAGCGTCCGCTTGCCGGCCTGGGCGTCGCCGGGTCGGTCCGGAATCTCGTTGACGTAGAGAATCAACGCCACCAGCAGGGCCACCGGGATCGAGACCAGGAAGGCCTCGAGCGAGAGTGACCCGCGTGACTGGACCACGTATGCGCCCAGCAGCATGACCGGCCCGAATCCGATGGCCGTCGCGATCTCGCCCAGGCCTCGATACACGAGCTTGAGGGGCGGCATGGTGTAGGCCAGGCTGATGAAGAAGCCGATCGCGGCGATAACAACGAGGGCGGGCGAGCCGCGCATCACCAGCAGGACGAGGCCCAGGACAGCGGCCACGGCATAGCAGCCGATCGCCAGCATCGACATCTCGCGCATCGTGACCAGGGCATTCTGGAGGACCCGCGAGCCGCCGCTGAACTTGGTTGGGGTGGCGTTGGCGTCGTCGGCGCCCTGAAGCGTGTCGAAGACGTCGTTGGCTACGTTCAGGCCAAGGTGAACCGCGCTCGCCGCTACGACGGTTATGACCGCCGTGACGGCATCGAAGACTCCGACGCGGGCCGCCACTGCCAGGCCGAGAAGCACGGGCGCAAGGGTCGCGCTGAGGAATGGCGCACGGGTCGCCCGGAAAAGCAGCAACCGCGTGGACAGTCTCGGCCGGACGCGGACGCCGCGTTCGACGGAGAGCGCTTCGAAGTAGCGCCGGGCCTTCTTGAGCCCGCGCTCATACGCGGCGGGCAGGGGCAGGTCGCTCTCGTCCCAGGCCCAAACTCGGGCCACGTTGACCGCAAACCGGCCCCGGGGACGGGCTGCTGCCACGCCCCACACGGTCACGTGGCGGCGCTCGCCGAAGCCGCCGTCGGGGAGAGGCCGGATGTGGCTGCCGGTGATCGCCACTCGCGTCCCGGGCGCGACGTGGAAGCCGGCCGGCTCATCGAACCGGACGCCGCCCTCGCCGGGCTTGACCTCGATCTCGACGTCGACGTTGACCGGATAGCCGTCTTCGGCGACCCAGCTCAGGACGGCTCGCGGGTACTGCGCCAGCCTGGCCAGACCTTCGCCGATGGTGATCGGCGCGGGCATTGGGGGCGCGGCCGGCGCCGCGGGTTCGGGCGTCTCGACCGGCGCAGCTGACTCAGTCGGCTCCGCCGCTTGTACTTCGGCGTCGGCCGAGTCCGCCATCGAGCCGAACCGCGGCAACCTCATCTTCGGGCTCATCGAGCGACCTCGGCCGCAACCGTGATCTGCGGCAGCAGGTCGGTCCTGCCGTCCGGCCAGAACCACGTCCGGCGTGGCGTCAATTCGATCAGCGTCCGCTCGAAGATGAGCGGGAAGCCAAGCCGGGCCTTGAGCAAGGCCACGGTAGACGGGTCCTTGCGAGTCCAGTTCTGGAGAAGGCGCTCCCAGCCGGCGTGAAGATCGTCCTCAGCCACTCGGGCGTCGCACTGGACGGTGACCTTGCCCGCAAACGTGCCTGTCGCATCGGGGTTGGTGATGGAGAAGCTGACTCGCGGATTGGCCTTGATATGGGCGATCTTGGTGCAGTCGAGGACGCTGGAGGTCATGAAGATCCGCTCGCCCCACAGGAGCGGCACCATCGGGTAGGTGATGGGGCTTCCATCGGAACCGATGACCGTCAGCTCGCCGACGACGGCGGCGTCGATCAATCGTGCGACCGGGTATGGGAGCACAGGCAAGTGGACCTCCAAGCATGGGACGCCCGGGGATGGCTGCTCGAATTGTAGGAAGCCGCGGCAATCGCCGTCAGGCCAACTTCAGAGAATCGGTCGCGGCCTGTCTGTCAGCGCGTCCGGTCGCGGTCTGCGGTCCCGCCGAAGAGGCGGATCGAGGCGGCGCCGGCCGCCTGTTGCTCTCGAGTGATGAGGTGGCGCCGGTCCGAGGTGCTGTTGTGGGCGTACTCGGCGAGCAGCTTCTGGAGCGCGTCGAGGCGCTTCAGCTGGGCGGCCGCCACGGACGACCAGCGACTCGCCACCTCCTTGGAACCGCCCGCGGCGGCGGCCCACAGCGCATAGATGTCGTCCAGGCAGATCTCACCCGTGCCGAGGGCGGCCGACCAGGCCGGGTCGGTCGATAGTTCCAGCAGCCGCATGACTGCGGCTCGGGATGCCTCGGCGGTTCGGGCGCAGACGGGGCAGCGGGGATCGGACAGCTCCGCGAAGCCTCGAAGCTGGCCGGAGGCGTCGTGGCCCGACAGCTTCTTCAACGTGGTCAGCCGCCGTCTCAATACGGCATCCAGAAGGACCGCGGTCGCGAGCTGGCTGCTCGTCTGGAGCAGCTCCATCCGCGCGAGGCCGAGGCTGTGGGGCTGGCAGAAGCCCAGACCCTTGTCCATCTGGGCTCGCAGTCCCCGATCTGTGGCGCCTTCGCGGGCCAGGCCGCGCAGAGCGGCGTAGCTCGCCTCCTGCCGCGCGTCGCAGACCGGGCATCGACCGCGCTCGAGTGCCTCCGCCAGGCGTATCTCCTCGAAATCGCGGGCCGGCAGCTTGCCCGGCCCGGTCACCTGAACCCTCGAACTGCGGTTGGCCTCGTCATGGCCACAGTCTAGAGCCAGCGCGGGCTGGCTCCGCGCCGTCAACCGCGTCGGGTCATCGCCGCGTACGTGGCGCCGAAGCCGAGGGCGCACCAGATGGCCAGCGTCACGAAAGCGCCCATCGGCAGACCGAACTCGTTGGGTGCGAGCGTGCCGCGCGTCACCTCGCCCATGGCCTGGATCGGCAGGATCCGATGGATCGCCTCCAGCCAGCCCGGCAGCTTGTCCGGCAGGAAAGTCAGGGGCGAGAACATGAACACGAAGACGACGATGGCCTGAGTGATGATCACGGTCAGCATGTATGGCAGCAGCGATGCGATGGCGTAACCGACGCAGGTCGCGGTCAGGGCCACCATCAGCACGGCCGGGACGAAGAGCGGGCTGACCTGCAGATCCAGACCGAACCGCCAGGCCCCGACGAAGACACCTAGGATCACGCCCGGGATCACGATCATGAGCCAGACCGTCAGGTCGGCCACCAGGTATGACAGGCGGGCGACGGGCAGCGAGCGCATGTAGGCCAGGCTGCCCTCGGTCTTCTGCTCGCCGACCGTCTGCGGCAACGCCACGAGACCGACTGAGACCATCGAGATAGCCGGTGCGCCGGTCGCGATCAAATAGACCGATGTCCGGTCGAGCGTGGGGAACAGGAGCGGGTAGCCCAGGACGATGCCCAGCGAGAAGAGGGTCTGGACCGCCATCATCAGCGGCAGGTAGTTCTTCTTCCGGAGCGCCTGCCAGGTGACCAGTAACTGGTAGTTACGCAGCGCTTGCATCGAACTCCTCCTCGACATGTGCCGGTCTGCCTCCCGTGTCGCCAACCAGCGCCACATACACATCCTCGAGAGTGGCCGGCCCGAGGGTGAACTCCTCGACCAAACCGGCCGCCTTGAGCGACTCGGCCCAGGCCACGGCCTGACCAGCGCCGTCGGTCGGGATGCCGACCATCAGTCGATTGCCGACCGGCACGGCCGAGAGGCCGAACGGCGAGGCGGGCGGCTCGTCCACGTCCGGGTCGAGCACGAGTTCCAGCCGGAGCGCCGCCCCGAGTCCGGCCTTGAGCTCCGCCGGGGTCCCCTCGGCAATGACTCGACCCTCGTCGAGGATCGCGAGCCGGTCCACCGACCGCTCCGCCTCGATGACGTTGTGGGTCACGAGCAGGACCGCGGCGCCGTGATCGGCGAGGGTTCGCACCTGCCGCCACAGCAGGCGGCGACGAACCGGGTCCACGTCGTTGGTCGGCTCGTCGAGCATGACCACGCGTCCCGGAGTCACCGCGGCCATGGCGAATGCCACGAGCCGTTTCACGCCGCCGGAGAGGCGGGCCGCGTCAACGTCCTGCCACTCCCCAAGCTCCAGGGCGTCGACCAGGCGCTCGCGCCGGCGCTCGACTTCGGCTCGGGGCGCGCCACGCAGCTGGCCGATGAGATCGATCGCCTGCTGGGGCGTGAGGCCGTCGATCGGGACCTGGGCCTGAGCCTGGAAGGAGCAGAGCCGCCTGGCCAGCCCGGGATCCGCCACCATGTCCTTGCCATCGATCCGGATCGAGCCGAATGTCGGCTTCAGCAGCCCGACGACCTGGTTGACAAGAGTGGTCTTGCCGGCGCCGTTGTGGCCGAGCAGGCCGAACACCTCGCCTTCGCCGATGGCCAGGCTGATGCCGTCGTTGGCCCGGGTTCCCGCTTCGCGTGCGCGCCACGAGGACCGGTAGACCTTGGTCAGCTTCTCGATTTCCAGCAGCATCTCGTCCCCTTGTCGTGTTCGTCGGTCCCGTGGCACCGGTCGAGCCATCGACTAATCGGTTCCGCTCCTGTTGTGGGCAATAGATATCCAGGCCGGGTACCGAAAGGGCACCCGAGCGGGCTCGTGGTCAATTGGGTGGCGGCTTGGGCCGCCGGGTTACTCGATGACTATCCGAACCTCGTCACCGTGGTCGGAGACTTCCAGGATCGGGCCGGTCATGCCGGTCTGGATCGCTTCGACGATGCGCGACCGATGGTCCGGCGAGAGGCCGGGGACTTGATCGATCGCGAAACCAGCCGCAGCGAGCGGAATCTGCAGGTTGACGACCTGACGGCCGTTCTCGGCCACGAAGATGCGGATCCGCCGCCCGGATAGCGCTTCCGAGAGAGTTCCGGTGCGTCGTGCGTCGCCTCGCGGGCGGGACTCGCCGGCAGCGCTCTGGCTCGCGTGGTCGGTGGCGGTCGCATTGGCGCGGCTCTGCTCTTCAAGCGCGGCCACGATCGGGGCCGCCTCTTCGGCAGTCAGCTTGCCTTCCGAGACCAGCCGCAGGAGGACTTCCAGCTCGCCCGACATCGCCTACCTCCTCGACCGATCGAGACGATCGGCCGCCTCGTCCACGCCGATCTCGCCACGCTCGAGGGCCTGGAGAACCGCCAGCTCATCATCGCGGGGGGTTTCGTCGTCAACGTCCGCGGTCTCGTCGGGGTTCCAGGTCTCGTCGGTTTCGTTGGGCGCGGATTCATCGGCGACCGCGGCCGAGGCAGCGGTCGGTTCGACTGGCTTGTCGGCGCCGGCAACGGAGTCGTCAGCCGTGGGCGTCGGAGGGGTGGACGATGCCGCCGGAGCGGCGGACGCGACCACCTCATCGCCCGGCCGGGCCGCGAAGATCCGCAGGCCACCGGACGTCGAGTTGACCTTGAAGGTGGCCCGGCCGTCGCCAACGATCGAGCGCCAGTAGCCTCGTCCGCCTTCGGATCGATGCTCGACGTGCGACGTGATCGAGCCCGAGATCGCCCGGAGCTCGGCCGTGACGCCATTGAGCGGCGTCAGGTAGACGCTGCCCGAGATCGACTCGGCCCGGTGATCGCCCGACGAGTCGAGCGCACCGACCAGGGCAATGCTGCCGCTTGTCGTCGACAGGGCCGTGCCGTAGAAGCGCCTGGCACGGACCTTGATGCTGCCCGACACGGTGTTTGCTCGGAGTCGGACGTCGCCGCCGTTGTCGAGCGTGATCGAGCCCGAGATCGAGCCGGCTTCGATCAGCCCGCCCAGATTCCAGAGCCGGATGTCGCCCGACACCGTTCGGTATTTCTGGTCGCCGACGAGGGCCATAGCCTCGATCGAGCCGCTCATCGTCTCGTACCTGACCTTGGTGCCCCACGGCACTTCCACCGCCACGTCGGCGCGGACGCGCGCTCCGCCGAAGAGCCAGGCCAGGCCGGTGGACAGACGCCGCTCGGGTGTCTCGACCTCGAGCGAGCCGGGTCCGCGGTCCACGATGACGCGGCCAGTCTCGAGGGCTCGCTCCGCAGCCGCCTGGTCCGCCGCGCGAATTCGATACGTAACCGTCAGGCGAGCTTCCTCGCCTTCGATGCCGCGAACTCGTAGTGTGCCGCTGATCGTCTTGACGGTGATCCGCCCGTTGCTGCCGATTCGATGGGCGAGCGTCTCAGTCCGCTCCAGCGTTCCCATCACTGCTCCTTCCGAGCGCGGAGGAAGACCGCCGCCTCGTCTGCCGTGATCTCATGACGCGCGAGCCGTTCCAGAACCTCGCGGCGGAGCTCCGCGGAGTCGCCTGAACGCCCGAGGCCATCCTCGCCTTCGTCCCCGAGGGGCGACCCATCCGTCAGCCCGAGCGCCTTCACGAGCGCTTCGATACGAGCCCGGACCGTTGGGTACGACACCTTCAGCTCGCGTTCGAGCTCCTTGGCATTGCCGCGAGCGCGAAGGAAGCTCTCCAGCAGCGCCAGCTGCTCTCGGCTCAGGCGCCCAAAGCGACCGACGTTGAAGTCGCCCTCGATGGCGGTGCCGCAGCCACGGCACTGAAGCCGGGTTATCGACAGCTCGCTCGAGCAGACGGGACAGGTTGAGATGACGTCGCGTGCCATGCGGTTGATGCCTCTTGTGCGAGCCGGGCTGCGGCGTACCAGGAGCTGGTTGCTCGCGTTGATTGCTACTATGCCAGCGCGCGTTTACATTTGTCAAGTTGCACCTATCAATTTGACAGTTGTGGGCCAGATAATGGATCGGAGGCCTTAAGATAGAGTCCCGGCGCACGCTGCCGGACCGACGCGCGACGGCGATTCCTCGGTTCCACCGTGGATCGAGTGGGGGCGCTGGACGAAGCCATATGGCGGCGGGGTATAGATTCGAGATGTCTGGGCGCGATGCGTCCGACTTCCTGGAGACCCAATGGCTCGACGCGTCTACAACTTCGAAAACCCGGACCGATTCGTTGCCGGCACTGTTGGCCAGCCCGGCAGCCGCACGTTCTATCTCCAGGCCCGCGACGGGAGCCGCATCGTGTCGGTGGTAGTGGAGAAGGTCCAGCTCGCGCTGCTGGCCGAGCGCCTGACTCAACTTCTGACCGAGGTTCGAGAGCGCGGCGCGAACGTGCCCGCGGAAGCCGCCCTGGCGGACCTCGATTCGGCGCCTCTGGACGAACCGCTCAACGAGACGTTCCGCGTCGGGACGATGGCAATCGTCTGGGACGGCGACGAAGAGTCGATCGTCGTCGAGGCACGAGCCTTGAGCGAGGACGCCGAGGGGGACGAGGCCGCGGAGGCCGCGGATGACGAGGCCGACGACGACTCGGATGTCGTCCGAGTTCAGCTGGCACCGAACAAGGCCTTGGCGTTCGCACAGCGGGCCCTCGACGTGGTGGCCGCGGGACGACCGCCCTGCCCATTCTGCGGACAGCCCCTCAGCCCAGAGGGCCACATCTGCGCTCGGCGCAACGGCTTCATGCACTGAATGCCATGGCAAGCGCCGAGCAGAACGAGCCCCTGACCGACGACGGACCCGCCACCGAGGCGGGCTGCGACGAGCCAACCTTCGGCGGCATGACTCGAGCCGAGATGGAGGCGGCCGCGCTGGCCGGCCGGCAGGTCGGCGGTCGACTCGGTCGGGCGACGGCCCTGCGGCTTCTGCGAGAGGGCCAGATTACGGTCGTCGGCAGGTTGCTGACCGCCTCGAACGCAACCTTCTTCTGCATGGTTGCCGGCCCGGGCGAACCGTCCTCAGANNCGTCCGCGGACGGAGCATCTGCGACCGTGGTGGCGAGCTGCGTCTACAAGCCGATCCGCGGCGAGCGGCCGCTCTTCGACTTCCCGGACGGGACGCTCGCGTGCCGCGAGGTCGCCGCCCACGCGGTCTCCGAGGCAAGTGGCTGGGACGTGGTACCGCCTACGGTCATGCGCGACGGACCCTTCGGCGAGGGCATGGTCCAGCTCTGGATGGAGGTCGACGAATCGGTCGATCTGGGCGAGCTGGTCGGCTCCGACAGCCCCGCCCTGCGACGAATCGCCGTCCTGGACGCGGTCCTCAACAACGCCGACCGCAAGGCGGGCCATCTGCTCGTCCTGCCCGACGGGCGGATACAGGGCATAGACAACGGCTTGTGCTTCGCCATCGAGCCCAAGCTGCGGACGGTGCTGTGGCGCTGGCGGGGTCAGCCGCTGACCGACGACGAGCGGACCGTCTTGAGAATGCTCGGCGATCGGATGTCGACCGATCTTGGCGATGAGCTGCGGCCGCTGCTCTCGCGTCAGGAGCTGGCGGCGACAAAGCGCCGGATCGAGACGCTGCTATCGACGGGAACGATGCCCCGCCCGGGCCGGGATCGGCCGGCGATACCCTGGCCTCCGTATTGAGTCGGGCAGCCGCCGGCAGGGCGGCCGGGTGCTTCGCCGCTGCGCCGCGACGCTGCGGGGCCGGCTCGCCTCCGGCACAATCGGCCCAGGAGGCTGACGCGTGCTGAGCTACTTCGAGACCCGCACCCGGATCATCGCCCTGGTGGCCATCGGGGCCAGTCTCGGGGCCCTCGCCCTCCGTGTCGGCGGAGGGGCCAGCGTGGCCGTCTTCGTCGCCTCCGCCGTTGGGCTGGCGGGTCTTGCGGCCATGGTCGGCGAGGGCACCGAGCAACTGGGCCGCCGGCTCGGACCCCACGCCACCGGCGTCCTCCAGTCGGCTCTGGGCAACCTGCCCGAGTTCTTCATCGGCATCTTCGCCTTGCGCGCGGGTTTGCTCGACGTCGTGAGGGCGGCCCTCGTGGGTTCGATCCTCGCCAATACGCTGCTGGTGCTCGGCCTCGCCTTCGTGGCCGGCGGCCTGCGCCATGGGCCTCAGAAGTTCGGCTCAGACCAGACGAAGATGATGTCTACCCTGCTCGTCCTGGCAGTGGCCGCCATCGCCATTCCCACGATCGCCACCTCGCCGGGAGGTCCGGCCCACGGCCACGAGACCGAGCTGTCGGTCGTCGTGTCGATCGTCCTGCTCGTCGTCTTCGCGGCGAGCGTGCCGTTCTCCCTGGGCCATGGCGCGGCCGCCGGACCGCCCGAAACCCCAACCGAGCCAGAGCGCACCTGGCCGATGGCGCTCGCCGGCGCGACCCTCCTGGTGGCAGGAGTCGGGGCCGCCGTCGTCTCCGACTGGTTCATCGATGCTCTCAAGCCGGCGATGAACTCGCTCGGCATGTCCGAGACATTCGCCGGACTGGTCGTGGTCGCCATCGCCGGCAACGCAGTCGAGAACGTCGTGGGCATCCAGGCGATGCTGGCCGACAAAGCCGACCTGGCTATCAGCGTCATCCTGAACTCGAGCCTGCAGGTCGCCCTGGCCCTGGTGCCGATCCTCGTGCTGGCGAGCCTGATCATCGGCGGCACGACCCTGACTCTCGTCGTTTCGCCCCTGCTCGTGGCGGCACTCGCGCTGACGGCGGTACTGGCGGCGCTCGTCGTCATCGATGGCGAGTCGACCTGGCTCGAGGGCCTGGCGCTCATCGGGCTGTACGCCATTCTCGCCGCGAGCGTGTGGTGGGGTCAGCCGATCGGCTGACCCTTTCTGACGCAGCTCAGCCGCAAGCCCGCCTCGCCCGCCAGACCGGGTCGCCGTGGCGGCCCTTCACCAGCGGCCAGGCCCCCACCAATCCCACGTCATTGCCTAGCTCGGCTGGAACGATTCGGGCCCGCCTCGCCGGGTCGCGCAGCGCGGTCCTGGCGACCTCGGCCCGAGCCGGTTCCAGCCAGCGCTCGCCCTGTCGCTCCGCCACCGTCCCACCGACGACGATACGCTCCGGGTTGAATTCGTTCACCCATCCGACACAGGCGATCGCGAAGGCCCGACGGGCGCGTTCCATCAGCCGCGTGCAGGCGGCGTCGCCGGCCAGCTCGCCATCGGCTACGTCCCTGCCCGTGATCGGCGCGGCGCGAGACCGAGCCTCGAGGAACGCGGATCCGCCGGCGGCCACAATGTCGCGAGCCTGAGTCGCCAATCCCGACCCCGACGAGATTGCCTCGAGGTGGCCGATGCCGCCGCAGCCACAACGCGGCCCGTTGTCGGGCATCAGAGTCACATGACCGACCTCGCCGGCCGTGCCATCGGGACCCAGAACTAGCTGGTCGTCGCGCCAGATCGCCCCGCCCAGGCCCGTCGACACGGTCACGTACAGGAAGTCTCGACAGCCCCGCGCCGCCCCCAACCAGTGTTCGGCCAGGGCCGCGACGTTGGTGTCCCTGTCCAGGTAGGCCGGCAACCCGAGCCGGGCTTCGAGCTCGTCGGCCAGGGGCGCGTCGCGCAGGTCCACCACGTTGGGCGGATCTACCACGGTGCCGCGCCACGGATCGACCGGCCCCATCGCCGAGACCCCGATGGCCGCGACCCGGTCGCGCATGCCGCTCGGCAGATCGGCCAGGACGGCAGCGAGCAGCGCGGCGCACGCGGTGTAGATCGGCTCGGGGCCACCCGCCAGCGGAGTGGCCGCCGCCCGCCGACCGTGCCGCTCCCCAGTTGGCGCGATCGCGGCTGCCCTGATCTGGGTGCCGCCGAGGTCGAGGCCCAGGACGACTGCGTCGGCGGACGCGGGTTCCGGTCCGGTCATCGTCGGCGATCGGCGGGCCGGGTCACAGGGGCGGCTTCGGCGGCCGGGTCGGGCCCGGAGGCAGCGGCGGAGGGCGTGCCGAAGGCCGCGGCGACGATGGCGGCGGCGGAGGCTACCGGAGCCGCGTCGGCCTCCTCATCGGCCGCGGCGGGTTCGTCGCCGTGAGGGCCGGTCTCCTCGGGATAGAGCTCGTGCAACGTCACGTTCAGCGCGGCCGCGACGGGAACGCCGAGCAACCCGCCCAGGATGCCCCACGTGCTCAGCCCGACGAGGACCGCGAAGATCGTGATCACGGGGTGGAGATGGACCGCTCGGCCGATCACGAGCGGCATGACCAGCTGGTCCTCGACCTGGCGGACCACGACATAGACGACGAGGACCACGATGGTCGTGTTCGTGCCATGAGTGGCGAACGTGACCGTCCCGGCCAGCGCGGCGGCGACGACCGGGCCGACCAGCGGAACTATCTCGAGGACGCCGCTCAAGATGCCGAGAGCCAGCGCGTATGGGACGTGGAGGATCGGGCCCAGGACCACGTAGATGACTGCCGCGACGAGTGCGATCAGCAGCAGCTGGCCGCGCAGCCATCGACCCAGTACGACGTGGATCCGATGGGCGATGCGGAGCGCGTCAGCCCGCTGACCAGGATCGAGGAAGCGCAGCACGAACTGCCAGAAGCGATACCCGTCCAGGAGAAGGTAGAACGTCACGATCAGGCACAGGACAACCTGGAGGCCGACATCCACTGCCCGCTCGGCCGTCTGTACCGCGCTGGATGGCGAGCCGATCCAACCCAGGAAGGCTTGCCGTATCTGGACGGCCAGGTCCTCCACGTTGTAGGTATTGCCGGCGATGACGATCGAGTTTCCGAGCAGCTTGTGCAATGCCGCGCTGATGACATCGCGTCCGCCCGACGACAGCTCGGTCAGCTCCTTGCCCGCACGTTCAGCGGCCAGGAAGGCAAGCACTCCGACGATGACGAGCAAGAGCGCGTAGCCGATCCCGACAACCGCCGCCCTCGGCAACCCGGTCCGGCTCTGGACGGCGGACACGACCGGAGAGAAAGCGTAGGCGAGAACGCCCGCGACGATGAACGGACCGACAATTCCGCGGGCCAGCCACAGGACCAGCAGGACGGCGATGCCAAGCACGAGCAGCCGCGCCGACTGGTCGGACCAGGCTATGCCGAAGCGCCCGGGCGCCGGCGCCACGACCGGCCCGGCAGACCCCCGTCTGGTCGCCATCGATGTCCTCTCCTCAATTGCCGCCGGCTCCGTGCCGGGCATCGGGCTCCGGACGCTAGCCTACCGCGGCGATGACGCGCCGGTCGCGCCAGCGGCGCCGCCGATCTGGTCGCGCCCATGCTGCGCTATCCCCGCCGGATTGCGATACTAGGCTTTGCCTGATTCACGAAGGACGGGGAGCCGATGACCGCATCCACGACGCTAGCCCTCTCCACCACGAACCTCAGGAAGAGTTACGGTCGGCAGGTGGCGCTGGCGGGCCTCGACCTCGAAGTCCCGAGCGGCGTGGTCTACGGATTCCTGGGACCCAACGGCGCCGGAAAGACGACCACGATGCGTCTGCTGACCGGCCTCATCCGGCCCGATTCGGGTTCGATCTCCGTGTTGGGCCAGTCCTTCGATGAGTCCAAGCACACCATCCTGTATGACGTTGGCGCGCTCATCGAGTCGCCCTCGCTGTATCCGCACCTGTCCGCCCGGGACAACCTGATCGTCTTCGGCGCCACCGGTCGGCGGGTCGGAAGGGCGCGAGTCGAGGAGCTGCTCGACCTGGTCGGCCTGCGCGACCGGGCCGGCGATCGCGTGTCTCACTACTCGATGGGGATGAGGCAGCGCCTCGGCATCGCGGTGGCGCTTCTCAACGACCCCAAGCTGCTCCTGCTCGACGAGCCCGCCAACGGCCTGGATCCGAGTGGGATCGTGGGGCTGCGGGACACTCTCAAGGCGCTGGCGGGGAGTGGCAAGACCGTCTTCATCTCGAGTCACATCCTGCCCGAGGTTCAGCAGCTGGCCGACATCGTCGGCATCGTGGCAGCCGGACGTCTCGTGACCCAGGGCCCGCTCAGCGAGCTGCTCACCAGCCAGGCCCTGGTTCGCGTCAAGGTTCAACCCGAAGAGACAGCCCAGGCCCTGGCGGTCCTATCCAAGCTTGCGGGCGACGGGCATGTCGAGATCTCGGATACGGAGGCGGCCTGGCTGACTCTCCGGATCGTCGCCGACCGAGCCGCGGCAGTGAACCGCGCGCTGGCCGAGGTGAGTATCTATGCCTCCGGTCTCGAGGCCGGCAGCGACCTCGAGTCGCTCTTCCTGGAACTCACCGCGCCGCCCGAACCGCCACCGACCCCAACGCGACCTGGTGCAATTCCCGGTTGGAACAGCGGAGTTGTGTCGTGAGACTCGCCATCGCCGGGATCCGGAAATACTGGACCCGCTCTGCCACCATCCTTTCCCTCGTTCTCGCGGTCGGCTTCGTAGCGCTCGAGTTCGTTCTGGCAGGCGTCGGCTATCGGAGCGCCTCGGGCGGAACGACCATCGACAAGGCGACCGCGACCTGGCTCCTGACATTCCCCGACGCCTTCGACGCGATACTGGCGATCGCCTTCGAGTTCGTCGCGATCATCGGTCTCATCTACGTGGCCACGGCGTCCGGCTCGGAATGGACCTGGGGCACCCTGAAAGTGGCCGTCGCGCGCGGCCATTCGCGCTGGGGCTACACGCTCTCGACCTTCGGCTCGCTGGCGATCATCGTGCTCGTGGGCCTCGCGCTCGGCGTCCTTGCCGGTGTGGTCGGCGTGGCCATGGGGGCCTCCATCGCGGGCTTTCCGATGGGCAACCCGCTCGATCTCTCGGCGCTGCCGCAGTTCTTCGTCAAGTTCGCTCGGGCGGGGATCGGCATCGTTGCGCTGACGTCGGTCGGCTATGCCGCGGCCATGGTGGCCAAGAACCAGATGGCCGGCATCGGCACGGTCATCGTCTACTTCATCTTCTCGATCGTGGCTCCGGCGCTGCTGCCGCAGATCGTCAGGGACATCCTCCGGTACCAGCCCTTCAGCACGGCGGCCGATGCGATCGGGCTGTCCGGGCCGCCGACCACGGTCGCCGCGACGTCTACGACGGCCCTTGACCCGAACGTCGCCCTCGCTATCACGGTCGCCTGGCTGGTCGGTTTGCTGGCCGTCGCCGCCATCTCCGTCCAGCGAGCGGAAGTTACGGGCTGACGCGGGCCGGCTCGCGGGGCGGCTCGCGAGCCTTAGGTCGACGTTCTGGACCCATACCTGGACGGACCACTACGCTGAACTCGACGTGAGCCTCGAGCAGTACCAGCGGAAACGTGATTTCGACCTGACGCCCGAACCGAGTGGCGACGGGACGTCCGGTGAAGCGGCGCGTGCCGGTGGAGTGGCGGGTGGCCGTTTCGTGGTCCAGCGGCATCGGGCCCGTAACCTCCACTACGACTTCCGGCTCGAGATAGACGGCGTGCTGGTCAGCTGGGCGGTGCCAAAGGGACCCACGCTCGACGCGTCGGTGCGGCGCGGCGCCTTCCACGTGGAGGATCATCCGCTCGACTACTACGACTTCGAGGGCACGATCCCGGCCGGACAGTACGGCGCCGGCGACGTCATCGTCTGGGACTGGGGTGAGTACCGGGCCGAGGCGACCGACGACCCCGCAAGGTCGGTGGCCGATGGCGAGCTGAAGTTCGAGCTGTTCGGCGAGAAGCTGCGCGGCCGATTCACCATTGTTCGGACACGCGGTGAGGGCGCGAAAGAGGAGTGGCTGCTCATCAAGAAGCGCGACGGCGCCGCCGTTCCCGGTTGGGATGTGGACGCGTGGCCGCGCTCGGTCAAGACCGGCCGCACCAATGACGAGGTCGCAGCGGGGGCTGCGCCGGCGGCGACCTGGGTCGGGGCCCCGCCCCCCGTGCCTCCGGCGCCGCTCTCCTCCCCCGCCGACCTGCCCGGCGCACGCCCCGCGCCGATGCCCGAGTTCATCGAGCCGATGAAGGCGACGCTGACCGACAGGCCTTTCGACGACCCGGCCTGGCTCTTCGAGCTCAAGTGGGATGGCTACCGCGTCCAGGCCCACATTCGCGACGGGGCCCTGAGCTGGGCCACTCGTCGCGGCCAGAATGCCCTGTCCTACTTCCCCGAGCTCGCCGGACCGCCGACCTGGCTGGCGGCCAGAGAGGCGATTCTCGATGGCGAGGTGGTCGCCCTCAACGACCGGGGCGAGCCGGACTTCGGGCTGCTGCAGGCCTGGCGAGGCTCGACGCGGACGCGCCGTAGCGTCGGGTCGGTCGATTCCACAACGCCGGACCGACCGGCCGCCACGCTCGCCTACCAGGCCTTCGACCTGCTGTACCTCGACGGCAGCTCGCTTCTCGACGTCCCGCTTGAGGACCGCAAGCGACTGCTCCAGTCGATCATGCGCGACTCGCCGACGGCTCACTACGCCAGTCACATCGTTGGCGAGGGGAAGGCCTTCTACGCCGCGGTGGCCGAGCGCGGGCTGGAAGGGATCGTGGCCAAGCTGCGCCGCAGCCGCTACGAGCCGGGCCGCCGCTCACGTGCCTGGCTGAAGATGAAGCTCCGCCAGGAGCAGGAGTTCGTGATCGGCGGCTGGGCTCCACGGGCCGGCTCCGAATCGGACCTCGGAGCGCTTCTCATCGGCGTCTACGAAGACGGCGCGCTCCGGCCCGCCGGCAGGGTCGGCACCGGCTTCGATGCGCCCGAACTAGCCCGGCTGGCTTCGATGCTGGCGCCGCTCTCGCGACCCACCTCGCCATTCCGGCCGGCGCGGCGCGATAGCGGCGTTCACTGGGTCGAGCCGCGACTCGTGGCCCGCGTCGAGTTTGCCGAATGGTCGGCCGATGGCGCCCTGCGCGCCCCGTCCTACAAGGGCCTCGACATCGACTCGGATCCAACCGCCGTCATCCGGGAGGCGCCCGATCCGATTGCGAGGGAGTTGCAGGCGGCACGACCGATCGATCCGGCTGTCGGACCGACACCGGACTCGCTCGCGGAGCACTCCGGCCGCGAAGCGGCTTTGCGCGTAACGACGAGCTCCGCCGGCGGGCCGGCCGCGTCCGCGGAGGAGCTCGCCGCGCTCGACGCCCTTCCCCCGGCCGGCGGACCGTGGCACGTGGCCAACCGAGAGTTGAAGCTGAGCAATCTCGACAAGCCGATCTGGCCGGCCGACTCGATCGTCAAGCGCGACCTCATCCGCTACTACGCGTCGATCGCGCCGTTTCTGCTGCCCTACCTTCGCGATCGGGCGCTGACAGTCATGCGACACCCCAACGGCATCGATCGCCCGGGGTTCTGGCAGAAGCAGCTGCCCGGCCACGCCCCGAGCTGGGTCAACCGGTGGTCATGGGAATCCGTCTCCGCCGAGGCGATACGCGACTACGCCGTCGCCGACTCGACGGCGACTCTGGCCTGGCTGGCCAACGAGGCGGCCATCGACCTGCACCCATCGACATACAAGATCGAAGCGCCGGATCGACCGACGTGGGCCCTGATAGATATCGACCCGGGCGAGCGAACGACCTGGGACGAGGTGCTTCTGTTGGCCCGGCTATACCGCACCGCCCTCGAGCATCTGGGCGTGGCCGGCTTCCCCAAGGTCAGTGGCCAGCGGGGCATCCAGGTCTGGATCCCAATTCGACCCACCTGCACCTTTGACCAGACACGGGACTGGGTCGGCGGGCTGTCGCGGGCGATCGGCGCGACCGTGCCCGAGCTGGTCAGCTGGGAGTGGGAGAAGGCGCGGCGCCGCGGGCTGGCTCGGCTCGACTACACCCAGAACGCGTTCAACAAGACACTCGTCGCGCCCTACGCGGTCCGTCCGGCGGCCGGTGCCCCGGTGTCCGCGCCCATATCCTGGGACGAGCTCGACGATCCCACGCTCCGCCCAAACGGCTGGACGATCCGCTCGATCCCGGATCGCCTGGCGGTTCGCGGCGACCTGTTTGCGGCGTCGCTGGGCCTCGAGCAGGAGTTGCCGGCGCTCTAGCCGCCCGTGGCGGCGCTGAATGGTACGCTCAGGTCAATGGAACGAGAACCACGCGCAGCCACCGCATCCGACACCTCGGCAGAAGATCCCGAGGCGGTTCGGCACGCGCTGCTGGTCTGGCATGGGGAGCGATCGCCGGACGAGCCGCTCGGTTTCGAGGATGTCGATCCCGGCGAGACCGAGTCGATCGAGCCGGAAGAGCCCTCCGTCGGCATTGTCGGCCACTTCCAGAACGTCGCCGGACCGGTTGCCGACGCGATCGGCACCGTCTTCGTGGCCGCCAGCCAGGGCATGTCCGTGCGCCAGGCCTCGGTCGAACGACGGCTCCATCGCATGGCCCGGGAGCCACTGGCCAATCTCTACGACGTCTACCCGGAGGCGCGCGAGGCCTCACCGCGCGAGCTCGGCATGCGGTTCGTGCCCGTCGAGGACATCCGGGGCACGGCGGTGGCAGGAGCGGCCCAACGCGGTGGTGACTTCCTGCCGCTCAAGCCATTCCGGGGCCAGAACTGGGAGGGCCGCTGGCGCCGACTGCGCGACGCAAACGACAAGCTTCAGCCGCTGCCGCCCGTCGACCTGATCAAGTACGACGGCGACTACTGGGTCGTCGATGGCCACAACCGAGTCGCCGTCACGCTCTACGCCAACGGCGTCGGCCTGGACGCGATGGTCACCGAGCTGGTGGCGCTCGACGGCCAGACGAGCGAGCTGCCGCGCAACCTGCTGTCCTATCTCGGTGAGACGGGTGAGATGCGGGCCGCCGCCCAGGGACACCGGCCGGCAATGGGGATGCGCCACGTCGAGCAGCAGTCGGGCGATGAAGCCGCAGTCCTGGTCGAGGCCGATCAGCCGTCCACGGACGAGTTTGAGCCCGACACCCCGGCCACGGACGAGTCCAGCCCCGACCGAGCGCCACGGCGCGATACGTGGTCGTGGGACTGAGATGACTCGACGCCTCGCCCTCGAATGGCCCGATCCGGCGCCATTTCGCGACCGCGATGGCGCCCCGATCCGGCTGCTGGCCGTGTCGGACATGCTCGAGCCAACCCTGATCGAGGCCCGAAACCGGGAAGCCGTGGCGCCGGTAGACCTGATCGTCGGTTGCGGCGATCTCGACTGCGACGACCTGTCCTTCATCGCCGACGGGTTCAACGCGCCGCTCATCTACGTCGAGGGCAACCACGACACCGAAGAGCGCTGGAAGAAGTGCTCGGCCTTTTGCCCCGAGGCGATCCATTCGACAGCCGTCCTCCACCGTACCGGCCTGTCCATCGCGGGTCTGACCTGGCCGGGGGTGCGCGGCAAGTACGGCAATCGGAGCGAGCGGGCGGCCTGGAACCAGGCCCTTCGTCTGGCGACGCGGCGGCTCGGCAAGGCGGATCCGATGATCGTGCTCAGCCACGTGCCACCTCGGGGCACCGGCGACGTTCCCACCGACGCCTACCATCGCGGTTTCGAAGGCTACCACTGGCTGATGAACCGGCTCGAGCCAACGCTGTGGCTGCATGGCCACACCCCACTCGCGGCGGCCGACGAATGGAAGCACCAGGTCGGGCCGACGACGGTCATCAACGTCACCGGCGCAGTCGTCATCGACCTGCTGCCGCCCGGCCCCGAGACGCTGGCCCGGCGCAAGCGGCGCATGAAGCAGCTGAAGGAAGAGCGCCAGACCGACGGCGTGGCCGCGACTGCCGAGGCCGGCGAGCGCTAATCAAACGCCAGCTGATGCCACGTCCGGCCGCCGTCATCGGTCAGGAAGACCGCGCCCGAACTGGTGCCCGCGGGGTCGCAGGTCTGGCCGGTTGGGCAGTCCCGCATGCCGTCCAGCATGCCGTGAATCTCGTCGGCCCAAGACATATAGGTCGCCTCCGAGAAGCCGCTCGACTTGATCTCGCGCCAGGTCCGACCTCCGTCGAGCGACTCGACGAAGTCGTCCTGCATGGGGATGCCCGTTCCGACCTGATGCAGCGAGAGGTAGTGGCCGGGCGCCAGGACTGACGTCCAGTTGCCCAGGCCCATGCCGTCCGGCGTCGCGGAGCGGAACTCCTGGGCCCAACTCGACCCGCCATCCGCACTGGCGTAGCCCACGACGGGGGCGCTGGACCACGTCTCACTGGCCGGCACCACCGTAGTTACGAGGTGGAGAACGCCGCGATCGTCGATATCCAGCGTGGGATTCCACAGAGTCTGGTCGGGCGACATCCCTGGCAGTTCGGCTTTACGCCACGTCAGGCCGCCATCGAGCGTGACGGTGACGTCGCGCGAGGGAAGCCCGCCGACGAACAGGCCGACCTTGCCGTTCACCCACTTCAGCCCGGCCGTGCCGCAAACCGTCGGCGTCGGCCCGGTCCAGGTGGCGCCGCCATCGGCCGTGGTGTATTCGGTGCAGTCCCGGAATGTCTCCGGCCCGCGGAACGGCGTCGCGTCCGGTGATGGCGACGCGGCCGGCTGCGGCTCGATCGGTCTGCTCACCATGTAGACCCCGTGCGTCGCATCGATGAGGTGAGTGTTGACCCAGAGACCGAGCCCGGGCTCGTCGGCGAGAGTCGCCACTTCGGCGGTCGCCCAGGTCAGGCCGCCGTCGCTCGTACGCTGAACTTTCAGATGCCACACGCCTGCCACGCGGATCTCGGACGTCTGCCAGCCGTGGAGCCGATCGACGAATTCGAGGCTGCTCTCCGCGGATAAATCGGAGAGTACGGGCACGGCGACGGGTGTCGACCACGTGACGCCGCCGTCGGCGGTGAATCTGATCGTGCCGTCGCCACTGCCGGCCCAGGCAGTTAGCCCGTCGCCGGTCCAGCTGAATGCAGTCACGAGTTTCTGCCCGGGGCTCGGGTCGGGCAGAACGGGGCCGGGAGTCCCGACGGTCGGCCGGGGGGTGGGCACCGCCGGGCCACTCCCTCGCAGTATCAGGCTCGCGCCTATGACCGCCACCACGGCAACCACTGCCGCCATGCTCGCCAGGGCCGACGCTCCGCGCCAGGCCCGGCCATGCGCTCCGGCCGTCGCGCCGTGGCTCGCGGCCATGGCCTCGACCGCGTTGCGGACGTGATTCGGCGCGGCCGGCGGCTGGATCGATCGCCGCAGAGCCGCCCGGACCTCGGCTTCGAGGACGGGGTCGAGTTCGGGTTCGCGGTCGGGATGGGAGTTCATCGCGGATCCTCCAGCCTCGGCCGGATCGACCGCAGCGCGCTGTGGAGACGTGACTTAACCGTGCCCGATGGAATCCCCAACCTGACCCCGATCTCATCGATGGGCAGATCCGCCCAGTAGCGCAGGACCACGACCACTCGGTGGTCGGCGTCGAGGCGGGCCAGGACGCGGCCGATGGCGTCCCGGCTCGATACGGAAGCGGTTGAGTCTCCGACGATCGGCTCGGGCGCCTCCTCGAGCGCACGCACCCGGCCGTCGGAGCGGCGGAGTCGATCGCGGCAGACGTTGACGAGAATCCTGCCGAACCAGGCCTCAAACCGATCCGGTTCGCGCAGGCTCGAGCGCTTGCGCCAGGCGAGCGCGAAGGCGTCCTGCGTCGCGTCGTCCGCCTCCGCGTCATTGCCGAGAATCGCCCAGGCCAGCCGGTATGCCGCGTCGAGGTTCCGCCGGGTCAGCGCGGCGAAGACCTCCTCGGTCGCGGAGCCACCTGCCACGAGTCTGTCGAACCTCCCTGCACCATCTGTCAGCGCGTCCATCTTGCCCAATACGACGGGCCGATGGGGGCGGTTCGTTCACGCGATTTGGGCCGCGCCGCCTAGAGGGCGAGTGGATCCACCGCGTCGGGATGGACGCCTAGTTCGCGGATCGCGGTCTCAGCGTCGACCGCGGCGAGCTGACCGACGCGAGCCAGGCCCACGATTGCGGCGGCGGCGATGTGCGGGGCGTCGATCTCGAAGAGCTCGCGGAGCGTCTCGCGCGTGTCGGACCGACCGAAGCCGTCGGTCCCCAGGACGATGCGCGAGGCGGGCAGCCACGGCGCGACGAGATCCGGATAGGTCCTGATCCAGTCCGTGGCGATGACGATCTGGCCGCCATTGGCCGGCAGGATTTCGGCGACGTGCGGCACTCGCGGCTTCTCGCTGGGATGTAGCCGGTTCCAACGGTCGGCGGCCAGGCCGTCGACTCGGAGCTGCTGGAAGGAAGTGGCGCTGTAGACCTCAGCCGCGATGCCGCGTTCGGCGAGCAGGTTCCGAGCCGCCACGGCTTGCTGCAGGATCGAGCCGCTGCCGACCAGCCGGACCGGCGCGGCGGCCTTCTGCCCGTCCTTGCCCTTGACTCGGGCGGCCTTGCCGAGAGCCGGCGCTTCGAGCAGGCGGTAGATGCCGCGCGCGATCTGCTCGTCGGTCAGGTCGTCGGGCCGCTTCGGCATCGAGTAGTTCTCGTTGTAGAGCGTGATGTAGTAGAAGACGTCGTGTGAAGAGGCGCCCAGCGCCTCTTCACCCTGCGAGTCGCCCTGCGACTCGCCGTGGCCGTACATCCGGTCGATGCCTTCGCGAACGATCGACGCCAGCTCNNTCGTCGTGCTGCAAACCTTCGCCCATCAGCGTAGTCCGGCCGGCGGTCGCGCCCATGACGAAGCCGCGGCCTCGCTCGTCGGCAAGGGCCCAGAACTGGTCGCCCGTCCGCTGGAACCCGAACATCGAGTAATAGATGTAGAACGGAATCAGCGGCACGCCGTGAGTGGCATATGACGTGGCCGCGGCCTGAAGAGAGGCCATCGCACCGGCCTCGGTGATGCCCTCCTCGAGCACCTGGCCGTCCTTCGCTTCGCGGTAGCTGAGCACCAGGTCCGAGTCGACGGGCTCGTAGCGCTGGCCGCCCGAGGCGTAGATCCCCACTTCCTTGAAGAGCGGGTCGAGGCCGAAGGTGCGGGCCTCGTCCGGCACGATCGGCACGATCCGGCGGCCGATCTGAGGATCGCGGATCAGGTTNNCGCCGCCGCTCCAGCATGTACCGGATCTCGTCCGAGTCGGGGCCGGGGTGGTAGTAGGGCGCATCGTGAAGCTTGGCGTCCGGGATCGGCAGCTCCAGCCGATCGCGGAAGATGCGCAGCTCGGCCTCGGACAGCTTCTTCGCCTGGTGGGTGATGTTGCGGGCCTCGACACCCGGTCCAAGGGCCCAGCCCTTGATCGTATGGGCCAGGACCACCGACGGTGCGCCGCGGTATTCGGTCGCGGCGCGATACGCGGCGTAGACCTTGCGGTAGTCGTGACCGCCGCGGCGGAGTCGGGCCAGCTCGTCGTCGGAGAGGTGGTCGACGAGCCGCCGCAGGCGAGGGTCGGGGCCGAAGAAGTGCTCCCGAATGTAGGCCCCTCCGGCCACGGAGTACTTCTGGAACTCGCCGTCGACGGTGTCGTTCATCTTGTTGACCAGCACGCCCTCGACGTCCCGGGCAAGCAGGTCGTCCCACTCACGGCCCCAGATCACCTTGATCACGTTCCAGCCGGCGCCGCGGAACAGCCCCTCGAGCTCCTGGATGATCTTGCCGTTGCCCCGTACCGGCCCGTCGAGCCGCTGCAGGTTGCAGTTCACGACGAAGGTCAGGTTGTCGAGGCCCTCGCGGGCCGCGAGTGAGAGAGCCGTGATCGACTCGGGTTCGTCCATCTCGCCGTCGCCGAGGAAGGCCCAGACACGGTTCGCCGAGGTGTCGGCCAGGCCTCGATTGGCCAGGTAGCGATTCAACCGAGCCTGGTAGATGGCGGCTATCGGCCCCAGGCCCATCGACACCGTTGGGAACTCCCAGAAGTTCGGCATCGTACGCGGGTGGGGGTAGCTCGACAGCCCCATGCCCGACAGTGCCTCCTGGCGGAAGTGGTCCAGGTTCTCCTCGGTCAGCCTGCCCTCCAGGAAGGCCCGCGCGTAGATGCCCGGAGCCGCGTGCCCCTGGAAGAAGATCTGGTCGCCCGAACTGCCGTCGTCTTTACCGCGGAAGAAGTGGTTGAAGCCCACCTCGTAGAGCGTGGCCGCGCTGGCATAGGTGGCCAGGTGCCCGCCGATACCCGGCGCCCGGTTGTTCGCCCGCAGCACCATGGCCACGGCATTCCAGCGGATCAGCCGTCGCAGGCGCCGCTCGAGCTCCTCGTCGCCGGGAAAGAACGGCTCCTGCTCGGGGCTGATGGTGTTGATGTAGCGGGTCTGGGTCAGCGGCGGCAAGCCCACGTGAAGCTGTCGCGCACGCTTGAGAATCTTGTAGAGCACGAACCGGGCGCGCTCGTCCCCCTCCTGGCTGTGGACCTGATCAAGCGCGTCGAGCCACTCCTGGGTCTCGGAGGGATCGATGTCGGGTAGCTGGTGCTTGAACTCGTCGAAGTACATGGCGCGGCGGCTTCTCCGGGCCCGGCGGCGGCCTCTTGAGACTTGGATCCGGCTTGGACCCGACTTGCAGGTTAGCCGATCGGTCGGCGAAAGTATCGTGGGCTCGCAGGGCGGACCATGTCGTGGGCGAAGAGGACGCTTGCAGGGCGCGATTAGCCGGCGGCGCCACCGGCATCAGGTTGGGCGGAACCGATTGCCTCTCGCCAGGTGTGGCGAATCGGCGCACAGTAGCGGGGCACGGGTACCGGCGCAGACGTCGTCGCTCAAGCGGCCGGAGTCGAGTCGCGGGAGGTTCGCGGGGCAGATGAGCACTCAGCCACTGGTTCTGGTGGCGGACGACGAGCCGCGCATCACCAAGCTGGTGTCGATGGCCCTAACCGACGAGGGCTTCCGCGTGGTGACTGCGTCCGGTGGCGTCGAGGCGGTGGCGAAGGCCGAGGAAGTCCGACCCGACATCGTGCTGCTCGATATCGTTATGCCCGACCTGGACGGCATCGAGGTCATGCGCCAGATCCGCGAGCGACGGTCAGTTCCGGTCATCCTGCTCACTGCCAGGGGTTCCGCATCCGACAAGGCCAAGGGCCTCGACCTGGGCGCCGACGACTACGTGGCCAAGCCGTTCCACCTCGACGAGCTGGCGGCTCGCGTGCGGGCCGTCCTGCGGCGAGCCTCTGGCATCAGCACCGGCACCGGCGTGGTTCGCTTCGACGACGTCGAGATCGATCTCGAACGCCGCATCGTGACTCGCGGCGGCGAGCTGGTGCAGATGTCACGGACCGAGTGGCTGCTACTGCAGCACCTCGCGGCCAACGCGGGCAAGGTGGTGCTCCACACGGAGCTGCTCACCAAGGTCTGGGGACCGGAGTATCGGGACGACCTGCAGTACCTGCGGGTTTGGGTCAGCCGCGTCCGCCGCAAGCTGGGTGCAAAGCCGGGAGAGCCCGGCCGTATCAAGACATTCCAGGGCATCGGCTATCTGCTGGAGGTCGATGAGGATCGCGGAGCCGGTGGCGCCGACGGTCACATGGGCAGCTCAGCTGTGGACCACGAGGCTGCCAGTCGCTACACCCAGAGCCGCCCACCGCAGCGCTCCCGGACCTGACGCCGGCTCCGCCTCGGCCCTGGCACAGACAAGCGGCCCGAGGAGGGGGACCCGGGCCGCTTGCTTCATAAGAAGACGCCCCGTCACCGGCGTCTCCGTCAGGAATACGATTCAGAGTGAGGAACTTACGTAAAGAGTAGATTGCGTCACCTGACGATCGCCTCGTCATCGTCGCCAGCGCCGTTGCATCGGCGTTGCAGACCAGGCGGCGGCTAGCCCCATCAAGTGATAGGTCCGCAGGCCGAACGGGTCGCTTGCGCGTCTGGACGGCATGGCGTACAAGGACCCTCTGACACCGATCTTCGACAGGAGCACGACGGAGGAACGCCGGTCTATGACCCCCAGCTGGAAGTCGCCGCGGGAGGGGGCGTGGGCCGTCGCCGAGGCCGAGACTCGATACGGACCCCAGGTGGCCCTTGTCATCGTCGACCTGCAGAATGACTTCGCCGATCCTTCCGGAAGCCTGTCGGTCCGCGGCGGGGCGGCGATCGTCCCGCTCGTCAACGTCGAGATAGAGCGAGCCCTGGCCGCCGGCTCGGCAGTTGCCTACACCCAGGACTGGCACCCTGCCCACACGCCGCACTTCGCCCAGGACGGCGGCATGTGGCCGGTCCACTGCGTCGGGGAAACCTGGGGCGCCCAGTTGCATCCCGATCTGTCGGTCCGAGGCCCAGTAGTGCGCAAGGGCATCCACGGCGAGGACGGCTATTCGGGCTTCTCCATGCGCAACCCCTCCGGCGGCATGTCCGTCCCCACCGAACTCGATTCGACGCTTGCCCAGGGCGGCGTCAGACGCCTCGTGGTGTGCGGACTCGCCACGGACTACTGCGTCAAGGCGACGGCGCTCGACGGCGTGCGGCTCGGCTACGAAACGGCAGTCCTGCTCGCCGCGGTGCGGGCGGTCGACCTCAAGGCCGGTGACGGCGAAGCCGCCCTCGACGGGCTGGCCGCGGCGGGCGTCATTCTGGTTGGGGCTCGGGAGGCCGCGAGCTAGCCGGGCGATGCAGCTCCACCTCGTCGACGCCACGTACGAGCTGTTCCGCGCCTTCTACGCGCCCAGGCCGGGGGCATATGCTCGCGACGGCCGCGACGTGGGGGCGGTGGTGGGGCTGATGTACACGCTGCTCAGCCTGCTTCGAGACGAGGGCGCAACTCACGTGGGCTGCGCCACGGACCACGTCATCCGCTCATTCCGGAACGAGCTCTACGCCGGCTACAAGACGGAGGCCGGCGTTCCGCCGTCGCTGCTGGCCCAGTTCTCCCTGGCCGAACGGGCGATGGAGGCGCTCGGACTCGTCGTCTGGCCGATGGTGGAGTTCGAGGCCGACGATGCCCTCGCCACGGCGGCCGATCTGTGGACCGCATTCCCGGGCGTGGACAGGGTGATCATCTGCACGCCCGACAAGGACCTGGCGCAGTGCGTTCGGGGCGAGCGGGTGGTCATGCGCGACCGGCGTCGCGACAACACGATCGACGAAGCCGCCGTGGCGGCCCGTTGGGGAGTGGCTCCGGCTTCGATCCCAGACTACCTGGCGCTCGTGGGCGACTCGGCCGACGGCTTCCCCGGCCTGGCAGGCTGGGGCGCCAAGTCCGCGGCCGCCGTCCTGGGCCGGTTCGAACACCTCGAAGCCATCCCCGCGAACGTCGGGGAGTGGCACGTGGACGTGCGTTCACCCGCCACCCTCAACGCCACTCTGCGGGCGGGCTGGGCAGACGCCATCTTGTTCCGGCGCCTGGCCACTCTTGTCAAGGACGTGCCCCTGCCCCAGCGCGATCCCGACGAACTGCGCTGGCGGGGTGCGCGCCGGGCCGCGTTCGTTGCCCTGTGCGACGAGCTCGGTCAGCCCCGGCTGGCCGAGCGCCCACACCTCTGGCGGGATTGAATCGATCGGTCGCCCGCGCCAGTCGGGGCCGCCGACCTCGCCCGCACCATCGATCGCCCGCGGAAGTACCGTCAGCGCACCGGTGCTCCACTGCTTGCGGCTACCGCACCTGCCCGCTAGGCTCCGGTCGGGGGAACCACTCCGACACGAATGTGGCCCAGCCCTGGAAGGTACCGGCATGATGATCGGGGCGTTCACACATGACGGCGATGCCAGCTTCCCGGCCAACGGTGAAGCAGGACTACTGGCCTACGAGCGGCTGATCGGCAGGAAGCTGGCCCAGGTGCTGTGGTTCCTGACCTTTGACGACCCGTTCCCGATGCAGGCGTGCCGGACGGTCATCTCTCACGGGTCCATCCCCCAGCTCACCTGGGAGCTCTTCTGGCAGCTGGCCACGCCAAGCAACGACGACACCACGTCGACGGGGCTCGACGACGTCCTGGCCCACAAGCACGACGCCTATATCGACGCCTTTGCGGCCGGGGCCGCGGCCTGCGGCGACCCGATCCTGATCCGCTTCTTGCACGAGTTCAACGGCAACTGGCACCCGTGGGGCGGTTTCAAGAACGGCAGCTCCGTCGGGGGGCCCGAGAGGGTCAAGGCGGTGTGGAAGTACGTTGTCGACCGGTTCCGTGCCGCGAAGGCCAACAACGTCCTGTGGCTGTGGTGTCCCCACGGCCCGACCGCGGACGTGCCGACGGAAGCCTGGAACGACATGGAGAACTACTACCCGGGCGACGACTACGTCGACTGGTTCGGGATGGACGGCTACAACTGGTACCCCAAGGATCACTGGGGCGGCAGCCGACCGTTCCAGGACTTCGACGCCGTATTCAAGGTCGTGTATGAACGACTGGTTTCGCTGGCCGACAAGCCGATCGCAATCTCCGAGATGGCTTCGGGCGAGTTCACCTACGGCCAGCTGACCAAGGCCGACTGGATCGTCGATACATTCACGCGGATGAGGAGCTACCCGGCCCTCAAGATGTTCAGCTGGTACAACATCAACAAGGAGTTGGACTGGCGCGTTAACTCCAGCCCCGCCGCCCTGGCAGCCTTCCGCGGGATGCTGGCCGACCCCTTCTTCGAGTCCAGCTACACGGATCCGTCGGGCTCGTAGCGCGCCGGCCGCTTACTTGAGCATCGCCAGGATTGTCGCGTGGTGCCTGGGCGAGGCGGCCAGACAGGACCACTTCTTGGCGGGATAGGCGAGGTCGAACCACGGCCCGCCATCCAGGCTGGTCACCGTGGCACCGGCCCGCTCGGCGATGAGCCCCGCGGCGGCCACGTCCCAGGCGGACAGCCCAGCGCCCTGAGCGTAGACATCGAACCGGCCGCAGGCGACGTACGCCAGAGTCAACGCGGCCGAACCCATTGAGCGGTGGGCCCTAATAGCCTTGAGCGCCTCGCGGCGTTTGCGAACCGTCCCCCGACCGCCGACCGCGAGAGTCGCCACCACATCCTCGAGCAACTCCTTGTCGGCCACCTGGACCGGAGCGCCGTTGCGAAGGGACGGTCCGTCGATCGCCCCCGCGAACGTCTCGTCCCGGGTCGGGTCGTAGACCACGCCGACCACGGGTCGACCCTCCGCCACGAGCGCGATCGAGATGCAGAAGAACGGGATGCCGTTGGCGTAGTTGATCGTGCCGTCGAGCGGATCGACGATCCAGACCCGNNAGGTGGTCTACCTCCGTTACGACGTCCCTCGGGCCCTTCGCCTGTATCTGCTCCAGGCGCTCGTAGCGCTCCATCTGGATCCGGCCGGCCTGGTGCGCCAGGTCGATCGCCAGATCGAGCTCAGGGCCGAAGGCATCCGATCGACCGAGCTTGCGGCGCCGATCCGCCGCTTCGCCGTTCGGCTCCGGAGCAGAACCGGAGGCCATCAGCCGGCGATCCCGGCTTCGAGGGCGATCTCGATCGTTCGCTCGATCGATCGGTTGAGCTCTTCGAGAGGCAGGTGCGACTCCTCCGATGGTGCCTCCTCGGACAGGAGGTCGCTGACCGTCAGGATCGTGGCGGCGGCCACGCTCGAGCCCGCAGCGTTTGCCCTCGAGGCCAGGTAGTACAGGACCGAGGTCTCCATCTCGAACGCCAGCACACCGCGCCTCCGCCATTTGGCGAAGTAGTCCGAGTCCGGGTTGTAGAAGACATCGACCGTGGCCACCTGGCCGACATGCGGCTTCAGGCCATGCTTCTCGGCGGCTTCGACGAGCGAACGCACCAGCCCGAAGTCGGCCGTGGGCGCGTAGGGATCGCCGTGGAGGTAGGTTCGCGTCGCGCCGTCCACCGGGGACGCGGCTGCGGCGATCACGATATCGCCGGTCTTGATGCCGCGACCGATGCCGCCGCAGGTGCCGACCCGGATCAGGCGCTCGACGCCCAGCCGGAGTAGTTCCTCAACCACGATCGACATGCTCGGGGCGCCCATGCCGCTCGTCTGGACGCTGACCGGTACGCCCTTGTAGGTCCCGGTGTAGCCGAGCAGCCCGCGGTGGGTGTTGACCTGTCGAACTGCGCCAAATCCGCCGTCGAGCTTTTGCGCGATTCCAGTGGCGCGATTCGGGTCGCCGGGCAGCAGAACAATGGGGGCGTAGTCCGTCGATTCGGCACGAAGGTGGATCTGAGGCATCGGCGGACTCCAGGTCGGCGGCTCGGACGACCAGGCAGCGGTCGCTCGCAGGACCCGATTCTAGACGGACAGGCCCCATTTGCGGGGCCCAGATCGCGGGCGCTCTCCGGTCGGCGGGCTCCTCGGCCAGCTACGTAGTGCCCCCCTTGTTCGCGCCCGCTCGGGTGACGCGACGCCACGAATCGGGGGGCCGGCGATGGAACATCTGGATTACCTACGTATTGACAAATCGTGAACGTGTCGCTCCCAGTCAACAGAATTGGTGGGCGCCTGGCATGCGGTCTTGACCGGTCTCGAATGGGTTTGTGCAGTTTGGTATGGACAAATTGTGCAAAACCTGGGATACATATGCATCGACGACCCTTGCAAGTGTACTAATTCATCGTATGGTACGGACTACCCAGAGCGATCCCGTACCCTCAGATGCAAGGACGAGCGCAAGGCAGCGCCATATCAGAGACAACCTGGTCCCTTAATTGGTCGGTCCCGTCTCCCGGCCAAGGTGCGCGCCACGGGGGCCTCAGGTGAGCGAGGAACTAAGTGCGGTTCGGTCGAGCTCGACTGGGGGTGGTCGAGCGTCTTCTTTGGTCGCGCGATAGTCGACTTGTTTCACGAATCGCGCAGGAACTGCCGCAGGCTCGGATCATCGAGCTCGCTGATTCCGGCTGGTGCATCATCGGTCGCGCCGCTGAACTGACGGAGACGTTCCTCGGATCACTCACTGACACCTCGCTGTTCGGCCTGGCCGACGTCGATCCTTCCCTGCCCGTCGCCGAGCAATACGTCGTGGCTCTGGGCAACGCGGTCCAGATCTCCGGTCTGGGCGACCGGATCGGCATAGACGAGACGCCTGAGATCGCCAAGCGCAAGGTCCTCGACTACTTCTTCGCCCTCAAGGCAAACCATCACGTCGAGTTCCAGCCCATAGTCGATCTCAAGACGATGCAGGCCCACGAGTGGGAATGCCTCTTCCGGCCGCATATGCCGATGCAGCCGCAGACGATCAGCGCCATCGTGGACGCCGCCCTCGTGGCCAAGCGCCCGGTCGACTTCGACACGTTCGTGGTCGAGACGACCCTCGCTCGCATCGCCGAGGTTGCCAGGCCCGGGCCACTCTGCCTGCGCGCTCGCTACAGCATCAACCTCCTGCCCGCCAGCCTGCTGGCGCCGCACTTCGAGGCCGCGGCATTCGCGGATCGCGTTCGCCGAGTCGGGCTGTCGCCGCGCCAGATCGTGGTCGAGTGCACCGAGCAGCAGGCCATCGCCGACGTGCCGCGCCTCAAGAAGCAGGTCCGGGCCCTCCGCCGCCTCGGCTTCGGCTTCGCCATCGACGACGCGGGGGCGGGTCACGCCAGCTTCACCGTCATCGCGGCCCTGGAGCCGTCGATCATCAAGATCGATCGCGAGATCGTGTACCGCATCGGAAACAAGGACAGCGAGGCCAAGAAGGCCCTGGTCGAGGCGTTCGTCTCGTTCAGCCGCCGCATCGGCGCCCGGGTCGTGGCCGAGGGCATCGAGAATCGGCGCGACCTCCTCGCCCTGCAGGAGCGGGAAGTCGACTTCGGTCAGGGCTACTTGCTCGGCCGCTCGTCAATGATTCCTACGCAACCGCGCCGCGTCCCGAACATCCGCCCGTTGCCACGGGTGATCACGACCGTGGCCGGCTGGGAGGGAGCCGTCACGAGCCACGCCGCCTCCAGCCGGTAGGGCGCAGACGGTCTCCGCGGTCGGCAGGCCTTCGCGCTACCGACAGTTCGGCGTACCATCGGGGTTGTGACCGCCCCCGAACCGACCGCCCCGCCCTCGCTCCTCTCGGACGCCGCCCGGAGGTATCTCGAGGCGCCCCGATTCGCGATCGTGGCGACGCTGAACCCAGACGGCAGCCCGCTCCAGGCAGTCGTCTGGTATGCGCTCGAGGACGACACGATCGTCTTCAACAGCCGCGTCGGGCGCCAGTGGCCGACGAACCTTGCCCGCGATCCGCGTGTCTCGTTCGTCGTCGCCGACGCGTACGACTACCTCGAGATCCGTGGCGAGGTCGTGATCGACGAGGATCCGGTTCGCAGCCAGGCAGTTATCGCCGGATTGGCGCACCGCTATCACAGGGACGAAGCCTCAGCGGCCGCCCAGATCGCCGGCTTCGCGCAGGAACAGCGGGTCACTTTCGTCCTGCGCCCGAAGCGCGTCTACGAGCGACTCTCCAGTCGCTAGCGCCGGGTCCAGGCTCACAGGTCGGTTGGAGGAAGCGACGATGGCAAGAGCGAAGATCGGCTACGCGGCCATGCTCGAGCAGTTCGCTCCCGGCGAGGTCCTCGACCTGTGCGCGCAGGCGGAAGCGGCGGGTTTCTCGGGCGTCATGGCGGCCGACCACTTCCAGCCCTGGACGCCGTCCCAGGGTCAGGCCGCGTTCGTGTGGGAAGTGCTCGCCGTTGCTGGCACTCGCACAAAGGGCGACCTCGGACCAGGCGTGACGTGCCCCTCGTTCCGCATGCACCCGGCCATCGTGGCCCAGGCCGCAGCGACCCTCGAGGTCATGTATCCGGGCCGGACGTGGCTCGGACTCGGCTCGGGCGAGGCCCTCAACGAACACGTCGTGGCGGGCTACTGGCCGGAGGCCCCGGAGCGGATCAACCGCATGTTCGAGGCGATCGAGATCATCGGCAAGCTGTTCGGTGGCGACGAGGTCAAGCACGACGGACGCTTCTTCAAGATGGAGACCTGCCGCCTCTGGACCCGGCCGGACAAGGCGCCGCCCATCTACATCGCCACCGCGGGCCCCGTCACGGCCAGGCGCGCCGGGAAGTTCGCCGACGGCCTGATCACCGTCGGCGCGCCAGAGGAGAAGATCGAGATGGTCTTCGGCAAGTTCGATGAGGGCGCGCGCGAGGCCGGCAAGGATCCGGCGTCGATGCCGAAGATCCTGCAACTCCACCTGTCCTGGGCCGAGACCGACGAGCAGGCCGTGGCCAACGCCGTCTCGGAGTGGCCGAACGGCGCGATGCGCTTCTCGAAGCAGGACATCCGCTCGCCGCGCGATTTCGAGCAGATGGCCACTCTGGTGCGGCCCGAGGATTTCAAGGGTCGAATGCTCATGTCGGCCGACCCGGAAGTTCACCGCCGCGATATCCAGAAGTTCCTCGACCTGGGCTTCGACCAGATCTACCTGCACAACGTCGGCCGAAACCAGGCGGCCTGGATCGAGGCGTTCGGCCGGGATGTTCTGCCTAAGCTAAGCGCGTAGCGGTTAGCCGCGAACCGCCCAGCGGACCAGTACGGGTTAGCGCCGCTGGCGGTACGCTGTCGCCATCGATCGGGATCGAGTCGTCGGTCTCGCAGCCGATCGGAGGGACCATGCGCGTCGTTTGTCTGGCTGGTGGCGTTGGCGGAGCGAAGCTCGCCGATGGGCTGCAGCAGATCCTCGCGCCCGGCGAGCTGACCGTCGTCGTGAATACCGGCGACGACCTCGAGGTACATGCCCTGGCCGTCTCGCCGGACGTCGACACGGTGCTCTACACCCTCGCCGGCATCGCCGAACCGGCGCAAGGCTGGGGCATCGCCGGTGAGTCATGGCAGGTGATGGGCCAGCTCGCGCGTCTAGGCGACGAAACCTGGTTCCGCCTGGGCGACCGCGACATCGCCACGCACCTGTTTCGGACCGACCGGCTGCGCCGCGGCATTCGTGCCACGGAGGTCACTCTCGCGCTGGCTCGATCGCTGGGTTTGGAGTCGCACGTCCTGCCGATGACCGACCAGCCCGTCCGAACTCGAGTCCGCACGACCGCTGGCTGGCTCGACTTCCAGGACTACTTCGTCCGTCTCCGCCAGGAGCCATCGGTGTTTGAGGTTGCGTTCGAGGGGATCGAGAACGCCACGCTCACACCCGAAGTCCGCGACGCACTTCGCGCGGCGGAGGCGATCGTCGTCGCCCCGTCGAACCCGATCGTCTCAATCGGCCCGATCCTGGCGGTTCCCGGGTTGCTCGCGGAGATCATCGCTGCGCGCAGACGGGGCGTGCCCGTGGTGGGCGTGTCGGGCATCGTCGGCGGCAGGGCCCTTCGAGGGCCGGCCGACAGGATGATGGAGAGCCTGGGCGAGGAGTCGAGTGCGCTAGGCGTGGCGCGACGCTATGTCGCGGCCGGCCTGCTCGACGTCTTCGTCGTCGACCGCATCGACGAGGGACTGGCGGCGCCGATCAGGGCGCTCGGACCCGAAGTTGTCGTCACCGACACGATCATGACGGACGCCGGCTCGAGAGTCCTGCTTGCCCGCGAGATGCTGGCAGCGGCGGCCTGGCAGGGTGCGGCCGGGGCCGAAGATCGAAGTGCTGGCGACCCCGCCGCGGCAAAGGAAGCCGGCCGATGACACAGACCAGCCTGAGCCGCATCGTGGCGCTGGTGCCGGTGCGATCGCTGAGCGGGGCGAAGTCGCGTCTTGGCGAGCCCCTCGATGCGGAAGAGCGCGCCGACCTCATCCTGGGATTGCTCCGCCACACGCTCGACGAGGCCCTGGCCGCCACTCGGCTGGCGGGCGTCGTAGCCGTGTCGATGGACGCCGACCTGCTCGAAATGGCCCGGGCCATGGGCGCCGCCTCGCTCTTGCAGGAGGCGGACGGGCTCAACGAGGGTTTGACCGAGGCACGGTTCGCGGCCAGCCCCGAGGCAACGGCCGTGATGGTCCTGCCCGCGGACCTGCCCGGCGTGGCGGCCTCGGCGATCGATCAGCTGGCCGAGGCAGCCGAGCTCGCGATACGCACCGCCCCCGAGAAGCCGGTCGTGGTGCTGGTGCCGGATCGCCACGGGACCGGCACGAACGCGCTCCTGATCGCGCCACCGGACGCGATCGAGTTTCGATTCGGCGAGGGCAGCCGAGCGGCGCACCGGGCCGCGGCCGAGGCCGTCGGGGCATCGTATCTGGAGCTCGACGGGCCGCTCAGCTTCGATGTCGACACGCCCGACGACCTGCTCGAGGCCGATCTGCTCGGTCTCGATCACGAGGTGGGCCGGTGACGGCCGATCGCGGCGCAGGCTTCGCAAGCGAAGAGCGGGAGGCCCAGGCCGGCGGTTCGCCCGAAGGCCGCCTCTCGGTCATCGCCCTCGAAGGCATACCGGAGGTCCGCCCGGGCGACGATCTGGCGGCGATGCTGATCGCCTCCGTCCGAGCCACGGACAGGGTGCTGCCGCTGGCAGAAGACGACGTCCTGGTCGTGACCCAGAAGGTCGTGTCGAAAGCCGAAGGCGCCGTCGTCGACCTGACCGCGGTAGAGCCCCGCGCCGAAGCCGTGGCCTTCGCGGAGCGCTGGGATCGCGATGCCCGCCAGCTCGAGGTCGTCTTGCGAGAGGCCCGCCGCATCGTTCGCATGTCGCACGGCGTGCTGATCACGGAGACGAACCACGGCTTCATCTGCGCCAACGGCGGCATCGACGCCTCGAACATGGGCCCCGGCAGCGGCAACGTGGTGACGCTGCTGCCGGCCGACCCCGACGCGTCCGCCGACCTGATTCGGGCTGCCGTTCGATCCGCTCTGGGCGTGGACGTGCCTGTGATCATCTCGGACAGTTTCGGCCGGCCCTGGCGGTGGGGCATCACTGACGTGGCCATCGGCGTCAGCGGCATGCTGCCGATCGACGACATGCGCGGCACACCAGACGCGGATGGCCGGATCATGCGCAGCACGATCCGGGCGACGGCCGATGAGATCGCCACGGCCGCCGAACTCGCGCTCGGCAAGACCGGGCGGCGACCCGCCGCGATCGTCAGGGGCGCCAGGCCGACGCGCGGCGAGGGCCGCATCGCGGACGTTCTTATGCCGCGCGAGTTCGACCTGTTCCAGTGAGCGGGGCCGAAGCCGAGCCCCTCGCGCCCGGCGCGGACGCGCCGCCGCTCGAGGCCCACTTCGCTATCCCGGAGCCCATCGATCTGCGCGCCTCGCTGGAACCCTTCCGCCACGGCACCAACGACCCGACCATCCGCTTCGGCCGCGACGGCGTGTAGCTCGCTCGCCGCACCGCGGCCGGGCCGGCGAGTCTGCGCCTCTGGACCGAAGCGGACGATTCGGCGGTCCGAGCGCAGGCCTGGGGGCCACGTGCGGAGCTGGCCCTGGAAGCCGCCCGAATCAAGCCCCCGAGGTTCGGCCCGCGCTTCGCGCCCGGCCGCATCGAACGGCTCTAGCAGCCCGCCAGATAGATGCAGGGGTTGACCGCATTGGCAACCGTGCCCAGGCCCCACGGATAGCCGAGCCAGACCTCGAAATGGAGGTGCGGGCCGGTCGCCTCGCCGGTCGCGCCAACGCGGCCTATAACCTGTCCGGCCGAGATCTTCTGACCGACGTGCACTCCCCACCACGACAGGTGGTTGTATGTGGTGTAGAGCTTGGTGCCTTCCATGACCCAGATGACGTTGCCGCCACCCGTATAACCATTCCAGCCCACCCGGACCACCGTTCCGCTAACGGCGGCCACGACCGACGTGCCCTGGCTGGCGGCGATGTCGATGGCGTGGTGGCCGGACCAGAAATACTGGCTGATGTAGTTGGAGCCCGAGACCGGCCAGACCCAGCCGCCGGAGCTCGGGGCGCGCGTGCCGGCCTTGGCCGCGGGCATCGGACCGCCGCTGGCGCCCGGGATGATGAGTGTCTGGCCGAGAGTCAGCTTCGTGTCCGGCAGGTTGTTGGCATCCACGATGTCCTGCGACGAGACCGTGTACTTGGCGGCGAGAGAGTCGAGCGTGTCCTTCGCTCCGACCTGGACGAGGAGGCCGTCCATCGGCGGGATCAGGAGTTCCTGACCGATGCGGATCGAGGCGGGATCGGGCAGATTGGCCTTGTTGGCCCAGTAGAGCGTGGACGTCGCCAGGTCATACCGGCCGGCGATGAGGTTGAGCGTGTCGCCCGCCTTGACCGTGTAGGTCCGAAGCAGCGTCTTCGCATCGATGCCGACGCCCGGGTTCTGGAGCGTGTTGACGATCGAACCATCGCCCAGGTACAGGTCGCTCGCGTCTGTAGCGAGGGGCCCGTCTCCAAGACCGAACCGCGCCTCCGGAACATCCTCCGCCGCGACCGCGACCGACTGCGGCTGGCTACTGGGCCGGACGGCCGCGGAAGCCGACGAAACTTCGGGCATCGAACTGACGAGAGCCGCCAGCACGAGGAGCGCGCAGACGCCGACCGGGACCAGCCGGGCGACGCCATCGCGGCGGATCAGAAGGGCAACGGCTTTGCGCAGTGAGTCGATGGTGTCGGTCTGCGGCGACGCACCGGTTCGATCGCTCGCGGCAACCGGGGTATGCGCGAGACGGTCGAGGATTCGACTCACTGAGGCCAATGCTTGACGCAATACGGGCTCCAGCTTGGGGGGGCGGCTCCACGGACGGTAGCGGGACGCCGGTCAATCGCGCTCACCCTACCAGCGATGCCCGCCGGACGCAAACGCGCCAGGTGCCAAGTGCAACATTCCGGCGCCCACGGGGCCACGGGTGGTTGCGGTGCTAACCTGTGGCCACCACCTCAGACGCGACCTGCGGTCGGCTGCCGGACCGCATCCCAGGCTCACGGAGGCACCTCGTGAAGATAGGTCTCCAGGTTCCGTCGTTCACCTGGCCGGGCGGCGACGCCGCCATCGGCCCTACCCTCGCGGGGATCGCCGAAACCGCCGACGCGGTCGGCTTCGACTCCCTGTGGGTAATGGACCACTTCTATCAGATCCGCGGCGTCGGCCGGCCCGAAGAGCCGATGCTCGAAGGCTGGTCGGCGCTCGCCTTCATGGCCGCGCATTCGAAGCAAGCCACCCTGGGGCTCATGGTCGGCGGCGTTCACTACCGGCAGGCCGGGCTCTGGGCGAAGGCCGCGACCACGCTCGATGTCCTGAGCGGCGGGCGATCGTATCTGGGCATCGGCGCAGCCTGGAACGAGGAGGAAAGCCACGGCCTCGGCTTCCCGATGCCGCCGCTGGGCGAGCGTTTCGAGATGCTCGACGAGACTCTCCAGATCGTCCACGCCATGTGGCAGGGCGAGCGTGGCTCGGGTGCGGCATTCAGCGGCCGGCACTACCAAGCCGAGCGCCTCCTCAATTCGCCGCAGGTCATCGCCAAGCCACATCCCAAGATCCTCATCGGCGGCGGCGGCGAGCAGAAGACATTGCGACTCGTGGCCAAGTACGCCGATGCCTGCAACATCTTCGGCGGCCCCGACCAGCTGACTCACAAGTTCTCAGTTCTGCGCGAGCGGTGTGCGGAGATCGGCCGCCCGTTCGACGAGATCGAACGGACCAACCTGGGCCAGGTCGACGTCACCCAGCAGACTCCCGCCGAGATCCTCGAGAGCTTCCGATCCCGGGCGGCGGTCGGCGTCCAGCACTTCATCGTTTCCATGACCGGAGTCGACGACATTCGCAACATCGAGACCATGGGGCGCGACGTCATCCAGCAGGTCCACGCCATCGAGCCCAAGGCGATCTAGGCCGGGGCGTCTGACGGGTCGCCATACTCCCCGGGAGTATCCAGCTCGTGCTAGGATGAGGCCGTGAACGACGACACCACTCCCAAGACCAAGAGCCCGCTGGCCGGCCTCAACCTGAACTTCCTCGCCCCTGCGGAGGGCTCCCAGACGGCCTCGATGGCCCCGGTGGCGGCCACGACCGCCGGCGGAGCAGTGTCCGCGCGGGTCGTCATCGTGGGCTCAGGGCCGGCCGGACTGACGGCCGCGATCTACGCCGCGCGGGCCAACCTAGAACCGATCGTCATCGGCGGCGTGGTCGGCGGCGGTCAACTGATGATCACCAGCGAGGTCGAGAACTACCCGGGCTTTCCCGAAGGAATCCAGGGGCCGGAGCTGATGGGCCTATTCCGCAAGCAGGCCGAGCGCTTCGGCGCCCGGATAGTCGACGCGGACGTGGATCGGGTGAATCTGGGCGGTCGCCCGTTCCGGCTCTGGGCGGCCGGGATCGAATACCGGGCCGAGGCGGTGATCGTCGCCACGGGCGCCGAGGCCATCTGGTTGGGGCTCGAGAGCGAGACTCGGCTGCGCGGCCGCGGCGTGAGCGCCTGCGCCACGTGCGATGGCTTCTTCTTCCGCGACAAGACGATCGCGGTCGTGGGCGGCGGCGATAGCGCGCTCGAGGAGGCGCTCTTCCTGACCCGCTTCGCCAGCAAGGTCCATCTTATCCATCGCCGCGATGCTTTCCGCGGCAGCAAGATCATGCAGGCCCGGGCGGCCAGCCACCCCAAGGTCGAACTGCACCTGAACCGGACGGTCGAAGAGATCCTGGGCGGAGAGCACGTCGAAGCCATCCGCCTCGGCAAGACCAATGAGCCGGGCGAGGAGACGTTGCCCCTCGACGGCGTGTTCGTGGCCATCGGCCACCGACCGAACGTGGCCGTCTTCCGCGACTGGCTCGAGACCGATGAGCGGGGCTATCTGCGGATCGACGGCGCCACCACCGCCTCGAACATCGACGGCGTGTTCGTGTCCGGGGACGTCGACGACCATCGCTACCGCCAGGCGGTGACGGCCGCGGGCGAGGGTTGCCGCGCCGCAATCGACGCCGAGCGCTGGCTCGAGGCACAGGAAGCGTACGAGGCTCCCCGGGCCGCAGCTGGCGCCGCCACCGCGCATTAGCACAAATAGCCAGGAGGCCGCTTTGCCGCTCGGCAGGGCAACCGTAAGCCCACTAGCACTCCCGAACGCTCAGTCGCCCTTGTCGACCTCGTTGGTCCAGATCGACGCCCCGGAGTGGCCTGCGAGGCGCGGCCGATGAGCATGCGTCGGGGCATGGGCGGCGGCGGTGGCGGCTGGGGGCTGATGCGTTCGTTTCGCCGGGACGAGTCGATCACTTCCCAGAAGCTCTCGCCGGGCATCCTGCGGCGGATCGCGCGCTTCGCGAAGCCATACCGGCGGATGCTGCTGGTATTCCTCGCGCTGATCGTGCTGGACGCGTTGCTGAGTGCCGCAAACCCGCTCATCTACCGGGCCATCATCGACGACGGCATCCTGCCCCGCCACTCCGGCGTCGTAGTCGAGCTGGCGCTCTTGCTCGCCGTCCTGGCCCTGTCCGACGTGATCCTGTCGCTGTGGCAGCGGTGGATCTCCGCTCGAGTCGGCGAGGGCCTCATCTTCGACATGCGCACGCAGGTGTTCGCTCACTTCCAGCGCATGCCCATCGCCTTCTTCACCAGGACCCAGACCGGCGCCCTGGTGAGCCGGCTCAACAACGACGTGCTGGACGCGCAGCAGGCGTTTACCGATACGTTCTCTTCGGTGGTCGGCAACGTCATCGGCGTAACCATCACCCTCGCCGCCATGATGCTGCTGTCCTGGCAGATCACGCTGGTGGCGCTCGCCCTCCTGCCGATCATCTTGCTGCCGGCTCGCTGGGTGGGGCGGCGCATCCAGGCGCTCACCCGCGAGAGCTACAACCTCAACGCCAAGATGATCTCGATGATGACCGAGCGCTTCAACGTGGCTGGTGCGCTCCTGGTGAAGCTCTTCGGCGAACCGCTGCGCGAGATCCAGAGCTTCGAGGAGAAGGCCGGCCGCGTCCGCGACATCGGGGTCACGCAGGCCATGTACACGCGGGTCTTCATGGCCGCGATCCTGCTCACTGCCTCGCTCGCCACCGCGCTGGTGTACGGCTGGGGCGGCGTGCTTGCCGCCGACGGCGCGCTGCAGGTGGGCACGGTGGTCGCGCTGACCGCATACCTGAACCGGTTGTACGGCCCCCTGACGGCCCTGTCGAACGTGCAGGTTGACATCATGACCGCGCTGGTCAGCTTCGACCGAGTCTTCGAGGTGCTCGACCTCGAACCCATGGTCGCCGAGAAGCCGAACGCCGTAGCCATCCCGAACGGCCCGGCCACGATCGAGTTCGAGCACGTCGACTTCAGCTACCCGAGGGCGGAAGAAGTGTCCCTGGCTTCGCTGGAGTCGGTCGCGGTGCTCGACCAGGCGCCTTCCCAGCAGGTCCTCTTCGACGTGTCGTTCACTGCCCAGCCCGGGCAGCTAGTTGCGCTGGTAGGTCCGTCCGGCGCCGGCAAGACCACGATCAGCCACCTCATCCCGCGCCTGTACGACGTGCGCTCGGGTGCAATCCGCATCAACGGAATTGACCTGCGCGATGCGACCCTCGACTCGGTCCGTCGCGAGGTCGGGGTGGTCACTCAGGACGCCCACCTCTTCCATGACACGATCCGGGCCAACCTGCGGTACGCCAAACCCGACGCCACCGACGAGGATATAGACGAGGCGCTGCGGGCCGCGCAGATCATGCCGCTGGTCGAATCCCTGCCGGCCGGCCTCGACACTGTGGTAGGCGATCGCGGCTACCGGCTGTCGGGNNCTGGCCGGCCGTACCTCCGTCGTGATCGCGCACCGCCTCTCCACTGTGCGCGAGGCCGATCAGATCCTCGTCGTCGTCGAAGGGCGCATCGTCGAGCGAGGCACGCACAGCGACCTGCTAGCCGCCAACGGTGTCTATTCGGAGTTGTATCTGACCCAGTTCGCGCGCCAGGGAGTGCTCGAGACGGGCACGCCGGGCGTATCTCAGGCGGTCGGCTGACCTCGGCCAAATCGGCACCATCAACCCAGCCACGCCGCCAACTCGCGTAGCAGGAGGAACTCGTGGGCGAGAAGCAGATCAGCCTGAGGCACGAGGGCGGGATGCGATTCGTGGCCAGAACGACTTCCGGTCACGACGTGGTCGTCGACAACGCCAGCGGCAACACGGGCCCGCGACCGACCGAGCTCGTCCTGGCGGCCATCGCCGGATGCACGGCCATGGACGTGGTCGACATCCTGGCGAAGAAGCGCCAGGTCGTCGATCGCTATTCGGTCGAAGTCAGGGGCACCCAGCGCGAGAAGGCACCAAACGTCTTCACCGACATCACGGTCACACACCTCGTCGAGGGCAATGTCGATACCGAGGCCGTGCGTCGCTCGATCGAGCTGTCGGCCACGAGGTACTGCACGGTCAGCGCCCAGGTCGCCGGCGGACCGGCCCGCATCAGCCACTGCTACACGATCCATCGGCCGGGCGGTGACGGCGTGCCACGGAGCGAGGAGTCGGCCGAAGTCGTCGTCACGGGCCCGATGAGGGACGTCCTCGCTGACTGACGGGCCCGTGGCCCGCGCGCCGGAAGCGGCAACCCGCGGCCCCTATACTTCGCGGCGATGACGCAAGCCGCGGCCGCGCCACCCCAGTCGAGGATCCGGATTCGCCTGTCTCGAGGCGATCTCCTGTTCTGCCTGGCAGTGGCCGCCATCTACACCGTGGCGATGCTCGCGTCCATCTACTGGCGTCGCCTTCCTGAAGACCGGATCATGACCCTGGCCCAGGCGGCTGTCGGGGGCCGTCTCGATTCGCCGGCCCTGAAGGACACGGTCGATTCGGTCGCCATAGGTGGCCGCTACTACCTGGCCATCGGGCCGTTGCAGCTGGCGCCGTATCTACCGTTCGCTCTGTTCCACCTCCTGCATGCCCTGGCCGGCCGCATCATCGGCATCGCCGTGGGTATTCCGGCCGCGCTGGTGGCACTGCCCCTGGCTCGAGCCTACGGCGCAAAGGGCTCCGTCGCCTACTGGGTCGCAGGCTTCACCGCCTTCGGCTCGCTCCTCTTCTACGTCTCCGTGTTCGGCGACTTCTACTATTTGGCCCACGCCGAATCCTTCCTGGCCCTGGCGCTCTTCCTGATCGAATGGGCCGGCCGGCGGCGTCCGATCGTGCTCGGCGCCCTCCTGGCGGTCTCGTTCCTGGCTCGACCGACCACGATCCTGGCTGCCGTGCCATTCGGAATCGCCCTGCTCTGGCAGAAACGCGAGGCGTTGCGGCCGGTTGCGACTGCCGCCGTGGCCTTCGCCCTGCCGATCCTCGTCGCGATCGCGTTCTACGGCTGGTTCAACTGGGTCCGCTTCGGCTCGCCGCTCGAGTCTGGCTACGCCCTCTCGTTCCTGCCCCAGGGAGGGCTCGAAGCTCGCCGATCGCTCGGTCTTTTCTCCGTTCTGCAGGTCCCGGAGAATCTCCGATTGGCCCTGCTGGCGCCCTTCGACACGATGGACAAGTTCCCCTACCTGACGGCTTCGCCCTATGGACTGTCCATGGTTCTGGTCTCGCCCGCCCTCCTGACTACGCTCTGGGCCGGCTTCAGGGATCGCACTGCGCAGCTGATGTGGATAGCCGCAGCCCTGGTCGCGATCCCGGCATTCCTCTACTACGGCGGCGGGTACATCCAGTACGGCTTCCGCTACTCGCTCGATTTCACGCCCTTCCTGGTGGTTCTGGTGGCCATGGGATCGAGCCGCTGGAAGGGTCGACTGGAGCGGTTCCTGATCATCGCCAGCATCGCCTCCGTGACGTACGGGATCCTGTGGCACAACATCCCGCAGCTCCAGAAATGAGCGGACCGTCGAGGTCCCAATCCACGGGGCAGGCGCGGTCCCGCTTATGGCGCCGACTTCCGGCAGAGGCCGTCCTGGTCGGGTTGGGTCTGTTCGCGCTGCTCACCGCCTTCGTGTCGGCAGACCCGGCGACGAAGGTGACGGCCAGCCTGGCGCCCTTCACTGACGAGGGGTTCAACGTCGTAAACGCCCGCAACCTCGTCCAACTCGGCACGTGGACCACGGACGAGTGGAACCTGCATCTGGTCAACCTGCCGTTCAGCCTGCTGCAGGCGGTGTGGTTCCAGGTGGCTGGCGTCGGCATCGTCCAGGCTCGGCTGATCTCGATCGCGTGCGTCTCGCTGACGGCCATGGCTCTGGTGTGGGGACTCCGTGGCGCGGTCGGGCGAGCCTGGGCGACCTTCGCCGGGCTGGCGTTCGGCGCCTCCGGCCTGATCTTGTTCTACGGCCGGCTGGCCTTCCTGGAGGACCTGGTCGTGCTGGGACTGACGCTCGGCACCCTCACGCTGGCCAGGCAGAGTCGCCTCGATCTTCGCGGCGGCGCCCTCGCAGGGCTCTGCTACGCGGTCGCCATCGGTGCCAAGCCGAGCGCCATCTTCTCGGTGGCAGGGATCCTGCTGGCCATGGGTCTGGTTTGGGGCTGGCGCGATCGAGCCGTGCGCCGCTGGATCGTTGGATCGGGCGCGGTGGTCACGATTGCCGGAGTGGTCTGGGCCCTCCTGATCTGGCTGCCGAACCAGTCGGCGGTGGCGATCGACACGAAGATCTGGCCGGCCTATCAATGGCACCTGACGCCGAGTGCCCTCTACTACTCCGTGAAGGCCTACCTCACGACCGACAGCGACAACATCTTCAGCGTCATGCTCCTGCCGCTGATCGGCCTGAGCGCGGCCGGGCTGGTGGCCATTGCCGCGCTGCGAAGACGCCTGGGCCAAGCGGAGGCAAGGCTCGCGGCGGCGGCAATCGCCTGGGCGGTGTTCGGCTTCGGGATTCTGATCGCGGTCTCGTATCGACCCAGTCGCTACGTAGTGCCGCTGGTTCCGGCTCTGGCGATCATCGCCGCCATCGGGCTGCACCTCTTCGCCGGCTGGCTCGGCGAGCGGCTGGCCGAGCGCGGGGCGGCGGAGGCGGAGTCCGAGGCGGTCGCGCCGGCGGCGGCCCCCACGTCCGATGCCGGTCGGGCGACTCACGCCTGGCGGCCGGCCGCCAATCTGGTCGTGGCCGCGGCCGTGGTAGTTGCCGCCGCCCCGGGGCTGTTGTGGTACGGCGGCTGGGCACGCAACGCGACCTACGGACTTCCGGCGATTCAGAGCCAGTTTGCTGCGGCGGTCCCGGCCGGGCAGAGCGTCGCCGGCCGTGACGCCGCCCTGTTCCTGATGCTCTCGAAGGCGAAGACCGTGGTGACCGGCCTCGCGAACAACGGCGACCTCTACGCCACGGGCACTCGCTGGTACCTCCAGGCAACCGATGCCGCCGCCCCCACCGGCGTGGCGGAGGCCATCTGGTCGGCCCGAGAGCGCGTCATGTGCGCGGACTGGAACAGCGTGACAGAGTGTCTGTACCACCTGCCCTGACGGCCTCCACGCCGGACTCGACCGGGCCGGACTCGCCCGAGTCTGGCTCCGCCCGGCGCGCCCCCGCCACCTGGCGCATCTGGGGCGTGGACTTCGATGCCCGCATCGTCCAGGTCGTCGCTCTGGCGACGGTGATCCTGATCATCGCCTTCAACAATCGCTTCGTCCAGGCTGAGTACGACCGCTTCGTCCTCGAGTTCATCATCCCGATCGCGATCGTCCTGCTCGTCTGGCGCGAAGATCCGCGCCGTTATGGCCTCGGTCTCGGCGACTGGCGCCTCGGCCTGCCGATCGTCATCGGCGGCGTGGTTGTTCTGGCCGGGGTCATCTGGGTGGTCGGTCGCCTGCCCGACTTCCAGGCCTACTATACCGGCACCATCGACGGGCGCCCGGTCTGGCGGCTGATCATCGACACGGGCATCGACTTGTTCGCCTGGGAGTTCTTCTTCCGAGGTTGGCTCTTGTGGGCCTTCGGTCGCAAGTACGGCACCGACGCGATCTGGCTCCAGATCATTCCCTTCGCCCTCATGCATGTCTGGAAGCCCGAGATCGAACAGCTGTCGACGCTCATCGGCGGGGCATTCTTCGGGCTGCTTGCATGGCGGACCCGATCGTTCCTGTGGGGCTGGCTGCTCCACTGGTTCATGATGGCCTGGGTCCTGATGGTCGCCGCCGGGTACGTTTAGGGTTGCGGTTGCATAGCTATTCACGAAACCGTATACTCTTGCGACCATGACAGCCACCTCGTCGACTACCCAGAACGCCTCGGCCGCCGCCCCAGATCTTGGGCCGCGCGCATTCCGGACCGGACGCCACGGCGACACCATCACCGTCGGCATCGTCGGGGCAACGGGCTACGCCGGCGGCGAGCTGATCCGACTGCTGCTCGGCCACCCGAACGTCAGACTGGCGGGCCTGCACGGCCGCAACCGCGAGAACCAGCCCATCGCGGCGTCGCACCCCAGCCTGGGCGCAACGAGTCTGGTCATCGACCAGGCCATACCCGAAGCCGACGCGATCTTCACGGCGCTGCCCCATGGCGTGGCCGCCGGCATGGCCGCGGACCTGGTCGCGCGCGGGTCGGCGCTGCTCGACATCGGCCCCGACTTCCGACTCCACGATCCAGCCGACTACCCGCGCTGGTACAAGTTCGACCACCCGGCGCCGGAACTGCTGGCCCAGGCCGTCTACGGCCTGCCTGAACTGCACCGCGACGAGATGCGCGCCGCCGTGGACAAAGAGGCGACGATCATCGGTCTGGCCGGCTGCTACCCAACGGCCACGATCCTGACACTGGCGCCGCTGGCCCGGGCCGGGCTGATCGGCGACCTGGCGGTCGACGCGAAGAGCGGCGTCTCGGGCGCGGGCCGCGAGCCGAAGCCGGACCTGCTCTTCTCCGAGGTCAACGAGAACGTCAAGGCCTATGGCTTGTTCAATCACCGCCACACCGCCGAGATGGAGCAAGAACTCCAGCAGCAAGGCGAGCGCGGTGCCCTGGCCAGCAGAGATGCAAACCCGGGCGTAGCCACGGTCGACTTCCTGCCGCACCTGATCCCGATGACGCGCGGCATCCTGGCCAGCTGTCACGTCCGCCCTACCCGCCCGGTCAGCCAGGCCGAGTTGGACGCCCTGTACGACGAGGCCTACCGCGACGAGCCGTTCGTCCAGGTCGTGGCCGATCCGCCTTCGACCAAGCACGTCTTCGGCAGCAACCTGTGCCGCATCTGCGTGAAGGTCGACCCGCGCAGCGGGCGGATCCTCGCCCTGGGCGTCATCGACAACCTGGTCAAGGGCGCCGCCGGCCAGGCGGTCCAGGCCCTCAACGTGCTGTTCGGACTGCCCGAGACGACCGGCCTCGGACAGTATCCGATCGCTCCCTAGCGCCGAACCTCACCAACGCCGCCCGAACCGCTCATTCGGAGGGAAACGAAGCCGATGCACCCAGGTCCCGTTGGATCCTCGACCGCGGGCGAGGTGCGCCCGGACGACCTGCCGGCTCTGCCCAACAGGCTGCCGGCGGTCGAGCAGCGCGCGGCCCTGCCCGGCGGCTTCCGCGCCGGCGGGCTGGCGGCCGGCATCAAGCCGTCCGGTCGACCCGACCTCGCCGTCATCGCCACCACCGGCGAATCCGCGGCCGTCGCTGCCACATTCACTCGCAACCAGGTCGTTGCAGCACCGATCAAGCTCTCCCGCGCCCATCTCAACGCCACCGAGATCGGCGGCGGCGGGCGGTTCGGCTGGGCCGACGCCATCGTGGCCACGGCCGGATCCGCGAATGCGGCAACGGGCGTGGAAGGCGACACCGATCAACTCGAAGTCAGCAAGGCCCTGGCCGCGCTCCTGGACACCAAGCCGGAGCGGACGCTCGCCCTGTCGACGGGGGTCATCGGCGTGCGGCTGCCGCTGACGAAGGTCCGCGATGGACTGGCGCGGCTGGTCCCGCAACTCGCGGCCACTGACGCCGGACTCGAGGCCGTGGCCGGCGCGATGATGACCACGGACACGAAGATCAAGCTGGCCACCACGGCGCTGGAGTTGCCCGGGTCGGACGGAACCCCGACTACGGTCACCGTGTCCGGCATCGCCAAGGGCGTGGGCATGATCCACCCCCGCATGGCCACGATGCTGAGCGTCATCCTGACCGACGCCAGCATCGCTCCGGCAACCCTGTTCGGGCTGCTCTCGCCGATCGTCCAGCGAACCTGGAACCAGCTCAGCGTCGACGGCGACACCAGCACCAACGACACGGTCTTCCTTGTGGCGTCGGGCCAGGCGGGGGCGTCAGTGGCCGTGGCCAGTCACGAAGCGGCGCAACTCGGCCAGGCCATCGAGGCCGTGGCCCGGTCGCTGGCGCGCCAGCAAGCCGCCGACGGAGAGGGCGCCTCCACTCTGATCACCTGCCAGGTGAGCGGCGCGGCCGACGATTACGACGCCCGCGCCATCGCCCGCTCTGTGATCAGCAGCAGCCTGCTCAAGGCCGCTATCCACGGCCGCGACCCCAACTGGGGCCGCGTGGCCAGCGCCGCCGGCAACGCCCGCCTCCCCGACGAGCAGATGCTCGAGGCGGCCGGCCTCCACCACACCGAGGCAATGCCACGGGCCGGCCGTGCCCCCGAGCTGGACCCGGACAAGCTCCAGATCGCGATCGCCGGGACGACTGTCTTCAAGGGCACTCCCCTGCTCTTCGACCGCGACGCCGTGCGGGCCGCGATGGAGGCGCCCGAGGTCCTGATCCGCCTCCACCTCGGCCTCGGCGGCGGGTCCGGCGAGGCGTTCGGCTGCGATCTGACCGAAGCCTACGTTGTGGAAAACGCGGAGTACACAACATGAGCGAGGTCCTCATCCTCAAGCTCGGCGGGACGACCCTCGCCGACCAGGCGCACGTCCTCGACGAGGTCGCGGCAGTCGCTCGTACGCGTCCCGTGGTGCTCGTCCACGGCGGCGGCAAGCGCATAACCGAATGGCTCGAACGCCTCGGCGTGCCCAGTCGGTTCGAGGGCGGCCTGCGCGTGACCGACCAGGCGGCCCTGGACGTGGCCGCGGCCGTTCTCCGGGGAGTGGTCAATTCCGAGCTCGTGTCCGACCTGCGCGACCGCGGCGTCGACGCCGTGGGTCTGAGCGGCGTTGACGGCGGCTTCATGATCGCCGAGCGCGTGCCCGGTCTCGGGCTCGTGGCCCATGTCGTCGGCATCCGCCGCGACTTCCTCGACACGCTGCTCGTGGCCGGCCAGGTGGCCGTGGTGGCGCCGCTCGCCCGCGACGAGCAGGGCATCGTCTGCAACGTCAACGCCGACGACGCCGCCGCCGGCATCGCCGCCGGACTCGGCGCCCGCCAGCTCGTGCTCATGACCGACGTCGACGGCATCCGCGACGCGGCCGNNGGAGTCATCAAGGGCGGCATGGTGCCCAAGATCCGGGCCGCCCTCCAGGCGGTCGGCTGGTCCGGGGCCCAGGCCGTCATCGCCGATTCGTCCGACCCGCACGCCCTGACGCGTGCCCTCAACGACCCGAGCTTCGGGACTCGTATAACCGCCGCGCGCGAGGCCACCGAGGCCCCGGCCGGCAAGGGCTGAGCCATGGCAGCGATGGTCATCAACGGCGGGGGCATCAACGGCGGGAGCATCAACGTCAAGCAGCGCCGCCAGCGCGCACTGCTCGAGCTCGTCGCTCGCTCGCCGATCGGCAGCCAGGAGGAGCTCGTGGAGCTGCTCCGCGAGGCCGGCTACGAGGTCACTCAGGCCACGGTCAGCCGCGACCTGACGGAACTTGGCCTGGTTAAGGTGCCGCGCGGCGACCGCCACGTCTACGCCACGCCCGAGAACGCGTCCGGCGGCAATCTCTACGACTCCAGGCTGCATCGCCTGCTCGAGGACATTCCGGTTCGCATCGCGCGGAGTGGCCTGAGCCTCGTCCTCCTGGCCACACCGGGCTCTGCCGGCGCGATTGCCCAGGCGATCGACCAATCGAGCTTGCAGGAACAGGTCGGCACCCTCGCCGGCGACAACACCCTGCTCGTCCTTTTCGAAACCGAGGCCGCCCTCGAGCGGTGGCTGGTTCGTTTCGGTAGCTATCAACCGGCTGGCGCCTCGGGGCTGCCGGCCGTACTTCCTTTCGCGCATTCGGAGGCTCCTCGATGAAGAAAGTGGTGCTCGCCTATTCCGGTGGACTCGACACGTCCGTCGCCGTCGCCTGGTTGCGCGAGCAGTACGACGTCGAGGTCGTGACCCTGACCGTGAACCTCGGCGGCGGCGTGCTCAAGGAAGACGTCGATCGCCGCGCCATCAGCGCCGGCGCCAGCCGCGCTTATGTCGTCGACGGCCGCGACCGCTTCGTGCGCGACTTCTGCTGGCCGCACGTACAGGCCGGGGCGCTCTACCAGGGCGTCTACCCGCTGGCCACNNGGCTGCACCGGCAAGGGCAACGATCAGGTCCGCTTCGACATCGCCACCCACGCCCTGGACCCATCTCTGGCTGTCATCGCCCCGATGCGCGTCGGCATGGGTCTGAGCCGCGAGCAGGAGATCGAGTACGCCAAGGCCCGCAACATCGAGATCACGATCACCAAGGACTCGATCTACTCGATCGACGTCAACCTGTGGGGCCGCTCGATCGAGGCCGGCATCCTCGAAGATCCCTGGACAGCGCCGCGCGAAGACGTCTACCGCTGGACCGTCGATCCCGACAAGGCCCCGGCGCCGGTCGAGATAGTGATCGGCTTCGAGGGCGGCGTGCCAGTTTCGCTCGACGGCGATCGGACTGACCCCGTGACCCTGGTCGAGCACCTCCACGATCTGGCGGGCGCCCACGGCGTGGGTCGGGTGGACCATGTCGAGGACCGCCTCGTCGGCATCAAGAGCCGGGAGATCTACGAGGCACCGGCGGCCACGGTCATCCACCGCGCCCATCGCGCCCTCGAGGGGCTGACGCTCTCCAAGGACACGCTCCGGTTCAACCGGATCGTGGCCGA
>PLNK01000086.1 GCA_003142755.1 Chloroflexota bacterium | reverse complement strand
CCGGTCTCGTAGTCGACTCCGGCGAACGTCTCGCCGACGTCGAAGGCTTCGCCGTGCCTGTTGAACTGGCGATGGTCCGACTCGTCGAAGACCGTTTGCTTGGTCATCTTGCCCGTCAGGAGACCCGACGCCAGCGGCACTCGAGTGAGGACGCCGACGTCGCGGCGGGCGGCCTCGGCCAGGAAGTGCTCGGCGGGGCGCTGGCGGAAGATGTTGTAGATGATCTGCACGGACGCGACGCCCGGGAACTCGATCGCCTTGAGAGCCTCCTCGACACGCTCCACGCTCACGCCGTAGCTCGCGATCGCCCCGGCAGAAACCAGGTCGTCGAGGGCGGCGAAGATCTCCGGGTGGTAGTAGGTGTCGCTCGGCAGGCAGTGCAGCTGCACCAGGTCCAGGCGTTCGACGCCAAGGTTGTCTCGGCTCCTGTCGATCCACTCGCGGAATGCCTCCGGCGTATACGCCGCCAGGTCGAGAGGCACTCGGCGGCCCATCTTCGTCGCGACGAAGAGCGACTCACCGCGCCGCTCCCCGAGGAACCGGCCGATCAACTGCTCGCTGTGGCCGTCGCCGTAGACGTCCGCCGTGTCGTAGAGCGTCACGCCCGCGTCGGCGGCCGCGTGCAGCGCACGAAGACTCGTGGCATCGTCGACCTCGCCCCAGCTGCCGCCGATTGCCCACGCCCCGAAGCCGATGGCGCTGACCGTGCGCCCTGTCTTGCCGAGCCTGCGGTACTCCACTGTCCATCTCCTGCTGGTTCGTGACCCACGAGAAGGATAGGGCCCGTGGCGGCCCGGGTGAACCTAGGCGGGGAGAGCGTCCGGCCCGCGAAGCTTGGCTCGGAACCACCACACGACTCGGGCCACGGCGTAGGCGATGATCACCCAGGGCACGTGGGCGTCGGCCTGGCTTGCCGGGACCGCCAGCAGCGCCACCAGCCAGGGGGACCTCAGCGGCAGAGCGAAGGTCGCGTAGAAGTATTCAGCCGCGGGCCATAGCGCCGGCACCGCCAGCCAGCCGGCGCCGCGCCGATCGATGAGCGCCAGGGCAGCCAGCGCGGCTGCGGTCAGCCCGAACATCTGCGCGTTTCGATAGGCCGAGAAGCCGCCCCAGGTCTCGTCCTGGATCGTGGCCTGTATCTGCGAGAAGTCGATCCTGTAAGTGTTCCAGAGTGGCCAGAACACGACGAGCGAGATCGCCCCGGCAACCGCCAGGATCGCCAGCGCCCGCCACTGCCCGTTGGCAACCATGGGGATCGCCGCGTAGGCCTTCATCGGTACGGCGAGCGCCCGCAACCAGCTCGAGCCGCTCAGCAGCAGAGCGAGGCAGAGGATGTGTGGGTTGCCCACGAAGATGCCCTGGACCATGGGCGGAAACAGGATCCACCAGAACGGCAGGTTCAGACGCCGCAGCGTGTAGAACGCCGACGCGATCGTAAGCGCCATCCAGCCCGTGGTCATGGCGTCGTTCGATAGCCACGTCAGGGGCGCGAAGGCGAGGACAGTCGGCGGCGGACCCGCGAAGAAGAGGCGCAAGTACCCGCCATCACCCCAGGCATGTCGGTCGAGGTAGGAAGTCCATGGATCCCCGCCCGCCAGCCAGGTCCCGGCGGCGTGCTGGTAGATCCGGCCGTCGAAGCCGATCATGTCCATGTGCAGGGGGAACTGCTCGAAGTACGAGCCGATGGTCTGCCACGACCAGTAGGCGAACCACACCGCGAGCGCGAGCTGGCCCGCGATCCTCAGCACTCGACCGATCTCCGCGTCCGCGCGCTCGAACACGAGTACGTAGACGGAAGCCAGAGCCGTCGAAACCCCGGCGATGACTGCCGCGACTATTGCTGCGTCCCACATGATCGTCGGCACCCTTGTACGAAGCGGCCCGCCGCCGGCGTGGCCTGAGCGACCGAATGGTACCCGCGCCACGCATCGCGGGCCCGGCCGACGCCGGATCGCTCCAACTTGCGATCGGCCAGCGAGTTGCTCTATCCTGCGCTGCCCGCCAGGAGGAGAACAGAAGACATGCCATTGCTGGCTGTCTTTGGCATGGCAGTCGTCGAGATCTGGTTCGCCGTTCCCCTTGGCTTGGGTCTCGGTCTGCCCGCGCCGATCATCTGGCTCATGACTGTGGCCGGGGCCATCGTGAGCGTGACCATGGTCGCCTACGCTGGGGACGCCCTACGCGGCTGGCTGCTCCGGAAGCGGGGCAAGGACGGGGGACCGCGGACGGGTCGGATATACGCGATATGGGTCCGCTACGGCGTTCCGGGTTGGGGGCTTGCGTCGCCGCTCTTCATGGCTCCTCCAATGGGCACCGCCGTCGCCCTGATCCTCGGCGCGCCGAAACGGCGGCTGATGGTCTGGATGTATGCCGGCGTCCTGCTCTGGGTCTCGATCCTCGTGGTCGCCGGGCTCATCGGCATGGGCATCATCCAGGCTGTCCAGTGAGCCGCCGAGGGTTCTGAGCCGCACGACGGCGGCGCAGCCCCGGGTGTGCTGCGTCAGGCCAGGAATCGATCGAGGGCCGTCTCGTCGGCCGCGGACAGGCGTCCATCGCGCGACTGCAGCTCGAGTTCCGGCGGGGTCGTCTTGCCGGCCAGCGCGGCCCGCATCTTCGGGAACTGGCTGCCGGTTCGGAGCTTGTAGGTGGTGAACAGCGCCACCTTGGGCCTCGGCCCCGCGAGGGTGGGCATGTCGCGGACGAAGGCCAGCCACGGTTCGTCGGGGTGCTGTCGGACCACGAAGAGGCCGCTCGTCCAGCAGCCGAGGAGCAGGTAGTCGGTACCGGCGAGGGACGCCATGTCGCATTCCCCGACCGACACGACCTGCGCATCCAGGCCCCTGGTGCCGAGGTAAGCGGTGATCGCCTCGCCGTAGCGGCGGGTGACGCCGGAATGGCTGCGGTAGACGACTATCGCCTTTGCCACTGGGTTTGCCCTCCAGATTGCGGTCGGTGGCCGGGGTCCATCGGGTCGATGATGGGACGCCGGCCGTCGGAAGCAATCATTCGATCGGTCGATCGGACGTCAATCGACGGTAGGACGTCAGCGAGCCCGCGGCAACCTAGGATCGGGCCGTCCAGCCCTTCGAACAGGTTGGCTGCGGGGCCAGACTGCCAGCCGAAGGTTCCACATCCAGAGGACATAGATGAAGACCACCAAGCGGCAAGTTGATGACTTCCTGGCCCTCAAGCGCATCGCCGTCGTCGGCGTGTCGCGCGATCCCAAGGGCTTCGGGACCGTGCTGTGGCAGGAGTTCCGGCAGCGCCGCTACGACGCCATCCCGGTCAACCGCAACGCCACCGAGATCGATGGGCAACCGTGCTTCGCCAGCGTCAAGGACATCAAGCCGGGCGTCGACGGCGTGCTGATCGTGACCACCAAGAAGGACACCGATCAGATCGTCGCGGATTGCGCCGAAGCGGGCGTGAAGCACGTCTGGATGTACGGCGGAATGGCACCGGGTGCGGCCACCAAGTCGGCCGTGGCCTTGTGCGAGGAGAAGGGGATCAGCGTCGTTCAGGGTCTGTGCCCGTACATGTTCCTGCCCGGCACGCCCGCCTTCCATGCCCCGCACCGTGCCTGGAAGAAGCTGACGGGCAGCTTCCCGAGGTAGGCGCAGCAGCCGCCCGCATCGCGGTCCGAGCCCCTGCTAACCTCAGGCTGTGTCCAGTGATGACGTTCTTGGCGGCGCGGTCGGTCGAATCGTGCTGGCCGACAACCTGGCCGTGCTCGGTTCGCTGCCGGACGACTCGATCGACCTCGTCTACATCGACCCGCCGTTCAACACCGGCAAGCGGCAGACCCTGCGTCGGCTGCGGACGGTTCGCGACGAGGAGACGGGCGATCGAACGGGGTTCGGCGGGCGGCGCTATCGGACGATCGAGCTGGGCGCCCAGAGCTACGTCGACGTCCACGACGACTATCTCGACTTCCTCGAGCCGCGGCTGGTCGAGATCCGGCGCGTTCTGCGGCCGAGCGGCAGCCTGTACCTCCATCTCGATCCGCGCGAGGTGCACTACGCCAAGGTTCTGTGCGACGCGATCTTCGGGCGGGACGGGTTCCTCAACGAGGTGATCTGGGCGTACGACTACGGCGCTAGGACCACGCGGCGCTGGCCGGCCAAACACGACGACATCCTCGTGTACGTGAAGGATCCCCAGCGATACTGGTTCGACGCCGAGGCGGTCGAGCGGATCCCGTATATGGCGCCCGGGCTGGTTGGGCCCGAGAAAGCGGCGCGCGGCAAGCTCCCGACCGACACGTGGTGGCAGACGATCGTGCCGCCTGGGGGCGCCGAGCGGACCGGCTATCCGACCCAGAAGCCCGTGGCGGTCCTGCGGAGAGTGGTATCGGCGTCGTGCCCGGCGGGGGGAGTGGTGGCCGATTTCTTCGCGGGGAGTGGCACGGCCGGCGCCGCTGCGCTGGAGCTTGGCCGACGTTTCCTCCTCGTCGACTCGAACCCGGAGGCGGTGGCGGTGATGACGCGCCGGTTTGGGGGAGTGGCGGGCGTCGAGGTGGTCGGCGAGTAGGGCCGCCCGGCGCGCGGAGATGCGGCCGCCACGGCGCCCAGTTCGATAGCCGGCTGAACCGGGCGCGCCGCCAACTCGCATCAATCAGCAGAGGCACCATACAGCGCAAGCTCGAGGTGTCGAGCCGGTACCGGCCAAGCGCATAATCCCTTGGCGGTGGAAGGGGCCGGGCGCATCCCAGGGGGCAGGCGATGACATCTCGCTATCGAACGGCCGGGCTCCGGCTCTCGGCCCTGCTCGTCGCGATCGCGGTCGCGGTCGCGGTCGCGTGCTGCGGCACCGGTCCCACTCCATCGCCCGCGGCCACCATCACCCCGGCGCAGACACCGACGCTCACTCCTTCGCCCACGGGGTCGCCAAGGTTCATCCAGACCGGGGCGCTCACCACCGGTCGCTCTTCCCACACTGCCACGATACTGGCGGATGGTCGCGTGCTGATCGCCGGCGGCTACGCCGGCTCGGATGTCGTGGCCTCGGCCGAGTTGTACGACCCGGCCCGCGGCGTCTTTACTCTCACCGGCTCGATGGCTCACGCCCGCGAGGGCCACACGGCTACGCTCCTCGCCGACGGCCGGGTGCTGATCGCCGGAGGGGAGGCCGGCAGTGCCGCCGGATACGGGGACCTGGCTTCGGCGGAGCTGTACGACCCGAGGACCGGGACCTTCAGCCCAACCGGATCGATGGTCGAGGCGCGCTGGGGTCACACCGCGAACCGCCTCGCCGACGGCCGCGTTCTCATCGCGGGCGGTTCAAGCGGCGGCAGAGACCTCGCCTCGGCCGAGCTCTACGATCCGAAAACAGGCGAATTCAGCCGCACCGGGTCCCTGATCGGAGCGCGATCGGGCCACACGGCCACTTCGCTGCCGGACGGCCGAGTGCTCATTGCTGGCGGGTACGCAGGCGATGACCTGGCGACGGTCCTTGCTACGGCCGAGCTGTACGACCCGAATAGGGGCGCGTTCACCTCGACCGGCTCGATGGCCTTCCGGCGAAGCGGCCACGCGGCCACACTCCTCGCCGACGGCGAGGTCCTGTTCACGGGCGGCAGCGGCAACAGCCTGGGATCCACGTCGTCCGAGCTGTACGACCCGGCTACCGGCAAGTTCCGTTCCACGGGCTCGATGACCATGCCTCGAGTCAGTCACTCGGCGACGCTCCTGCCCGACGGCCGCGTCCTCATAGCCGGAGGCTGGTCGTCGGCTCTGTCGCTCCTTGTCCGCGTGGAGAGTCCCGATCGGGTCGACGTCGGCCGCCCCGGCCTCAGCATCCCGCCGCCCACCGCCACGGCCGAACTCTACGATCCGGTGGCCGGCACCTTCAGCCCGATCGACTCGATGGCGACCAGGCGAAGCGGCCACACTGCCACGCTGCTCGGCGACGGTCGGGTGCTCATCGTCGGCGGCCAGTTCCTCGTCCCCGGCGGGTCCAGCCCCGAGCTGTTCGAACTCAGTCCGGCGCCGGGTCCATCCGCCACGCCGACGGCCGTGTCCCACTTCAGCCGGACCGGCTCCATGACGACCGTACGGCGAGGACAGACCGCCACGTTGCTTTCCGACGGCCGCGTGCTGCTCATCGGCGGCGACGTCATGGGATCGACATCGGCCGAGCTGTTCGATCCGAAGACCGGCACCTTCACCGCGACCGGCTCGATGACCTCGGGCCGGCAGGCTTACGCAACCAGTCCTCTGCTGGATGGCCGAGTCCTCGTCGTTGGCGGCATCTCGACGTCGGGAATGACCGCTCCGGCGGAGCTCTATGACCCGGCGACCGGCCAGTTCACGGCAACGGGCTCGCTGATCACCAGCCGCCTTTCACCCACGGCGACGCTGCTGTCAAACGGCCGTGTTCTGATCCTCGGCGGCGCCGACGGTTCTGGAGCGCTGACATCGGCCGAGCTGTTCGATCCGAAGACCGGCAAGTTCAGCTCGACCGGATCGAGGTCGATAGCCAACATGGGCTACAGCGCCACGCTTCTAGCGGACGGCCGGGTCCTGGTCGCGGGCGGCTGCACCGGCAACGCCGAGTATTGTGCGCCGACTGCGTCGGCCGAGTTGTACGACCCCGCCACTGGCAAGTTCAGCCGAACGGGCTCGATGGCCGGCGCACGCGGGTACCACACCGCCACGCTACTGCTCGACGGCCGCGTGTTGATGGCCGGGGGCGGCGATACCTCAACCGAGCTGTACAGCCCGTCGGTGGGCAAGTTCTTCCCATCGGGCCCGATGATCGCCGCTCAGCCCGGGTCCACCGCCACAAGGCTCCTCGACGGACGCGTGCTCATCGCCGGGGGCATTGTCGGCCAGGATGTCCTCGCTGCGGCCCAGCTGTACGACCCGGCGACGAACAGCTTCAGCTCGGCGGGCTCGATGACGACCGCGCGAAGCGCCCACACGGCAACGCTTCTGGCAGACGGCCGTGTCCTGATTGCGGGCGGCGCGGACGGCCAATCGGGCTCGCTCGCATCGGCCGAGCTGTACCAACCGTAGGCGGAGTCTCGCGGCTCGTCGCCGCCGCTCCGCGCCGCCCCTCACCGTACCGCCGGCGCCTCCGGTATCAGGTCGATCAGTGGCCCGCGTCCCGCGGCGAATTCGTCGGCGATGGTCTCGATGGCGCGCAGCCGCGCGTCGAGACGGACCAGCAGCAGCGCGAGGTCGATGCCGGACCGGGTGGCCAGGTCGGGATCGAGTCGCAGCGAAGTGTCGAGGTGGGCGCGGGCGCCGCGAAGGTTGCGGGCCACGCCGATGGGATTGCCGCGGACGGCGTGGACATAGCCGGCCGCCAGCTTGATGAGCCCCTGGTACAGCGCCCGCTCGGCCAGGTTCGATGTCCCCATCCAGGCCGGTTCGAGGAGCTCGTGCGCTTCGAAGAAGTCGCCGCGGTCGTAGGCCGACAAGCCGGCTTCGAGGGCGGCCCGTCGGAGGTCGGGCGCGAGCGGCCGGTAGGCCTTCGGCCGGTCGCCCTGCATGACCGTAGCTCCGCGGCCGGCCCGAGGAGCCGCGTTCCCGTCCGTTAGAAGAGGTCCTCGATCCGGCGCCGGCCGTCGAACCCTTCCGCGATCTCGTGCCACCACTGGACCCGCTCCTCGCCGAGGCGCCAGCACAGCCACACGGGCCGCCCGGCGACCAGGGCCGGGAAGTCGACGAGCCCGGTCTCGATCTCGCGCAGCTGGATGCCCCAGCCGTCGATCTCGAGGACTGCGGCCTGCATCTGGTCGACCAGCCCCTGCATCCGCATGCGCAGCCGCTGCGTCTCCTCATCTGCCCCGACGCGCTTCGAGCCGGCGGGAGTCGGAGCCACTCCGCCGGCGAGGGCCGGCGCGTTCAACTCGACGATGCGATCGCGGACGCTCACCACCTCGTTGCGCATGGCGCGGAGCTGGAGCAGCGTCTCTCGGAGTTCCGGCAGCTTGGCGTTGGCGCGGTCGAAGTCGTAGAAGTCCGGCACGCGCGCATGGTATCGAAGTCGGGCCAGAAGGCCACGGACGGCCCGGCCCGGCCCGCCGTTTGGGACTCCCGGATGGTCTGCCGCAAGATGGGCACGCGCGGCGACGAAGGCCTGTCAGCCGATGCCTCGGACGGGCCCGTAGTTCGGTAGTCGCGTGATGGCTAATCGAGACGTGTGAGGCCGGTCTGGGGCGTAGCAGTCACGGGGTGAGTGTTCGAGAGCCGGTCCGGCCAAACAGCTGTTACCACCCTTCGTTCGGGGCGGCACAATGACGCTGGCGCATCGGTGGTCATCCGTCCGACCCACCACGCCCTGAACAGGGTGCCCCCCAGCGGTGCCGAATCGCTCGCCGTCGATACTCGATCTACTCGATCTGAACAAAACCCAGATCCTCCTCGTCTGGATTGCTGACTGCCGCGGGCAGCAAGCAGCGAATCGACAAGGAGGCGCGCCACGGTGGTGGCCGCATTCGCCCTCAGCGACTTCCGTCAGGTGACGTTCGTCGATCTCGCCGAGCGGGTCCTCGACGATGCTTATCGTCTGGCGGGCTATCTGCTCGGCGATGCCACGGAAGCCGAGGACGCGGTCCAGGATGCGTTGACGCGCAGCTGGCAGGCCTTGGCCACACTGCGCGACCAGGACAAGTTCGAGCCCTGGTTCGACCGCATCCTCGTCAACATCTGTCGAGATCGGCTTCGCAAACGCCGCGGCGTCCGCATCGTGGACCTGAGCGACGACCTCGCCATCTTCATCGACGACCCATTCCGGGCCGCCCTGGCCAAGAGCGAGGTCGATCGGCTGATGCATGTCCTGAACCCCGACCAGCGCATCGTGGTCGGCCTCCGTTTCTGGAAGGATCTGTCGCTGCAGCAAATCGCCGATTTGCTCGGGATTCCACTGGGAACGGTCCAGTCGCGACTCCACTACGCCTTGCAGGCGCTACGCGACGAGGCCGAGCGAACGACCACCGGACCCAGCTTCACGGAGAAGGTGAGGCGATGAACGAGAGCAACCTCGAGAAACGCCTCCGAGACGTTGCCGCGGGGACTCAGCCCTCGGCGCCCTTGTCTCTCCACCGCTTCCTGCGTGAGCTGCCGGAGGTTCAGACCGCTCGCCGACGCGGACCATTGGGGCGTCTTCGGGCGGCGTACGACCGGGTCCGGTGGCAGATAGAGCTGCCGCAGGTCCCGCGGCGCGTCCAGGTCGGCTTCGGCATCGCGATGGCGCTCGTAATCGCGTTCGCTTGCGCCGGGGCCCTCCTCACGGCCCGCCTAAGCCAGGGGATTCCGGGTGGTCCGCCGAGCCCATCGCACTATGCCTCGCCGACCCCTATCCGCATCCTGGGTTCGGCCCAGCCCGCGGCAACGGCCAGCATCAACCTGGCGATGATCGCCTCCAAGGGCGTGGCCAGAGTCGACCAGGACGAGGCCCTGCCGATGGCCGCGGTCATGACCAGGGCGTCGAAGTTTCTGGGCATCAGTGGTGGGGCGTACGGCGCCAACGGTTTGGTACGTTCCGATGACGGGCTGAATTGGACCTGGAGTCCGCCCGCCGACGTCAACCCTCAGGCCGGCCTGCTGACCTCGATCGCGGCCGACAGCGTCGGCACGATCGTCATCTCGGGCGGTGTGACGCGCCCCGACGGGACCATCGACGGCCGGGTCTGGGTCACCGCCGACAGCGGTGCCACGTGGCGCGAGGCAACGGACGAATCCGTCTTCCAGGGCATGCCGGTCCAGATCGTGGTTCACGGCACCTACCAGTTCCTCGCCTTCGGCTGGAACGACACCACCCTGGCCGATGCATATCGCCCGGTCTCCGAGTGGCGCTCAATTGACGGCATGAACTGGACTGCAGTCCAGACCCCGATCAAGGGCACGGATGTGCTCGCCGTTTCGACCGCCAGCGGGTTCGTCCTGTCGGGCGTGCCGGTCGACACGAGCGCCTCGGACGAGCCGCCGATCTGGCACTCCACCGACGGTGTGGCCTGGACGAGAGCCAAGGCGAGCGACAACAGCGCCCCATCGATGGGCCCGCTGGTGAGCGCCACGGTGACTCTCCAGAGCCACGTATACGCCGTCAGCGCCTCCACCGACGGCGCGAGTCACCATCTGGTCAGCTCGTTCGACGGCGGCACGACGTGGCAGTCGGTGACGCCCAACCTCACCATGGCCGACCCCGGCACGATCACGCACATTGCTTCGCTCAGCACGAATGACGTCCGGTACGGCCAGATCGAGTATCTCTTCGCGACTACGCACGGCGGCGGCGCGCCCCAGTTGATGGTGTCCGCCAACGCGGGCCTGTCCTGGCAGAGTGCCACCGACCCGAGCGTGGGCGGCCCGGCCGGCACGGACCTCGTAGAACTTGGCGGCAGCTACCGCACCGGCGCCACCGAGTTCATCTCGTTTGGCGCGCCCGGCTCCACGCTGGGAATCTGGACGGTCTATCTGACGGGTATGGGCTAGCGGCGCTCGGCTTCGTCCATAGCGCATAACAAGACGGGGGCGGCGTGACGGCACTCGCAGAACGTTTGGCTCGAAGGCCCGCACTAGGTGGGGCCATGGTGCTGATGCTCGTCGCCGTCGTTGGGCTCGCACTGGCTCTCAAACCGCCCAATCCCGCCGCCGCCGGACCATCGGGACGCCCCGTTTCCGCATCCGCGGATACAACGTCGCCACCACCACCGGCCTGGGCGCTGGCGCATTTCGACCGCGATGGTCTGGCGTTCGACTACCCGGCCGCGTGGCGGACGGCGACGTCCGGGCAGAACATGCACTACATCACAATCCTCGACTACCTGGGGACCGGATCGGGCCTGGCGACGTGCGAGGCCGTGACGCCGGGGCCGAGCGATCAATTCATCAGCGGGACTGAGTGCGGAGCGGACATGAACGTCGGCCCGGGCCAGGTGGAGGTTCAGCTGTCGCTCGAAGATGGGCCGTTCGAACACGGGCCCATCGATCCGAGCGATGCCAGCGGCGCCACCCAGGGCGGCACCTACACCGAAGTGGGCGGCCTGCCGGCGATATACGTCGGGGACAGCCAGGGAGCCGCCGACTCGACGGTAACGGTCTACTGGACGCTGTCGGTGCCGAGCAGCGTGATCGAGCGCTACCTCATCAAGGCTGAAATCGAGGGGCCGGGCCTCGAGCAGATGCGCGCCCAGGTCCAGGCGCTCGTAGCGAGTATCCGCTATGACCCACCCGCTCCGGTGCTCAGTACATCCGACGGACCGCGGATGGTGTCGATGGGTCTCGACCAGGCCACCGCCAAGGACCCGGCCCTCGCTTGTTTCCCGCGCCTGGCTGGCACGACCGCGACGGCCACCATCACGGTGACTCCTGGGCAGACGCAGCTGGGCAAACCACTACCGGTGACGTGCAGGACCGACATCGAACCGTTCGCGATGTGGCTCTGGCGGCTGACGCTCACCGAGTCGTGGACGGCAGCATCAGATCGTCCGGCTGGCGCCCTCACGACGACCGTGTGGCTGTCAGCCGACGGCGTACCTCAGTCGACGACATACTCGCCTCAGGATTCGTCGACGATTCCTTACTCGCAATAGGTGCTGGCGGCTACTGGAACGCTCCCGCGCCTGACGCCGGTCGAACCTGTGCGCGTTCGAATGCAGATCGTGCGATTGGCGCCTGCCGACCCTGACGATGTGCGAATGCGAATGCATGTCTGACTACTCTCGGCCCACTCGACGACTCGATTGGTCGTACCTGTATCTTCAGAAGCGCAGAAGCGACCGATGTACGCCTGCTGACGCTCGAATGGTCGAAGATGCACTCGCAATCGAACAGAATCGACCGATTCCGGACGGCACCTTGGGCCTTCTGGTCCGACATGTATCTCGAAATGAGCACCGCGCCGAGTGGCTCCGCCGAGTGGCTCCGCCGAGTGGCTCCGCCGAGTGGCTCCGCCGAGTGGCTCCGCCGAGTGGCTCCGCCGAGTGGCTCCGCCGAGTGCCGGCTCGCGGCCGCGGGCGCTGCCACTCGCCCCTACGGCTGCGCGGTCGGCGCCGGCGGCGCTCCGCACGGCGTGTACTGGTGCAGGAGCGACGAGGTGCAGGCGCCGTATGAGTAGTCGCCCGAGTTGGCCTGGCCGGGGCCGAAGAACGGGTACGCCGACACGATCGCGAAGACCAGGTAGATCGCCAGCAGCGCCAGCGGGTTGACCCGGCGCTGCAGCAGCCACCACGTCATGACCACCAGGCCGAGCGCCAGTGCGCCGGGGAAGAGAGGGTCGATGATCGAGGCCTGGAGGTTCATCTGGGCCCCGGCGATGGTCACCGTAGGCGCGAGGTTGACCACGACGAAGGTGGCGGCCAGGGCGCCCAGGACCATGTTGCCCAGCACGCCGGCGCCGATCAGGACGCGATCGATCGTGCCCGACTTGAGGATCTCGGTCACGAACGAACGGCCGCGCGAGTAGCCCTGCATCCAGGCCGTGTAGCCGATGGCCACGATCACGATCGAGACCAGGACCATGTAGATGATCGCGCCGAGCGGGTTGCCCGTGGCGCCGGAGAGCGTCGGCACCGCGGACCCGCTGGCCGTGCCGCCGGCGATGCCGATGCCGAGGGCCAGCAGGATCGGGGTGATCGTGCTCTGGCTCAGGGTGTCCCCGATGCCGGCCATCGGCCCCATCAGGCCCGACTTGACCGAGTTGATCGCGTCGTCGTCGATGGCGGCGCCGTTGGCCCGCTGCTCCTCCATGGCGATGACGGTGCCGTGGACCACGTTGCCGAAGTTGGGTTCCGTGTTGAAGAAGACCAGATGCCGCTTGAGTGCGTCGCGGATCTCGTCGGGCGTGGTGTAGAGGCGCTTGATGATCGGGGTCATGGCGTGGGCGAAGCCGGTGCCCTGGAGCCGCTCGTAGCTGTAGTTGGCGTGGGCGAAGAAGGTCCACAGCGCCCACGATCGAATGAGATCGCCCCGCGTCAGGCGCACCTTGGGCTCCTGAGCCTGCACGGGAGCCGCGGTCGACTCGGCCGCCTGCGCGGCTGCGAGCGGCGCGTCCCGGCTGACGAAGTTCAGATGCAGATACGCCAGGCAGAGGCCGATCGCGGCAATTACCACCAGCGAAACCGACCCGTGGGTGACCGTCATAAGGATGAAGCCGATGAAGAAGTAGGGGATCGCGGAGCCGCGGAAGATGAAGCGCATGTTGAGCGCGATGCCGATAGCGGGCAGGATCCCGCCGGCGATGACCAGGCCGTTGACGGTCCAGAGCGGCAGGGCATTGAGCGCATCCTGGACCGCGGACGGGCCGTTCAGAGCCAGCAAGAAGACCGGCACGAAGCTGACGACGAAGAGGAAGGCCTGGCCGGGCAGCCAGTTCATCAGGGCGACGCCGGCGATGTCGGCCTTCTCGGCCCGGGCGTCGGCCCAGTGGGCGAAGACCGAGTCCACGGCCATTCGACTGTAGAAGATGATCGTGCCGAGGAGCCCCAGGCCGAAGGCGATCGGGATGGCCTTGGTAGCGTCGATCCCACTCGCGAGCGCGACGGTGGTGCCGACCCAGCCCGCGAACCCGGCGTCGGCCGGCAGGTTCCCGCCGGCGGAGATGAAGCCCAGGTAGGGGATGTTGATCGCCGCTCCGATGAGCGTGCCCTGGGCCGGATCGCCCAGGATCAGACCCACGAAGAACCCCGCCACGAGCGGTCGATACAGCGTGAAGAAGGCCAGCCCGAACAGCCACGGCGAGTTGGCCAGGTAGTAGCCGATGGCGATGAGCGCGGCCTGCAGGAAGCTCACGGTGATCTGGTGAGGCGCGCTGGTTGTCGCCGAGCTAGCGCCCAGAACCGCCGCGGGCATCGTTGCCGCCAATAGCATCAGGACCAGCAGGCCCGCTCCTGCGGCCGCGTACTTCCGTTGCATCCTTCTCCTCCGCCGCCCGGACCCGCCGGGTTCGGCTCAGTTGCCCGAATCCAGTGACCGGAATGGGATCGGCCGATCGTCGGCGACGATCTGAATCTCGACCCGGGTCCCGAGTTGCTCCAGCTCCCGCAGCTCCCGGAGCTCGTCCGGGCTGATGGAGATCGTCTTGTGAAGGCGCTTCCGACCGGGGCCGCCGCCCATGCCGCCGACATCGACCACCTCGATGGGGACGCCGGCCTGGCGCAGCGCCAGGATCGTCCGCGGCGATCGAGCCAGGACGATGACGGGTTCGGGGGTAGTGGCCAGCTCGATGCAGCGCACCGCCCCGCTCGCCACGTCATGAACCTCGACCGGGACGCCCTGCGGCGCCGCCAGCGTCAGCACTTCGCGCAGGAACTCGTCGCGGGCGCTGGCGTCGTCGACGATCACGATCCGCTGGGCACCCAATGCCCGGAGCCAGACGGCCACGACCTGGCCGTGGATCAGACGGTCGTCGATACGGACCAGGCACAGGCTCATCGGACGGCGGCCCTCGTCAGGAGGCGCGTCGGGCGCGGTGGCGCTCCGTCTCTACGATGCCGCTCCGCCCCACCTCGAGCAGATGCTCGACCAGGGCATCGTCGAGGTCGCCGTCGGCGAGGGCCGCCTCGACGGCCATCGCCAGGTTGACGCCGGCGAGGCACACGATGCGCGGCGAGCGGCGGGCGATGGCCGAGGCCACGTTGAAGGGCGTGCCGCCGAGCAGGTCAGAGAGGACCAGCACTCGGAGCCCGGCGCGGCCGGGCACATGGTCTCGGCCGATGGCCGTGCGCAGGTCCTCGGCGTAGCGGTCCGGCGAATCGGTCGGCGCCAGACCGACCGCAGCAATGTCGGCGATCGGACCGCAGATCAGTTCGGCCGTGCCGAGCAGCGCAGCCGGGAACGTTCCGTGACCCGCGATGACGATCCGAAACGCACGCACTCGATCTCTCCGCAGCAGCCGACTTGACCCTGGCAGGACTTCCTGCAAATATTCTCACGCAATGGCTTGCAGTAATCTGTCTGGCGGTATGGTCGCGTGTGCGGCCGATCGTGTCAAGGAAGGAGCGCCTCATGGCTGACATCGCCTCCGACGCGAACGCCGGTGCGGGCGAGGCGGCCGCGGCCGAGTCGACCAGCCAGCGCGAGATGATGCGGCTCGTCGCCCAGCTCTACTACGTCCGCGAGCTCGGCCAGCCCGAGATCGCCGCCCTGACCGGGTTCTCGATATCCAAGGTGTCCCGGCTGCTGGCCGCCGCAAGGTCCACAGGCGTCGTCCGCATCTCCGTCGAAGGCACTCCCGCGTCGCCGACGCCGCTCGCCCGGGCGCTGTCCGAGGCCCTGGGCCTCGAAGTGTGGGTGACGCCGGGCCATGAGACGGGGCCTGCGCTGGCGGCCCGGCTGTGTGGCGTGGCCGCTGCGCCTCGCCTGGCAGAAGAGCTACCCCGGGAAGGTGCGATCGGCCTGACCGGCGGCTACACGGTGGAGTCGCTGGTGGCGGCGCTGCCGTCGGCGAGCCTGCCCGGGGCGATGGTCGTGCCGCTCGTCGGCGGCTGGGACTCGAGCAACCCGCACCTCAACAGCAACGAGATCGCCCGCCACATGGCCGAGCGAATCGGTGCGGGAGTGCGCTTGCTGCATGCCCCGGGCCTGCTCGATAGCGAAGCCACGACCGCGGCCCTGCTGTCCGACTCCGCCGTGACCGCCACGACCCGCTATTGGGGAGAGCTGAAACTCGCCCTGGTGGGCATGAGCGGTGCGCCGCGTTTCGCGCCCGGATACGGCACCGTAATGGACCGACTCGACGACGACGGCCGGGCGCGCCTCGCCGGCAAGGGCGCGGTCGGCGACGTGGCCGGCCATCTCGTCCGCCTCGACGGATCGTTCGTCAGCGACGAATGGGAGCGCCGCACCATCTCCATCCCGGTCGAGACACTTCGCGGGGTGCCGCGCGTGATAGGCATCGCCGCCGGCGCCAACAAGATCGAGACGATCGTCGCCGGCGCCAGGACTGGGCTGCTGCATCTGCTGATCACCGACGAACCGACGGCCGCAGCCGCGCTCGAACTCGTCACCGCCGGCCACCGCCCGGCGGTATAGTCAGGCCCGGCCCGCCTCAACGCAGGCGTGGCCGCGGGGGCGGCCATATTCGCCACGACTCCCGACGTGTGACGTGATCGAGGGCTCGCGATGGCAGCACAGCGACCGGCGGCGCCGCCGAACGCACGAGCAGCGCGGATAAGCGGAGTCACCTTCTCCGTCGGCGGCGCAGTCGTGGTCATCGGCGGCGTCATCTCGATCCTCGCCGGCAGCCCAGCCGCTGCCCACGATCTCGCCCCCGTGACGGGGTCGGCGGATCTGATCCAGCGCTTCGGCGAGATGTCTCCGATCGTGTCGGCGGCCTTCGCGGCGCTGACGGTCGTCGGCGTCGCCGGCCTGCTGGGATTGCGCCGGCTGCAAGCGCCGGCCGCGTCGGTCGAACTCGCCGTCCTGGGCCTGGTCATCATCTTCTCGATCGTGGGTGCACTCGGGCGCGTCGGCCACGCGACCGACGGCGGCGTGATGGGCGCGGCGGTGGCCTGCCTGATGGGTGGCACGGCCGTGCTGGCGGGCGGCATCATCGCCGTGCTCGGACGCGAGTGAGGGCCGCCTAGTGGAGCGATATCCCGCCACGCGTCGCCGCAGCGGCTCCTTCGAGGGCGGCTTCGGCGCGATCCTGCTGATCGACGCCCTGGCCCTGCTGCTGGTCGTCGCGTCGGGGCCTGCGGCGTATCTGTATCTCAACTCCTCCCATCCCAGCCCGATCATTGCCACGGCCGCGCCCGGGGCGCAAGGCTCCGCGACTCCCGGCCCGGATGCCTCCCACCTCGCAGCTGACAGCTCCGCGCCGGGCTCGCCGCTGGCTAATGGGTCCGGTGCGTCCGCCAGGCCGTCGCCGTCGCTCGTCTACAGCGATGGCTCGTGGACTCGGACCGATCCCCTGCCTCAAGCGCGTTGGGCGAGTGCGAGCGTCGTGCTGCACGACGGCCGAGTCATGATCGTCGGCGGCGCTTCGGGCCCGTCCAGCCAGGACGCGGTTGCGTCGGCGACCATCTTCGATCCGTCCACCGGCCGCTGGGGTGCGGCGACCGACATGCTTCAGCCTCGCGACTACCCCATGGCGGTGACCCTGACCGATGGCTCGGTCCTCGTCGCGGGCGGTTCGCGCGACGGTCAACCGCTGGATACGGCCGAGCGCTACAACCCCGGCAACGGGTCGTGGGTGGCGGCCGGCAGGCTCAATCTGCCGCGTTCGATGGGCGCCCTGACCCTGCTTGGCGATGGCCGAGCCCTGGTGACAGGCGGCGGGATCGAGGGCGGGCCCGGCTGGGGTTCGACCGCGTCGGCCGAGATCTTCAACCCCAAGACGGGCATCTGGTCGATCGCGGCGCCCATGGCTGTGGCTCGAGCGCGCCAGACCGCCACGCTGCTGGTGGATGGCGAGGTCCTGGTCGCGGGCGGTGCGACCACGTACCAGGGCGAGACCGGCTCGGTCACGGCCGCCGTCGAGATCTACGACCCGAAGTCGGACTCCTGGCGAGAGGCTGCGCCGATGTCCAAGCCGCGGTACTTCCACGGTGCGACCCTGCTGGGCGACGGTCGGGTCCTGGTCGCGGGCGGCTGGTACGCAACGAGCAACAGCGACCCAAGCCACGCCACGGCGGAGATCTACGACCCCGCCACCGACAAGTGGGTTGCCACCGCGCCGATGACGAAGGCCCGCGCCGCGTACAGCCTGGTGGGGTTGCCGGACGGTCGAGTCCTGGCAGCCGGTGGTGTCGATCCGGATTACAAGGCCCAGGCCAGCAGCGAGTTGTTCGATCCGATTACCGGCGCCTGGAAGGCTACCGGCGATCTCGCTCAGGCGGTCATGTGGTCGGCCGCGGAAGCGCTGCCGGACGGACGGGTTCTCGTGGCAGGTGGGGGGCTGGACGCGTCTGCGACGCATGCGACCGCGGTCTGCGAGATCTACTCCGCGCCGCCTCGCTAGACACTCCGAGACCGCGAGGGGCCGTGGTCCTCGGAGTCGGGGTACTCTAGGGGGCGATGCATCTGCCTCGGCCCACACGTTGGCGGGCGTTCGCTTCGGCGCAATACCGCCCTTTTCAGGCGATCGCCATTGGCCAGGCTTTCACCGCTTCATATGCCTCGGACGCGCTCTTCGTACCGCTCCTCTTGATCCTCGGCGCGCCCGCCGCGCTGGTCGTGGTCGTCGGCGCCGCCCCGGTGGGCGGAACCGCGCTGCAGGCTTTCGCGCCCCAGATGCTGCGCCGCCTCAAGGGCAACCTGCGCCGCCTGACGCTGGTCCTGGCCCTGGCCGAGCTGCGCGGCTTCGTGCTCGCGGCGATCGTGGCCGGCGTTGCCTCCGGGCTCATCGATAGCCTCGTCGGCATCGCGCTCGTTTCGGTGACCGTCGCCATCGGCCAGACGTTCGGCATCCTGTCGGCCTCGAACATAGGCCTCTGGACCGCGGTGGTGCTGCCCGACGCCGAGCGGCGCCTCGTCAGCCCGCGCATGACCGCGCTGGCCATGGCGCTCTCGACGGTGCTCCTCCTGCCGGCGGGTACCGCCCTCGACGCCGGAACGCGGGCGGTTGGGTTGTGGGCCTATTGTGCCTTCTTCGTGGTCGGCGGCATTGCCTCCATTCTCACTCCGCTCGCCATCTCGCGGCTGCCACGGCCCGGACGCGTGCTCGTGACGGTGCAGCCGGCCGGCGACGACGACATTCCGCCCGCGTTCCGGCGGTTCACGGCCGTGAGCGTGATCGGCGCCATCGGCCAGGGGCTGATCCCGTCCCTGTCGCTGTACGCATTGCGAGTTCTCGGGATGTCGGCCGGGTTTGCCGTGGCCCTGTCCGGGGTTGGCGCGGCCGGCGCCCTGGCCGGCTCCCTGCTCGCCGGATCGTTCCTGCTGCACGGCTCGTCGAGCCGCGTGCTGCGGGTCAGCTTCCTGCTGCGCGGAGTGGCGGGTCTCTGCTGCGCCGCGGCGATCCCGTGGAATCCGTTCGCCCCGGTGCTGCTCCTGATAGGGGCGTTGCTGTTCAACGGAGCGGGCAATGCCGGAGGCCTGGCGACGAACGAGCGGCTCTGGCGCCTCGCACCGCCGCACTCTCGGGTCCACTGCCAGAGCCGGTTCGTCGGCTCGACCGCCGCGGCCGCCGGTGCGGGCTCCGTCATCTGCGCGGCCGTACTGACCGTAGCGCCGCCGGTGGCATGGGCCGCCTACACCGTGCTCTACGCCGCGTCGGCCGTGACCCGCACGATCGCCACGTTCCGGACGGAGGTCTCCTCGTCCTGGAGCAGCCCATCGCCCACGCCGGTCGAACCGGCGGCCGCGCCGGGCGGTCGGCTCCGGTAGCCAGCGGGCCGAGCGCGGCCGCCCTAACCTGAGCGGCGTGAACATCCCGTGGGCGCGGCGCCCGCACCCAACTCCATTCGCGCCGGGAACGCTCGTCCTGGTCGAGGCCGGACGGTCGACGACCATTGCGGTTCAACCCGGCGAGCGCCTGGTCGTGGGGCGTGACGAGGCCGCGAACCTCGTGCTGAGCGATCCGCAGGTGAGCCCCAGCCACGCCCTGATCGAGCGGAGCGGGCCGGGCTGGCTCGTGACCAGCCTCGACCCCGCCAACCCGGTCATGCTCCTCGACCCCACCGGTCGGGCTCAGCCGGTCGCGGCAGAGCTCGGCCTGCGCTCCGGCGAGCTCCTCATCGGCGGCTGCCAGGTGATGCTGTACCCGCCCGCGGGCTGAGGAGCCTCAACAACCGCTCAACAGGGTAGGACCGGAGGGGCTTCAGGGCGGTCCGGCGGGGCTACGATCTGACCGATGACAATCGCGCGAACCCGCGACCGACTGCCGGCGCTGAGACACAGGACGCTAATGGCGGTGTCGATTCTGGGCGCCCTGGTCGTGGCGTCCCTCGCGATCGCCGTGCTGGACCGGTTCGGCGTCACCCACGCCGCGCCGGTCTATCTGCTTGCGGTCGTCGCTGTCGGCATGCGCTGGGGCACCATCCCGGCCGTCGCTACGTCCGTGGCCGCGTTCCTCGCCTACGACTTCTTCTTCGTCCAGCCGCTCGACACCTTCACCATCAGCAGCCCCGAGGAGTGGCTCAATCTGCTGCTCCTGCTGGCCGTAGCCGTCGCCATCGGCCGGCTCGTGGCCATCCAGGCTGAACACGCGGCGCAAGTTGCTCAGCAGGCGCTCGAGGCGCAGTCGCTCTTCGGCATCAGCCGCGCTCTGGCCGAAACGCGGACCGTGGAGGAGGCGGCGCCGATGGTGCTGGCGCGGCTGGCGGCTGCCGCGGCGATGGATCGTATCTGGTTCGGGCTGGGGGCCATCCCGGCCGAGGAGATGACGATCGCCGACACGGCCCCGGGTGAACCACTCCCTATCCCGGCCTGGCAGGTCGTGCTGCAGGGATCGACCGGCGACGAGCCGCCGCGCTGGGTCCGTGTGCACGTGGCGACGGCGATGGTCCGGCGCAAGGCCGATCGCGCCTCCGTCCACCGTGTCCGTGTCGAGGCTTCGGGCGAGCCGCTCGGCTCCGTCTGGGCGCTCAGGGCCCGCGACGAACGCGAGCCGGACCGGGCGGAGACGCGCATCCTCTCGGCCGCGGCCGACCAGCTCGGCCAGGCTATCGTCCGCGACCGCGCGGCCCTCGAGCGGACCAACGCCGAGGTCGCGCGCCGCAGCGAGGCTCTCAAGACGGCCCTGCTCGACTCCGTCTCGCACGACCTGCGGACGCCGCTGGCCACGATCCGGGCAGCGGCCGGCAGCATGCTCGACGAGTCGGTGGCATGGACGCCTCAGGATCAACGCGAGGCCTTCCAGGCGATCGACTCCGAAGCCGAACGGATGGGCCGGCTCATCCGGAACCTGCTCGACCTCAGCCGGATCGAAGGCGGCGCCCTCAAGCCGGAGCTAGAACCCTGCGATCTCGACGATCTGCTGGCGCAGGTGGTCAGGCGGGCGGGCGCCACCACGAGCAAGCACGTTCGGGTGGAGCTGCCCGACTCCCTGCCGCCCGTGCTGGCCGATCAGCTGTACCTGAGCCAGGTGCTGGCGAATCTCCTCGAGAACGCGATCCGCCACGGCGGCGACACGATCCGCGTCCGCGGCTCGGAGCGACCGGACGGTCTCGTGGAGATCAGCGTCGAGGACGATGGCCCGGGCGTGCCGAAGGCCGCGTTGCCGCACCTCTTCGAGAAGTTCTACCAGGCCGGGCCGCCGGGTGAGGGCAAGAGACGCGGCATGGGTATAGGCATGACGGTCGTCCAGGGCCTGACGCGGGCCATGCACGGTGAGGTCGAGGCGGGCCGCAGCGAACTCGGCGGCTTGCGCGTGGATGTGCGGCTGATGCCGGCGCGCGTGCCGGAGCTGGATCCGGGCACCACGCCCGCTCAAGCCCGGGCCGCCACGTGAGCGGCCCCGTGATCCTGATCGTCGAGGACGAGGAACCCGCGCGTCGCGCCCTGGCCGACTACCTGGGTCGTCGCGGCTACGCTGTCCTCGAGGCGGCAACCGCTCATGAGGCCACGCGCCAGTGGGATGCCCACCGTGCCGATCTCGTCCTGCTCGACCTCGGGCTGCCCGACCTCGACGGCGTCGAGGTCATCCGGCGCATCCGCCGCGAGGCCACCACGCCGATCATCATCCTGTCCGGCCGCGGAGACGAACGCGACAAGATCGCCGGCCTCGAAGCGGGTGCGGACGACTACCTGACCAAGCCCTTCGCCACGGACGAGCTGAACGCCCGGATCCGAGCCGTGCTGCGGCGAGCCGGCGGTCCGGACGCCGACGCCCAGGGCTGCCTCCGACTCGGCCCGATCGAGCTCGATACCGTTCGGCGCGAGGTCCACGTCGCGGGCGAACTCGTCCGGCTCACGCCCCGCGAGTACGAACTGCTCAAGGTCATGCTGTCGAGCCAGGGCCGCGTCCTGACCAAGGCCCGTCTGCTGCGCGCCGTCTGGGGTCTGGCCTACACCGACGAGAGCACCTACCTCCACGTCTACGTCAATCGGCTTCGCCGCAAGCTCTCGGCCGCCGTGCCGGCCGCCGCGCTGGACGGCCTCATCGAGACGGAGCCTGGAATCGGCTACCGCATCGCCGACCACGACTCGCTCCTGGAGCCGATCGTTTAGACCGTGTTTAGCGTTCCGGCGCCGCAGGCGCCACCCGCCTCTTGGGGGTGGCGACGATCGTGGGGGCATGGAACGCGACGCGACCCGCCCAACCTCGACACCGGATCCAGACGAGACCCGAAGCCGGCTCGCGTCTGAGGTTGCCGAGGTCGAGAGCGCCATTGCGCTGGTGGCCTCGGGCGCCGCCTCGCGCATCACGCTCAGCGGCCTCAAGTTCGGCGAGCAGCTGTCTCGCCGCTTCCATGCTGAAGCACAGGCCAGCGGCATCAAGCTCGAGCCTCTCATCTGGCCCGAGGACGCCGGCTGCGATCTTGTAGTGAGGAGGATCGATGAGTAGCGGAACGGCGCCGGCCCGGGTCCTTCTGGTCGAGGACGACCTGCCGTTGGCGAGCGCGATCTCGAAGCACCTGAAAGCGCGCGGCCATGACGCCCGGGTCGCCGACTCGGCAGAGGAAGCCACGCGAATGATCCGCGCCGGTTACCGGCCGACCATCGTCCTGCTCGACATCAATCTACCTGGCGACTCCGGCTGGAGCTTCCTCCGATCGGGCAGCCTGGCCGCGGCCGGCAACCCGCCTGTCTTCGTGGTCAGCGCCACGGCCGTCCCGCCCTCGCGACTGCGCGAGTTCAACTGCGCCGGCTACCTTCCCAAACCCTTTGCCGTTCCAACGCTCATCGAGATCGTGGAACGCCACCACAGCGAGGCCCAGGAGGCCGAGGCCTCCACCCCCCAGGGAGAATCCGATGCTCTTTGATCTGGCGATGGTCGGGCTCATGGCCGCCTGCCTCGCCTTCTTCATGGGCCTGATCTGGCTGTGCAGCCGGTTGGCCCGATGAACGCCCAGGACCTGTTGGGCGGCGTGATCGTCCTCCTCCTCGGCATCTACCTCCTCTTCACCCTGTTGCGAGCGGAGAAGTTCTGATGCTTCCTTCGCCTCTAGGCCTGCTCCAGGCCGTCAGCCTCTTCGCCGTCGCCATCCTCGTCGCCCGGCCGCTCGGCGGCTACATGCGCAACGTCATGGAGGGCGAGCGGGTCTTCCTCTCGCCGATCCTCCGGCCCATCGAGCGCGGTGTCTACAAGGTCATGCGCGTCGACGAGACCGTCGAGCAGCGTTGGACCGCCTATGCGGTCTCGGTCATCGTCTTCTCGTTCGTCTGCATCCTGGCCCTGTACCTGCAGCAGCGGCTCCAGACCTACCTGCCGCTCAGCCAGACAGGGGCGTCGGGCGTGGGCAACGTCAACCCCGACCTTGCCTACAACACGGCCGTCAGCTTCGACACCAATACGAACTGGCAGAACTACCTGGGCGAGACCACGATGACGTACCTGACCCAGATGGCCGGGCTCGCCGTCCGCAACTTCGTCTCGGCCGCGACCGGCATCGCCGTCGCGATCGCCCTGACCCGCGGCCTGGTCCGCAAGTCGGCCACGACGATCGGCAACTTCTGGGTCGACCTGACCCGAAGCACGCTCTACATCCTGCTGCCGATCGCCTTCGTCGGGGCGCTCGTCCTCGTCTCCCAGGGCGTTATCCAGACCTTCGCCAGCTCGATGACCGTCCATACCCTCTCCGGAGCCAGTCAGACGATCCCGCTCGGCCCGGTCGCTTCGCAGGAGGCGATCAAGCAGCTGGGCACCAACGGGGGCGGCTTCTTCAACGCCAACTCGTCCCACCCGTTCGAGAACCCGACCGGATTCTCGGATTGGTTCGCGATGCTCCTCGTCATCATCATCCCGTTCGGCCTGACGTTCACCTTCGGCCGGATGGCCGGCAACGCCCGCCAGGGCTGGGCCCTCCTGGCCGTCATGGTCATCGTGCTCTCTGTCGGATCCTTTGTGGCGATGGCGAGCGAGGAGCGCTCCAATCCATCCATCCCGGCAGCGGTCGCTCAGAACATCGACCAGTCGGCCGGCAACATGGAAGGCAAGGAGACGCGCTTCGGCGCCGACTCGAGCGGATTGTTCGCGACGGTCACGACCGGCACGAGCACGGGGGCCGTCAACTCGATGCACGACAGCTTCCTGCCGGTGGGCGGCCTCGTCCCGCTCTTCAACATCGAGCTTGGCGAAATCACCCCGGGCGGCGTGGGCGCAGGGCTCTACGGCATCCTCACCTTCGCCATCATCGCGGTCTTCATCGCCGGGCTCATGGTGGGCCGGACGCCGGAGTTCCTGGGCAAGAAGATCGAGGCCT
>PLNK01000056.1:16932-46932 GCA_003142755.1 Chloroflexota bacterium | reverse complement strand
AATGCTCCTGCCGAAGTGCCCAGCGTCTGGGCCGCCTCGTCGTAGGGGATCCCTTGGATGGCGGTCAGGACGAGCGCCGTCCGTTCGAGAGGGGAGAGCCGGTCCATGGCCGCTCGAACGTCGAGCCAGTGGGCGCGAACCGATTCGTCGAGCCCGATGGTTTCCGAGTCGGCCGCCAGAAGCCGGCGGCGCAGCGATCGAAACCGGTCCGTAGCCAGACGTCGCGCCGTGACCAGGAGCCACGGCAGCACCGGCTGCCCCCAATCCAGGCGATGTCGCGTGCCCCACAGCCGAAGGAAGGTGTCCTGGGCCATGTCCTCAGCGGCGGCCCAGTCATTCGTCCAGGCCAGCGAGAATCGGAAGACGTCATTCCAGTGGGCCTGGAATGCGCGCTCATAGAGCAGATCTGGGGACTCAGCGGCGATCGGATCGACCCTCATAGCCCTAAACACGGACTGGAGGTCAGTTTCGCACGGTCGTGGCCCTATCGCGACCGGTACCACGTCCGCTGGTGTCCAGAAGGACGACGAGGAGGGGCCGATGCCAGGCTGGCTGCGATCAATCCTCGCGCGCCACCCGGCCTCGCTCAGGAGCGCACCCAGCCTGGGTCGGTAACCAGCGAATGACATTCGGCTCTGTCCAGGAGCGGGGACTCCTCCGGTATCGTTACGTGACTCGACCGCAGGAGGCGAGCCTGCTTGAGGTGACCCATGGTCTCAGCGGCTCCAGGTTGGTACGCAGATCCCTACCGGCGCCATGAGTACCGTTACTGGAATGGCCAGGCGTGGTCCGAGCACGTCGGCGATCACGGTCAGGCGTCCGTCGACCCACCTGGCGGGATGACTCAGCAGGCCGCCTCGCCAGGACCCACTGCGGCCCAGCCGGGAGGTCCGACGCCCAACTACGCTGCCCCGTGGGCGGCGCCCGCGGCGACAGCTCAGGCAGCGCCAGCGCGCCGCGTGAAGCCGAAGCTCCTTGCGGGGGTAGTGGTCGTCGCCCTCGTCGCGGGTGGCGTCGGCCTGTTCGTCGCGAATTCGTCGAAACCGGCGCAGGCGGTCACCGGCACGGCCCTGTCGACGACGGCGACAACCCTGAAGGGCGCGGGCGGCCTGCAGCTCGACATCCCGGCGGGCGCGGTGCCGCCGGACCGCAACGGCAAGCCCGGCACGATCGTGGTCAGCGTCAACAAGGTCGCTGCCCCCTCCGATGTCGACATGTCCAACTTGCCCAACTCGATGAAGATGTCAGGCGACGTCTTCCAGATCGAGCCGGAAGGCCAGACGTTCACGATACCGGTGACGCTGACGCTGCCGATTCCTCAGGACCTGCAGGCGAGCAAGGTGGTGGGCCTTGCGTACTTCGACGTGGCGACCCGCAAGTGGATCGCGGTGCCCGGCGAGGTCGACGCGGCTGCCGGGGTGGTCCGCGCGCAGATCACCCACTTCTCGTTGTATGGGATGGGCGACATCGATCGCGCCGAGGCGGAGTACGACGCCTGGCGCACGGCAAACGGTGGCTACTTCGACGTGATCAACCACGGCATGGGTGCAGGAGGGGAGCCCCCGTGGCAGTTTCTCAATGTGCCGGCACCCAAGTACCACACGTTCACGACCTGGTACGGCTTCTGCGTCAAGGCGATGAACTTCGCCAACCCGGCCGAGCAGGGCGACGTGAGCTGGTACGTGCCCAATGACCTGCTATTCGTCCAGACGGTCGACCCGCAGGCGATGAACCCGGGTGCGAGGAGCGGTTCATACTGGCTACCGAACGGCACCTACAGCGTGGACGAGGTGTGGGGCGGGAGCGAGATCAATCAAGGTGATCCGCTGTATGTCCCGATCTACTTTTCCGCAACCCGGCCGCTCGGCAACCTGGTCGTGACCGCCGGCTCGCACCGTGCCTTCGACGACGCGTCGGTCAAGCTCGACGCGGCCAACGGTTGGGTTCCGGCCCGGCCGGGGTGCTTCGGCCGCCTCAACCCGAGCCTCGGCACCGGCGATGTCCAAGTGACGCTGAACTGGCCGCAGACCGGCGTCGACCTCGACCTCCACGTGGTCGACCCGAGCGGGACCGAGATCTGGTACCACAACCCGAGCTCGCCGACCGGTGGCCAGCTCGACTGGGACAACCAAGATGGCGGTGGCACCCCGGAGAACATCTTCTGGGCCGGAGGCAGTGCGCCAAAGGGCACCTACAAGGTGAGCGTCGTCTACTACGGCGGCGACAAACCGGCCGACTGGTCGATTCGCACTGTGGTGAACGGCCAGGTGCAGACCTTCAGCGGCCACATCTCCGAGTCCAGCCCAACCGTACAGGTGACGACATTCACCGTCGGGTGACTGTCGCCGTCCAGGGCGGGGTAGACCGGCGCACGAGGCATCGTCGGCGGGACCTGGAGCCGTATAGCGAGGTGGGTTGCCGCTCTCGCTCGCGGTCGCGCTCGGAGCGGCGTGGCTCGGGATGGTGGCCTGGGATGCGTCGTCCTGGCTAGGTGCAACGAGGCGCTCGGGCCGGCCACGTCGTGTTCGTCGCTGGTGCGTGCCCGGGAGTTGGGACGAGCGGCCGGACGGTCCTTGTCGAGGTCCCGCGCGATCTGCTCGTCGGGGTGCGCCTGACACTCTGATCGTCTTCTGACCCTCGCCTCCGTCGAAGTTAGAGTGTCGGAGAGCACAGTGCCAGCCCAGATAATCGTCGAGCCCCTCAGTTAGAGGGGCTCTTCACGAGGGGTTTGGCGATTTGGAGCGGGAGACCGGATTCGAACCGGCGACATTCTGCTTGGGAAGCAGACACTCTGCCAACTGAGTTACTCCCGCTCAGGAACAGAGTGAGTTATAGCAGATCGCGCGTGAGGGGCGGAAGGTGCCGCCACCGGCCGAGCCTGGACATTCTGCGCAATAGGCAGAGGCACCCGGGTCCCAGCCGTTGGCAAGGGAGTGACTCCCCGAGGAGCCCGGGCACTGGGAAAGTGTCGGGGTGCGAGGAGGAGAGCCCGTCTGGGTTCTCGATGGCCCAGAGCGCCGGCGTAGTGCAACTTCACTGTTACCCTCCGGGGCAATGCTCGGACGGTTTCGGAGCACCTAGTCATGTGGGGGCCGGTTGTAGCTCCCGGCCGGCCTCCGCCTCACTTACGGACAGGGCTCCGGACGGCCTGCTGTCGCTTTATGGCATCGTTCACTGAATCGATCCAGTTCTGGCCTTCCCGGAGAGCTTCAGCGAGCCGCGAGATGCCGTCTCTTGTCCATCAACAAGCAGTCTTGGCCGTATCGGTCGCAAGATTTGCTAGCAAGGTATTGAGCTGCTCAAGGAGAGCGTTCGCGTTCGCGTGGTCTCCGCTAAGCGCGGCCGTCATCGCTTTCTCAAGAGTCTGATTGGCCGATAGGTAGTCGCCGTAGGCGGCCTGGTAGCAGAGCGCTGCCGGGTTCGCCCCAAGCCAGGCGACTTCACTTGTGGCGTCCGCCTTGACAACAACGGCTGCAGAGGCGGCAGCCGCATCGTCACCAGCTGATCCTGCGCTCGCGACGGCACTGATGTCGGCCTCGAGTCCGGGAAGAGAAGTCGCGACGTGAGCCTGGAACGCCTGCCACGACTGCACGGCCGTGTCTGAAGTCGGTGCGGCCGTGTCCGGAGCCGGTGTGGCCGGAGTCGATCGTATGGACGATCCCACCAAGGCTAGACCGCCAACCACGACAACCGCGATGAGGAGAGTGACGAGCTTATTGGGGAGCCGTCGCATAACGGAACCTGCCTCTTCTGCGGTTGGGATGCCAGTCCACTCCAGGCACTTGGTGGAGGGGCCAATGATCCACCATGCGGGCATTGTCAAGTTGGACGGGAAGTGGCTCCCGCCCTCGGTAGTCCGCCTGATCGGTCGGCACCGGCGCTCGTGCGCGGGGTGGGGTAGGGGGCGTCAATTCCCTGGCGGGAAGGCGAGCCTGTAGACCGCTGCACCCCACCGGCGACACTGTCGACGGTATTGCCTGCGACAACGGCAGCAACGTGAACTCCGTGGCGACGGTTCATCTGTGGCTCATCAGCGGCGGGCAGCGCCAGGAGCCGACCGGCGGTGTGGGTAGCACTGGATCAGCCTGCAACTACTGGGTGCGGACCGAGAACGATCCAGGCGTGATCCACATCCGCGCTCCGCATTCGGTAACGCCGACTCTCGCCACATTCTTCACCATCTGGGATCTGGCCATCCCCCAAGGCTCGGGCAACTCAGGCCCGTTCCGCGATGCCGCCGAGCACGGCAAGATCACCGTCAACGGCTCGGCGGTTCAAGGTGGCGCTGCGGCCGTAACCCTTGTCGACGGCGAGACAATCGAGTTGTACGCCCCGTAGCCGACGGCGTCAGCGACCGTCACGATCCAGCGATCGTGTGGAGCCTGGCTCCGGCGTCCGATCTGCCACCAGCCCTGCCCCCTAGCGTGAGTCGTGCTTCTTTCGTGGCCCACTCTTGACCGGCGCTCCGGTCTCATGCGAAAGAGGGCCCGGCCTGCCGGCTTCCTCGATGGGCACCGGCCGTCCCAAGAGGTAGCCCTGGCCCAGCTCGATGGCGAGGGCGCGCAAGACGGCGAGCTCGCGGNNGACCGATCGAGCTTCACAAACGCGGGTCGCAGCTCGACGATATGGCGCAGGCTGGCAAAGCCTGTACCCGCATCATCGACGGCGAGCTCCACCTTCGGTCCCAGCAGGCCCATCGCGGCGCGGAATGCCTGGTAGTCCGTGATGGGTGAGTGTTCGGTCACCTCCACGACGATCCGTCGGGGGCTTGCGCCGAGGAGAGTGCCCAGTGGCTCGCCCGCGAGGATGAGCTCTGCCGACGCGTTCAGGTTGAGCCATACGGACTGTGGCAAAGCCCCCGCGGCCGCAAGGGCAGCCTGCAGGGTGACAGTCTCCAGCTCCGCCCCGAGTCCGACCGCGGCGGCCTCGGCGAACAGAACCTCGGGATTGGTGCCCTCGCCAAAGCGCGTGAGCGCCTCGTAGCCGACGATCTCGTTGCTCGCGAGTTCGACGATCGGCTGGAAGACCGGACGGAAGTCGCGGCGTTCGATGATGCCCGCGATGTGATCACGGCCGCGCCCAAGCTCGGTCCGCTCGGCCACGTCCCGTCCGATGACCGCCCCGGCCAGGTCGGCGAACTCCGCGAGGGCCGGCAGTACCTCGGTGACGGCGACCTCCTGGACTGATCCGGCCGTGTATGCGGAGAGCAGACCGATGAGCACCTGGCCGTGTCGCACGGGCGCGCACGCAACAGAGTGGACGCCCAAGCTCTCCAAGAGCTGCTCATACGAGCGCGAGGGTTGGCTGACCCAGGGTTCGATCCAGGGGCCTTCGGCGGCCCGCTCGCGGATCTGCCGAGCGCGTCGGGATGCGAACCGCTGCAGCGGTGGGTCGGATTGGCCCTCGACGACGAAGCCGATCGACTGCGCTCGTTCATCGAGCTCGAAGAGGTAGAAGTGCGCGGCCAGGACGCTTGTTAAGCTGACGACCTGGCGACAGATCGCCTGGGCGGTGACCTCGGGTGTGTCGCCTGGGCGCAGGTCGCGGATCGTGTCCGAGATGAGCGCGCGCTCCCGGGCACGCTCGGAAGAGCGCTCCTCGAGCGCTCGCTCACGCGTTACGTCGCGCTTGACGGCCACATAGCTCATCGTCGCGCCCGAGGGGTCGCGAATCGGCGAGATGACAGTCTCCTCGGTGAAGAGCGAGCCGTCCTTGCGCCGGTTGACGAGGTCGGCCACCCAGGGCAAGCCGTTCGTGAGCGCGGCCCACATCGCGTCGTAGAACCAGGGCGTCTGGAGGCCGCTCTTGAGGAAGCGTGGGTTCTTGCCGATGACCTCGGCCCGGCCGTAGCCGGTCACTCGCTCGAAGGCGGGATTGACGTAGGAGATCCGCGCGTCGGCGTCGGTGATGATCACGGACTCGGCCACCTGCTCGATGGCGGTGGCGAGCCGATTACGGTCGGTTCTCTCGCGCAGCATCTGGATGCCAAGAGCGAGGTCATCGACGAGTTCCACCAGGATCTGTATCTCGGCCTCGTCAAAGGCGTCCGGTTCGGGCGCGTACACCATGAGGGCGCCGAACGCGACGCCATCCTTGAGCAGCGGCAGGCTGAGCGACGACGCGAGACCCTGCCGGGCAGCGCTCGCGCGCCACGGCTCATAGCTCGGCTCTGAGACGAGGTCGCGCGCGACACGGACCTGGCCTGTACGGATCGCCATTCCGGTCGGACCCCGCCCCAGCACATCGAGGCCCCAGGTGACCGAGATCTCGTCGAGATAGGACGCGGCCGCGCCATAACGGGCCACGGCACGGACGGTCTTTCTTTCGTCGTCCTGTGCGTAGCCTACCCACACGAGTGAGTAGCCGGCCACGCCCACCGCGATGCGGCAGATCGCGTCCAGCAGCGCTTGTTCGTCCGTGGCGCGAATCAGGGCCCGATGGCCCTCGCTCAGTGTGGTCCGGGCGCGGTCGATGCGGCGGGCGGGCGCACTTTCATCAAGGTGGGCCTCGATGTCCCCGCCGGTGCCGCCCCTCTGGACGGCGCCTGCCCTGTCCTTCGTCACGCCCGCGCTCCAATCCGGAGGTCGCGTCACGCCCCGCACTAGGGGGCCTTGTCGCATTGGTATATCACCCGCAACATCAGAGGTCCATCGGCCGGGGTCGCCACACGATCAGGTCGTCGTGACGGGGCCAGTGATGGGCCTAACTGGCCTGGTATGGTCGCGAGGGCGAAGACCCCGGCATTGCCTATGCGCGGGCGTTGAGCGCACCATCGACGTCAGGCCGGCTCGAGATTGGGAAGAAGCCTGCCGGCCCCAGGTAGTCGCCCTGGGCGTAACTGACCTTCAGATCCAAGAGAGTCGCGAATTCTGCCTCTGTCTCTACGCCGACCGCGATGAGATCCGAGCTCGTGTTACGAGCGAAGTGTTCGAGGCCAGCGACAAGGGCCTGGCGCACCCGATCATGGTTGATCCCCCTCACTAGATCCATCGGCAGCTTGATGAACGCAGGCCGCAGGTCGACCACCGCGTGAAGCGTATGCATCTCTCTCGATGTCGAATCCACGGCAAGCTGAACGTGTCCGGGCAGACGAGCTATTACCGCACGCGCCCGATCGTCGACATCCGACGCGTTCGCGAGTTCCAGAACCACCCTGCGGCTCGGCCCGGGTAGAAGGTCAAGAAGCCTGTCGCCCGACCCGAGGAACGTCGCCGAGACGTTGAGGCTCAGCCAGCCCTCGGGATCGTTGAGCGACGCCTCAGTGACAGCGGCCCGTGTTGCGGCGGCTTCGAGATCGATCGTCATGCCGGCCAGCAGCGCTTCGGCGAAGCGCTCGGCCGGGGGCCGTCCGTCATCGAAGCGCGTCGTTGCCTCCCACGCGACGGTCCCCCCGTCGACGATATTGATGATCGGCTGGAAGATGGGGCGGAAGCGGCGGTGAGCCAGCACGTCGGTCAGTCCGCGGCGTATGAGCCGCTTCTCGGCGCGCTCCAACAGGCCGGCCCCGAGCAGGCCAGCGGCGGTCGACGCCAGCCCGCCCAGCGATCTCACGTCGTCGCGGAGGCTGTCGCCGCCCACGGCGGCTAGAAGACCCAGCAGACGGTCGGCGTGTCGAATGGGCGAGAGCACCAGAAGAGATGCTCCATCGAGACTGAAGCCGGGTCCCTCGGCTCGGTTGCCGAGTAGTGCTGTCTCCTCGACCCAGCTGCCCTCATGGCTCTGGGCAAGAACCGCCTTGAGCTTGCCCGGGGCCATCAGCTGCGGGGCCAGATTCTCAAAACCGGAGCGAGGGCTCAGGGCGACCACGGCGGGCTCCGCGTCGAGAGACAGATCCAGCAGGACAGCTGCAGCCACATCGGGTAGGGCGAGCGCCGCATGACACAGAGCCAGGGCGATGTCCTCGATCGAGGCGCCGTCGTCCAGCGAGGCGAGGGCCTCCGTGAGTCGATCACGTGATCCCCTTTCGCGACCGAGCGCCGTCAGGGCGGTCCGAGCCTCGGTGATGTCGTGGAGCACAACCACGAAGCTCACGTTCTCGCCCCCGGGCTCATGGACGGGACTCACGCTGGAAAGTGTCTCGACGGGCCGCTCTCCCTTGCCGGACCCCCGGACCATTCCCTTCCAGGGAGTCCGTTCTCCGACACTCGCCCACAGGGCGGGGTCTGGCAGCAGGGCGCGCAAGATCTCGGGCCGAAAGCCGATGCATTCGCGCGCCGCATAGCCTGTCAGTTGCTGAAAAGCCGTGTTCGTAAACAGGAATGAGTGCGAGGAATCGATGATCGCGACGGCGTCGGTGGCGCTTCCGACCGCTGCCTCGAGTCGCACCCGCTCCGCGCCAAGTCGCTGCTCCGCGGTGCGATCCTCGAAAAGCAGAAGCAATTCCGGCGGGTTGCCTTCGGAGGCCGACAAGCGGATGAGCACGTCGCGGTCGGGCCGGCCACGACGACGGACGACCGTTTCAAGCGACGACCGGTCGATCTTGCCTGCGGCGACGAGAGCCCCCGTTTGGACCAAGCGCGTGCACGCCGCCTCGTCGAACACGTCGGAGATCCCTCTTCTCGTAACCTCGCTTGGGTCAATACCCATGAGGGCCGCGGCCTTGGGATCCATCTTGGTGAAGCGGAGGGTCCGAGAATCGACGTCCGCCAGGCCATCGAATGCGTCTGAGAGGGTGCGGCCAAGCCGATGGAGGGTGTCGGCTGCCTGCTGCCACTTGGAGACGTCGCGGATCGTTCCTTCAACGGCGACCGTCATGCCCCCGTCGCGGACTGGCCAGAGGACGTGCTCCGTCCAGAGTTCGCGCCCGTCGCGATGGTGCATCCGGACGGTGATGTTTGCGTCTGGTTCGATGGTCGCGTAGTCGAGGGCATCGAGGGCGGCCCGGTCGTCGGAAGCCACGAGGTCGCGGAGAAGGCCGGGGTCGGCATAGAACGCACTCGGCTCATACCCCGTCAGCCGCCTGATTGCCGGCGAGACGTATTCGTACTGGCGGTGCGGAAGCAGTCGCAGGCGAAAGACGGCCTCGGTGGATCGCTCCTCGGCGAGGCGGGTACCTAGCTTCTCATCCAGATCCTGGGCCATCGATCCGTTCCACCGGGCAGGCGTACCACGCTACCGGAGTTGTCGGCTGTCGTCGATGCCAAGCCAACCCGGAAAGAACCCTCCATGTTGCCTCTCGCGCGTGGCCCCCTGGTTTAGGCATCCGATGGCAGATGACCCGGCAGTCACTTGGCGGTAGATCTGCGACGAACTCTGTACATTCCCGGGCTCCGATTACGATGCAGCCATAGTTACGGCCAAGAGATAAGTCCGTCAACTGCGCGCGGGCGCAGCGCTACTCTCATGAGAAGCGGGCGTACCCGGGCCACGGGTGGGCGGGTCTCCGCGCAGTCCAGATTTGCGCTGATGCGTACGGGAGGCTGATGAATGGCCTGCAGTTGGCGGCGCTCGGAGTCATGGTCACCCGTTGATCGTCGCGGGCGGTGGCACTTGGGGACTTCGCGCCCACGGCCGCAGTGGAGTGCAGACGATTCAGCCATGGTGCGGACTTGAGGTCTTCGGATCCGCGACCGGGCGCGAGATCGCAGGACGCGCCCGGTCGCGGATCGTTCTGACTACAGGAGCTGGCTTACGAGAGCCTCGAGCTGGCTGAGCGACGCCGGTGTGCCGGTCGCGGTTATGTCGACCAGAGTGGAGCCCTTGACTGCGACGACGCCCTCGTTGTCCTTCCCGCCGCTGAGCGACTGCGAGAAGGAAAGTGCCTGGTCGCCGACCCCGGAAACGCTCACGGCCGGCACCGGGAACTTGGCGCTGAATTGGCTCATCAACGATGGGCTGACGTTGGACAGGATCTCGATGATCACGTTGAGCGACGAGCCTGTGTAATCACAAACCACGGCCTTCGTTCCGGCGGGGAGCGACGTGGTTCCTCCCGCAGCGGAGATCGGGTTCGAGACGGTGATCCCGAGCGCGCCTCCGACGGTCGCGGCACTGGGGCAACTCTGTGGAGCCGCCGTCTCAACGAGCGTCGCGATCGGGCCCGTCGTGGGCACTGTCGTCGTCGCGGAGGTGGGCGCAGTGGTCGGGGCTGCAGTGGCGGCCGTCGACTCTGCGATTGCCGTCGCGCTGCTCGAGCCGCAGCCTCCGACGACCACTCCGAAGACCAGAGCAGTTGCCGCGATCCAGCGAGGGCTCGTGTGTGACATGGAAAACCTCCTCATCAAGAGAACTCGCTTCCAGGATCAGCCGGAATGGCTCCGGCAGGGGCTACTTCCAGAGCGACCCCTCGGCGGCGACTAGGGTACGCGATTTACGAATTCCGGCTCGATGTCCTGGACGCGAGATTGTGACCGCTGAGGACCTGGGCATCGAGCGCGTCCACATCAGCCCGGACCTCGACTAGCCCGAGCGGGCCCGCGGATCGCGGGCGGAGCTCGCTATACCGTGTCGAGCCGGTAGCACGCCTCGGGAGACGTCTCCCAGGGAACTCTGACGTCAGAACTCGTCTCGCGACCCTCACTGGGAATCCCCGCCAGGGGGTTCGGCGCTGGTCTACTGCCTCATCTGGCTCTCAAAACTCGCAGAACTGCCCGGTTGGGAGGCAAGCGCAAAGGCCGTCGCGAAGGCATTGGGGAGGCCGGCGCGGGAGCAGACGGTCGGCTTGGGAAGCAGACACTCTGCCAACTGAGTTGCTCCCGCTCGGAGCACGGGTACTTATAGCGGATCGCCGAAAGCGGCCGGAAGGGGTCTGTCGAGCCGATCAGAGGCTGTCGCCGAAGTCGGCCTTGAACTTCGCCACCAGGCGCTCCTGCCAATCGCCGACAGGGCGGAGCCGGCCGAAGAAGAAGCGGAGGATCTCCGGTTCCTCGACCCATTCGAGCCCGCCGACGATCTTGCGGTTCTCGTGCAGCCAAGTGATTCGGTCGATCGCGTACTTCACCTGAGAGAGCGTGAAGACGCGCCGCGGCAACGCCAGGCGGACGAGCTCCATCGACGCCATCGGCTCGCTGCCGTCGGGGTTGCGCTGCTCGGAGAGCGTGCCGCGCTCCATGCCCCGGATGCCGCCGGCGATGTAGACCGCGGACGCGAGGGCGCCGGCGGGATACTTGCTCTGCGGCACGTGGTCCAGGAACTTCAGCGCGTTGACGTGGCAGCCGAGGCCGCCCGGGGGCGTGATCACCGGGACGCCGCGGGCGTCGAGCTCGCGGACCATGTAGTCGATGAAGATCGGCCCCTGGTTGATCATGTCCTCGTCCATCGTCTCGTCGAGGCCGACGGTCAGCGCCTCCATCTCGCGGACGGACATGCCGCCGTACGTGAGGAAGCCCTCGTACAGCGGGAGGAGGCCCCGCATCCGCTTGTAGAGGTCCTCGGACTTGGTCGTGATGCCGCCGCCACGGGCGCAGCCGATCTTGCGGGCCGAAAAGTAGACGATGTCGAACAGGCTCGAGATCTCGAGCGTGATGTCACGGATCGAGGCGTTCTTGTACGCCGCCTCGCGGGTCTTGATGAACCACAGGTTGTCGGCGAGCAGGCTAGCGTCGAACACGAGGATCAGGCCGTGCTGGTCGCAGACCTTCCGGACCGCGTGCATGTTCGCGAGCGAGATCGGCTGACCGCCGATGAGGTTCGTGCCCGCCTCGAGGCGCACGAAGGCGATCTTGTCGGCGCCGTGCTCCGCGATCAGGGCCTCGAGCTTGGCCGTGTCGAGGTCGCCCTTGAACGGGTGCTCGCTCGACGTCTCCAGGGCGACGTCGCCGTAGATCTCCACGACCGTGCCGCCGTTGAGCGTGATGTGCGCCTTGGTCGTGGTGAAGTGGAAGTTCATCGGCACGAGCTGGCCGGGCTTGACCAGCGTCTGGCTGATGATGTTCTCGGCCGCGCGGCCCTGGTGGGCCGGCAGGAAGTACTCGTGGCCGAAGATCTCGCGGATCTTAGCCTCGAGCCGCTGGTAGGTGGCGCTGCCGGCGTACGAGTCGTCGGCGACCATCATCGCGCCCAGCTGGCGGTCGCTCATCGCGTTCGTGCCGCTGTCCGTGAGCATGTCCAGGAAGACGTCCGGGTTCTGAAGCAGGAACGTGTTGTTCCCGGCAGCCTTGACGCACCCGAGGCGCTCGTCCACGGGGAGCAGGTTCAGCTTCTGGACGATGCGGACCTTGTGCATCTCGAGCGGCACGCTCTCGCCGTGGAACTTGACGAACGCCATTCCCATTCCTCCTATAGGTTCAAGAACGCCCATCTCCTCGTTCGAGCCCGAGGGCAGTGCGCGTGAGCGAGGCCGGTGACGGCGCGGCTTCGGCCGCGGCCAGATCGGCACAAACGCAGGGTACGTCACAGAGATGGCGCCGTGTGCCTCGTCCGGCGGGGTCAGGCGGGCAGGTGGAGATCGAATCTGAGGTTTCTGACCCCACGGGCCAGGCCGGTCAGGCGTGAGCTGCGTCTACTGCCTGTTTCACACTCTGGCTCGCGCTATGGCTACCCGCCGTGCGTGCGCCGTTGGAGCCTCGGCGGGCGCTTCGGGCTTCGACCGGCAGCGCCAGTTGAGCCGCGAGGCTCAGCCGAACGGACGACGTCCAGCAGCCGGCGTCGACTCTGGCTCCCGCTCCGGCTGCCCGAGGCGACAGACCAGATCGGCCCGACCGGCCGGGCGACCAATTCCGCCATGGCCGCGGCCTCGAGCGGTCGTGCGAAGAGGAAACCCTGTGCGAGCGGACAGCCCAGGTCGCGCAGGCGCTTCAGCTGGGTCGGTGTCTCGATGCCCTCGGCGACGGTCGTCATCCCGAGCGCCCGCGCGATCTCGATGATGGCGCGCACTACGCCACAGTCACGGGCCGGATCGTCGAGCGGCGTAACGAACGACCGGTCGATCTTGATGTGCGTAACGGGGAACTCCTGGAGGTAGGCGAGCGACGAGTAGCCGGTCCCGAAGTCGTCGATGGCGATCCCCACGCCCATTGCTCGCAGGGCATGGAGCCGCTCGAGGACGGCGGCCGTGTTCTGGAGGAGGAGGCTCTCCGTCAGCTCAAGGGTGATCCAATTCGGCGCCGCACCGGCCTGCGCCATCGCGGCCTGCACGGTCCAAGGGAGCTGGGGGTCGCCAACCTGCCGGACCGACAGGTTGATCGATACTCGAGGAACCGGGCCGCGCGCCAGGGCGGCCCAGTGAGCGACCTCGACGCACGCCGTCCGCAGCACCCAGGTTCCGATTTCGTCGATCAGTCCGGTCTCCTCGGCAAGCGGGATGAACGCGCCGGGGCCGAGCCGCCCACGGGTTGGATGGTCCCAGCGGACAAGGGCCTCCGCGCCGGCGAGCTCGCCGGTCTGCAGATCGACGATGGGCTGGTAGAGCAGGACGAGCTGACCCTGCGCGACCGCCTGGCTGAGATCCGTCTCGAGCTCGACCAGGCTTTGCGCAGCGTCCTGCATCCCTGCCTCGAACGTGACCATCCGATCGCCACCCGCGTCGCGCGCGGCCGACCTCGCCAGCTGGGCGTTTCGCAGCAAGCTGATCGCGTCGGCGCCGGGCTGGACAGTCGTCGCCATGCCGAGGCTGACCGTGAGACGGAACGGCTCCTGGCCGACGGAGATCGGCTGGCGGAAGGCGGCCAGGATCAGGTCGGCCACGACGGCCCGATCTTCTGCCGACGGATCGCCGTCGAGCAGCACACCGAACTCGTCGCCGCCCAGGCGAGCGCACGTGTCGGCCGCCCGAACCGAGCCCTGGAGCCGCCGCGCGGACTCCTCGAGCAGCCGGTCGCCGGCGGCCTGCCCGAGGCTCTCGTTGACGCGCCTGAAGCCGTCGAGTCCAAGGAAGAACACCGTTGTTTGCCGCTCGGCTCTCTCGCCACTCACCAGGGCCTGCCCCAGACGGTCGTGGAACAGCACCCGATTCGGGAGGTTGGTCACCAGGTCGTGGAGCGTGGCCTGTGTCAACTGCTGCTCGAGGGTCTTGCGCGCCCCGACGTCCCGAGTAGTCAGCACTATCTGGCCGACGGAGGGGTTCTCGCGCAGATCGGCGGCGATCGTCTCGACCTGCCGCCAGTGGCCAGCCGCATCCCAGAGACGCCATTCGACCGGTCGGGCCACAGGCCGTCCGGCCACCACGTCTGCGAGGAGGGCGAGCACCCGGTCCGCATCATCGGCATGGGCGAAGCCAACGACCGACTGGCCGACCAGTCTGGCCACATCTACTCCGAGGACGCGCCCGACCGTCGGCGCGGCCTGAACTATCTTCCCCTCGCGATCCACGAGCACGATTGCATCAGTAGCGTGCGCGGTGAGGGCTTCGAAGCGCGCCTCCGACTCGCGCCGGGTCTGTTCGGCGAGCAAGTGGGCATTCTCGCGCAGGACGAGCTCCTGGCGCAGGAAGATTAGCGCGGTCAGGAGAAGGGCGCCGAGGAATATGTCGCGTAGTTCGCTCGAAACGCTCCCCCGCGCGAACACGATCACGGTCCCATAGCCGCCCGCCAGACCCGCGTATGGCAGAGCGAGGAGCCAGCGGCCGAGTCCAGCGGGCTCGGGTGTGGCCTGTGTGCGGGCGGGATGCGCCTGCAGATAGCCGGCCAGGGCGATCAGGAGCGACGAGCTCAAATAGCCGACATCGGGCCAGCGCTGGGCGTTGAACGCCCCGGCCAGTGTCAGCCCGCCGTAGCCGACGTCGGCGACGAACATGAACAAGAGCCCGCCGACGAGCGCCATGAGCGCCCTGGGATCGATGCCCACCGGCCGGCGCAGTGCCAGGGCGGCTACGCCGAAGAGGAGGATGAGGTCGCCGATCGGGTAACCGAGCGAGAGCGCGGCGCCAAGCGGGTTCGGGGACAGCGTCTGGAGAGCCGGCTCCAAGAGCGTCGGCCATAGGACCATGACGCCCCCGACGAGCACGATCGAGGAGTCCAGAGTGAGTCGGAGCCGTTCGCCCGGGCTTGCCGCCACGCTCGGGAACAGCAGGAGCGCGGCCCCGATGATGGGGTAATAGGCGACGTAGGCGACGTCGGCGAGCGAGGGGGAGCTCGCTCCTCCGGCCATGAGATCGAACCAGGCATAGAGTCCGTCACCGGCGGCGTAGACGAGCATGGCCACGAATATGACCGCCCACCCGCGGCGAACTCGCCCGGCACCGGGCCGGTGCACAGCGCGCAGCACCATGACGGCCGCGAGCAGGTCGAGCGCGGGCTCGGCGAGGTCGGCCACGGTGAGGCGCGCGGACGCGGCCCCGATGCCCCACACAAGCCAGGCCACGCTGGCTGACCATAGGACCGCGGCGGTCACGATCAGCACGCCGTCGAGCGTGAACCGGCTGCCTCCTCGCGCCGGCATCCCAGGGTCAGCAGCTACGCCGCGGCCCTGTCGGTGTACGGCCACCACGACTGCCGCTCGTTGGAGCAGTCGGTTGACGTGGCTACGGAGCGCGCCGCTCGATGTGAGGGTCATCGGACCTTCTGTTAGCAGGCCTGCGGAGTCCCGCCGCCTGCATCAGGCTCTCACGGCTTAGGGCTCATCGGCACTCTGCATTCGTACGGGCCGGACTCTTCATTTGCTGGCGCGCGTGTCGCTCAACTGCAGGAGGAGTCTGGACGCCCGCGGCGGCTTTGGGGACGCGGCGCGTGCTCGATCCTGTTGAAGTCGTCGAGGGCATCGGGCGACGTTGCGATGTCCTCCTGGCTGGGGTTGCCCGCCCGAGAGGTCCATTGCGCAGCTGCCGCTGCCACATCGCGATGAGTCCACGCCCGTACCAACGCCCCACTCAGTCGGACCTCCAGACCGATGCCCGACCAGACGGTGCTCCGTAAGCTGAGCTCATGCGCCACGGGATCTCACGCAACAACCGGTTTCTGGTCGCGATTGCGGGCATGACGGCCCTTGCGATACTCCTCGTTGGGTTCGCCTATGCCTTCACGGAGTCCGAGCGACTCGACATCCAGAACGACAGCCAGCAGACCAGCGATCTGTGGGCCGCGGCCACCCGACTCGCCGGCGACGTGAATGTCCAGGAGTCGGCCATCGACGACTACCTCTTCTCGGCCGATCAACAAGCGGTGGGCCGGTTCGAGGCCGCGGTCACGGACGAGACCGCCGTCACGGCACAGATGAAAGCCGGGGCTGTCGAGCTGCCGGGCCTGCTCGGCGCGATCAGCGAGCTCGAGAACGCGATGGCGACGTGGCATTCCTCGTTCGCCCAGCCGGCAATCGCCGCAGTCGAGGCAGGGGGAGGGACGGCGCTGGCGCCGTTCACGCGAGGATCCTCCCCGGACGAAGAACCCATCAACGCGGCTCTCGCCGAACTCACCGTCCAGCTCAACCTCGCGGATGGTGACCTCAGGCTCCGAGACAATGCCCTGTCAGTCACTCGGACCGAGGCGACCGTGTTTGGCCTCGGCGTCCTCGCCCTATCCGGAGTGTTCAGCCTGTGGCTTGTCCGCCGGTTCGGCCGGACTCTCCAGAAGGAGTCCCTGCGCAACGGCATCCTCAATCAGTTCACCGAGGCGATCTCGTTCGCGGCCGACGACACCGCGGTTGCGAAGGCGAACCTCGAGGCGCTCGTGCTGCTCGTTCATCCCGACGCCGGAGTGACCCATGTCCTGAACCACTCGCAGGATCGGGCGGTGCCCGAGGCAATCGTGGGCGGAGCGATCGCCGAGGTCCTCGCGCTCAAGACGCTCTCGACGTGCGCGGGGATGGTGCGCAGCTCGATGTACGTCTCCTCGGATCTCGCCGCGCCATTGAGCGTCCACTGCCCGATTTACCCAGCCGAGCACGGCACCCTCGCGTGCGTGCCCCTCGTGAGCGGCGAGGCGATCGGCGTGATCCACCTCTACTGGGAGCGTCCTCGCGCGCTGCCGGTGGAGATCCGCCGGAGCGTGGCCCAGTACGTCGCGCACGCCGCGCTCGCGATCGGCAACCGCCGTCTCCTCGTCGCGCTGCAGGGCCAGGCGAGCACGGATGCGCGGACGGGCCTCGCCAACAGCCGCACCTTCGATCGCGCCCTCGAGAAGGCACTCGCGTCGCGGACCGCCGATGAGCCGATCGCGGTCCTGATGCTCGATCTCGACTACTTCAAGGACTTCAACGACCGCCACGGCCATCCGTCGGGCGACGAGGCCCTTCGGACATTCGCCGAGGTGCTGCGCTCGTGCATGCGCGACGGTGATCTTGCCGCCCGCTATGGCGGGGAGGAGTTCGCGGTCATTCTCCCGGGGGTCGATCCCGCGGCCGCGGTCACGATCGCCGAGCGGATCCGCGCGCGGACCGAGTCGAGGATCATGTCCCTGGCGCCTGGGATCACCGATCGGATCACGGTCTCGATCGGCGTCGCCGCGGCGCCCACCCAGGCGCTCGAGCGGGTCAGCCTCCTGCGGATCGCCGACGATGCGCTTTACCAGGCCAAGGTGGACGGTCGCAACCGTGTCGCCTACCTCGGCGATGTGGTTCCGGGGCCCGCCCCGACCGCCGCCGAAGCGGACGCATCGCCGCAGGCCACCGACAACGGGCAGTAGTTGGGAGCTCGATCTCCTCGACGGTCTCGGGGCCACGTCTCCAACCCTAAGCAGTTGCATATGCAATTATCTGCTACGATGTCCCTACCGACACCGATCCAGCAGCAACGAATCGAGCTCAGCATGTCAAAGCCAACCCTGACCATCGTCATCGGCAGCACCCGCCCCGGTCGCGTCGGGCCCAAGTTCGCGGCCTGGTTCCGCTCCCGAGCAATCGACCACGATAGCTTCGACGTTGAGCTGGTCGATCTGGCCGAGCTGAACCTGCCATTCCTGGACGAGCCGAGCCATCCACGCCTCCGCCAGTACGTCCACCAGCACACCATCGACTGGAGCCGGACTGTCGAGCGCTCGGATGCTTTCGTCTTCGTCACGCCCGAATACAACTTCGGATACAGCGCGGCGCTCAAGAACGCGATCGACTACCTCTCCCAGGAATGGGCCGACAAGGCCGTCGGGTTCGTGAGCTACGGCGGCGTGGCCGGGGGAACGCGCGCGGTTCAGCAGCTCAAGCAGATAGTGACGGCGCTCAAGATGATCCCGGTTGCCGAGTCGGTGAACATCCCGTTCTTCACGCAGTTCATCGACGAGTCCGGAGCAGTTCGGCCCAACGATGTGATGACGCGCTCAGCCGACGCTATGCTCGACGAGCTGGCCAGGATCACCGCCCTCATCCGGCCGAAGATGCCGGTCACGACCGAGCTTGGAGTTCTGGTCGGCTGATCGGACCAGCACGAGTTGATGATGCCCGCGAGCGAGGGCGCGGATAGCCACGTTTGCTATCGTGACCGCCATGGATGGCCCCAACTACGGCTCGCAAGGCACCGATGCCCCGTCGGGCGCGCCGCTCACTGCGTGGTGGCTGGGCCACACGGCCTATCGCGATGCCTGGCATCTGCAGCACCGTATCGTCGCGGCGCGGGCCGCGGGGCTCATCGGCGACCAGCTGCTGCTGCTCGAGCACGAGCCGGTTCTGACGCTGGGACGCCACAGCGATCGCTCGCACGTACTGGCTAGCTCACAGGAACTGGCCGCCCGCGGCATCCAGCTGATCGAGACGGAGCGAGGCGGGGAAGTCACCTACCACGGCCCGGGCCAGCTGACCGCCTACCCGATCCTGAAGCTCGCCGATCGCGGGCTTCTCATTCGGCCGCTGGTGCGGGCACTCGAGGCGGCGTTGACCGCAACCTGTGCCGACATGGGCGTCGTCGCGGGCCCCAAGGCTGGCTACCCGGGGTCCTGGTGCGGTGACGGAACCCGCAAGATCGGGGCCATCGGCGTTCGCGTGGAGCGTGGCGTGAGCTACCACGGCATCGCGCTGAACGTGACGGTCAGGCTCTCCGACTTCGAGCTGATCGACGCCTGCGGCATGCCCGGCCTGAAGTCGACGTCTATAGCCAGGGAGCTGGGGCAGGCGGTCGAGCCATCGATCGACTCGGTCGCTCGAGCGGCCGACGCGTTCGCGCACGCCCTGGCAGAGTCGATCGGCGCTCCACTCGCGGGCGCCCTGGCGGTGCTGGCCGACCCGGTCGTCGCCCGAGCCGAGCTGGAAGATCTCCTTGCCCGCCAGGCACCCATCCCCGCGGCCGCCACCGGAGCTCGCTGATGAGCGCCGGGCTGTTCGAGTTGCGCCGCGACATGATCACGGGCTGGTGGGTTGCGACCGTCGTCGACCGCCAGTTCCAGCGCGGCCGCTTCTCGCTCGCCGCAGCGGCCGTGGACGACGGCGACGCCTGCCAGAACTGCACTCAGCCGCCCGGTGACGGCGTACGCGTCCGCACTCTCAAGGACTACGCTTTCCATGTCGTCGGTGCCCAGGACGACGCGCGCGAGATGGAACGGAGTCTGGCTCAGGTGGCGATGTCCCAGGCCAGGGCCGCAGGCAGCTGGCGAACCATCGTCGCGCCGCCGGGTGAACACCGGCCGCTCCAGGCCGTCGGCAGCGAGATGCTGCAGACGATGCTTTCCCGCGTCCGCCAGGCGTTCCTCGAGGCGCAGCAGGTGGGCCAGACCGAGTACCTGCAGGTTGTCCAGAACTGGGGAGCGCAGGCAGGTGCCCGGACCAACCACCTCTGCCTGGACCTGTACGACCTGCCGCAGATCCCACATCGCGTGGCGGAGGAGATAGGCGGCGCCGCGCGATTCGTGATCCGCGAGGGCGAGTGCCCATACTGTCGACTCGTGCGCGAGGAGCCGCGCAACGGGACGCGGATGATCTGGGAGGACGAGGCCAACGTCGCCTTCGCGCCGTACGCTTCGCGGTCGCCCTTCGAAGTGTGGGTCGTGCCCCGCCGCCACGCCGCGGACTTCGGCACCGCCAGCGACGCCGACATCGCTTCAGCCGCGGAGGCTCTGCGCCAGGTCCTCGCGCGCCTGGCCTGCCTCGACGGTCCTCCTCACAACCTCGTTCTGCACGCGGCTCCTCTCCGCGAACGCGTCGACGCGACGTACCATTGGCATTGGGAGGTCCACCCGCGGCTTCGCGAGATTGCGGGCCTGGAACTGGGAACGGGTCTGCCAGTCAATCCGGTCTCTCCCGAGGAGGCCGTGGAGCAGTTACTGCGCTACGGAACGGCGGGGGGAGCCGCAGATCTGCCATGAGACGAGGGGGATCGGTGCCGCGGCGTCACAGGAGCCACCGCCGCTTCGTCGAGAGTGTCCAGCGCGCGGGGACGCGTACCTGGCTGTTTACCCGTAAGACAGCGGCGGCGGAAGAGTGTCCATCAGCGCGACGAATTGGCAACTGGGGTGCGGCGTGAGCGCCGCATATGAAGGCTCCGACCGTACCTTCATCGAGGAGCTCTTTGCCCTCCACCACGCGGAGATCTACGCCTATATCTACCGCATGGTGCGCGACGCCGACGTCGCCGCGGACTTCGCCCAGGACACGTTCATCAAGGCCTACAAGGCTCAGAACTCGCTTGAGGACCGGGCGAAGGCCCGAGCGTGGCTGTATCAGATAGCTCACCGGGTCGTCCTCGATGAGATGCGTCGCCGAAGAATCGTCCGCTTCGTGCCGTGGACGGGCGAAAGCCACGGCGCAGCCCCTTCCGCGGAACACCTGGCATTGGAGATGCGACTCTCGGGTCCGCTCTCTCGGGCGCTGGCACGCATCCCGGAGCGGCAGCGAGCGGCGTTGCTTCTCGCCGAGGTGCACGACCTCACCGGTCTGGAGCTGGCCGCCACGCTGGGCGTCAGCCACGTTGCCGCTCGAGCGCTCCTCACTCGGGCTCGAGAGAGCCTGCGCCAGGCACTCGCCGATGAGAAGCGCCAGGAGAAGGATCGCGAGGCCAGCATCGACGCCGCGTTCGCCGAGCAGGTACGCCTGGCCGACTCCCGAAGACCCGCCGACGATGACAAAACGAGGGCCCAACGATGAGCCCTGACTTGAAGCGCCCCGTGAATGCCGGGGACCAGGACCACGAGCGGGCCCGCACGCTGGCGGCCGCGTCGATCGACGGCCAACTTGCGTCGACGGACGCGGAGTGGCTGGACGGCCACCTGGAGGCGTGCCCTGACTGCGCGACAGTTGCCGCGGAGTATCGGGCCATCCATCTCGAACTCAGTGGACTGGCTGCACCTCAGCCGCCGCGAGATCTGTGGGCTCGGACGTCGGCGGCGCTCGATGGGATCGATACGTCTGCAGCGCGGCGCCATGGCGAACGCGCCCGCGCCTCTCGGCCAAGCCAGCGGCCGCTCATCTCTACCGCCGTCGCCGTCGCAGTGGTGGTCGTCGTGGCTGTCGCCTCGGTCGTGGCGCAGAGCCCGATCGTTAATTCCGGACCTGGGTCCGTGCACAGCTCGATCATCGCAGCCGGGATCAGCTCGTCCGGCCAGCCGTCCAATGGAGCGCAGCCGCCGCTCGCCGTGGTCGAAGGCAAGACCTACTGGCTGGAGTCCGACGCCGGTATAACCCAGATCAAGGGCGGGACGACTCAGTGCGTCGCCACCGACGGCAGCTGCACCGTGGGCGAGGGGACGGGCCAGACTCTAGGGTCCATTGCCAGCGACTCGACCGTGTCGGCCGTGATCGGCCCGAACGCGGGCCAGGCAGCGGTCTGGAGCGCCGACAAGATTGCCATCGTGCCGCTCTCCACCACGCCACAGACGGTTTCACTCGACCAGCTGACGCCGCGCCCGACGGTCGCCACGACGCCGACCGCTGCCGCGACACCGGCAACGGCCGCCACGCCGACAGCGCCAGGCGCCACCCAATCGTCAACCGTGGCTCCGGTCGCCTCGGCCACCGAAATGGCGTCGTCGCCCGCGCCCACGGCGACACTCGTGCCTACGGCGACACTCGTGCCGACACCCACCGCCACGCCGGTCCCCACGCCCGCGCCGACAGTCGCCAGCGCGACCCAGCCGACCGCCATCCTGTCGGGCTACCAGATCGTGGGTCGCGCCCCCGAGTTCTCTGCCGACGGGATGCTGGTGGCGTTCTCCGCAAGGCCGGTCGATGGCAGCGCCGGCCCGGACGTGTTCGTCTGGCGCTTCGGCGATGAGAGCGCCGAGCCGGTCACTTCCGTCCATGCCGACCTGTTTGCCGGTTGGCTCGGCGAGCAAATCCTCATCAGTGAGATCTCGGACCACCGAGCCTTGGCCGGCCCGTCCGCCAGCCCGAGCAGCAGCGCCGATGTCGGCGGCTCGACTGAGTTCGTCTCCAGTTCGTATGTCTTCGATCCGGGCACCGGCATCAAGCGCACGATCGACCGCCCGATGCTGCTGCCGTCTGTTGATCCGACCGGGCAGTACCTGGTGTATTGGTCGGGCGCGGTCGAGTTCGACCCGATCTCGGGGTTCAGGCAGCCCGGCGAAGGTGACCTCTACTTCGACAGCTGGTCGAACCTGACCTTCACAATGGAACCGCCCGCGCCGGTGGCGACGCCGACCGCCTCGACCGAGGTTGTGCCTACGCCTCCAGTGACGCCAACTCCCAGCCATACCGCAGCTCAGGCCGCTGTACAAGAGTCCAGCCCCGAGACGAGCCCGAACCCGAACCCGAGCGGAGCCGTTCAGACCCCCGGCCCTTCGACTGAGCCAATACTCCTGGCGGTGGCCGACCAACCGGGAACTGTTCACGACTGGGTCGTGCGCTGGGATACCGCGGGACAGCACGTCGCTATCTGGGTTGCCAACCCGGGCAGCGACAAGATCGGCCGCCTGAAACTCTTCTCGATCGATCGGGCGACAGGTCTGGTGGACACCGCGGAGAAACTCCTGGCCGTGGACAAGGTCACGTCGAGCATCGCGTTCGACAACGAGTATCTGGTGTACACCTCGGCCGTCGACCTCAAGATCTACCGCCAGCCCGTCCCGGCGGTGCCACCGTCGACCGTCGCCACGCCCACTCCGACGGTCCCCGGCCAGCTTCCGACAGGCGCCACCGGCTCCCAGTCGGCGACACCTCAAGCCTCGGACCGCCCCGGCAACTGACGGATCGCCGGCCGGACGGCGCATTGCGTCGTTGGCTCCTACGCTCCTCGCTCACGCACCTCCAAGTGCGCTCGCTCCGGTGCTCGTCGCCGCCTAGCACTGCACTCGTCGGGCCGGCGATCGGACGCTCATAGGCCCGGCGCTGTATCCTTCCTGCGACCCTTTAACGACCGGCACCGTGAGGCCGGGAAGGAGGACTGCGCCTTGCAGGGCAGCGAGAATCGATGACCGANNACCGACCGGCAGATAATGACCGGCGACGAGATCCGGCGAGCCATCGTTCGGATCTCTCACGAGATCGTCGAGAAGCAGGCCGGCACGCAGGGCCTCGCTCTCGTCGGGATCCAGCGCCGCGGCGTTCCACTGGCGAAGCGCGTCGCTGACGCGATCGAGGAGCACGAGGGCGTTCGCGTCCCCGTCGGTGCCCTCGACATCACCTTCTACCGCGACGATCTGTCACTCGTCGCCCAGCAGCCGATAGTCAAGGGCACGGACCTGCCTTTCGACTTGAGCGGCGCGACGGTGGTTCTCGTCGACGATGTCCTGTACACGGGCCGCACGATCCGCTGCGCCATGGATGCGCTGATCGACTTCGGTCGGCCGCGGGCAATTCGACTGGCGGTCTTGATCGACCGCGGCCATCGTGAGCTGCCGATCCGAGCCGACCATGTCGGCAAGAACGTGCCCACGTCGCGCGAGGAGATCGTCAAGGTCCACGTGGCCGAGATCGACGGCGCCGACGAGGTCAGCATCGCCCGCCAGGTCCGAGCCCCCGACGCGGGCACCGCGGACGAAACGGGCACGGCCGGCAACTGATGACGACCGTGGCTTCGGCGCAGACGGACATTCCCGCGACGGCGTGGCACCATCGCCACCTGATCGACCTCGACGTGGTCAGCTGGCCCGAGATCGACCTGATCATGCGGACCACGGACGAGATGAAGGGCATCCTGGCGCGGCCGATCCGCAAGGTCCCTGCCCTCAACGGCCGCCGCGTGACGACCCTCTTCTACGAGGCCTCGACCAGAACCCGGGTCTCGTTCGAGACGGCGGCCCGGAACCTGTCCGCGGACGTGGTCAGTGTCGCTCCGGCCACATCGTCGGTGACCAAGGGTGAGTCGCTCGTGGACACGGTGCGGACGCTCGAGGCGCTCGGGGCCGAGATTCTCGTGATGCGCCACTCCGTCTCCGGAGCGCCGTATCTCGCGGCCGAAGTCTTCGGCGGGCACGTCCTCAACGGCGGCGACGGCTGGCACGCCCACCCGACCCAGGCCCTGCTCGACCTGTACACGATGCGCGAGAACCTGCCCGGCGGGGACCTGCGCGGCCGGAAGGTCGCCATCGTGGGCGACATCCTCCACTCGCGCGTGGCACGGTCCAACATCTGGTCACTGACCGCCGCCGGCGCCGACCTGTGGCTGTGCGGACCGGCCACTCTCTTGCGGGGAATGGATCGCTGGGCCACGGCCTGGAGCGGTGGCGCCATCCCGGGCCACGGCCGCTTCAACGTCACCAGCGACATCGAGGCGGCGCTGCACGACGCGGACGTGGTCATGGGTCTGAGAATCCAGCGCGAGCGGATGCAGGGCGGGCTGCTGCCCTCGCTGCGCGAGTACGCTGCTCGGTTCCAGCTGAACGCCGAGCGCGTCTCTCTGGCCAAGCCCGGGGCCATCGTCATGCACCCTGGACCCATGAACGAGGGCGTCGAGATCGCACCGGACGTGGCCATCAGCGGCCGCTCCGTGATCACGGACCAGGTTGCCAACGGCGTCGCGGTCCGGATGGCGCTGCTGTACCTGCTTGCCGGAGCCCACGAAGCGGCACACGGCGAGACGCCACTATGAGGACCGAAGGCGAAGCCTTCGGTTTGGGAGGCGCCCGGGGCGCCTCCGGACCGGCCCGCGCCGGATCGCCCTCGGCCGGCATCAGGATCGGGGAGACCGTCGGGCGGTTCGAGCTCGAGAAGGCCTGGCTGGTCGATCCTGCATCCGGACGCGAGGGCCCGGGCGAGATCGTCGTCACCGATGGCATCCTCGAATCGGTCGTCTGGCTGGAGGGGGCCGAAGCCGCCGGCGTCACCGCCGAGGGTGTTGTCGTTGCCCCGGGCTTCTTCGATCTCCATGCGCACTTCCGCGAGCCGGGCTTCGAAGACGCCGAGACGGTCGCGAGCGGCTCCGCCGCAGCGGCTCACGGCGGCTTCACTACCGTCGCGTTGATGCCCAACACGGTGCCCGCAATCGATGAGCCCGGCGCGCTGGGTCGCATTCGGTCGGCCGCCTCGGCGAGCGGATCGCCCATCGAGGTCCTCGTCTACGGCGCCGTCTCCGCCGGTAGGGCCGGCGACCAGCTGTCGGCAATGGGTGAACTGGCCGACGCCGGCGTGATCGGCTATTCGGACGATGGCGCGCCGGTCAAGACCGCGAAGCTCTTGCGCAGCGCGCTGCTGTACGCGGGCATGCTCGGGCTGCCCGTTGTCGACCACGCCGAGGATGCGGAGTTGACCGCCGGCGCCGAGGCCAACGAAGGCTACGTGGCCTCGGTCATGGGGCTGGCGGGTTGGCCGGCCGCGGGCGAGGTGCAGGCGGTGTCGCGCGACCTGGCGGTCCTGGTCGATGCCCTCGGCGATGAGCCGCGCGCTCGACTCCATCTGACCCACGTCTCCACGGCCGCGGCGTTGGACCTGGTGCGGCGCGCGAAGGCTGCCGGCCTGCCCGTCACGTGCGACGTCACGCCCCACCACCTGGGCCTCACCGACGAGTGGATCGCCGGCGCGCGGCGCTGGGCCTGGGAGGCGCTCGACTCCAACGGCAGCCCGCGCGACCCGTGGGCCGACGCGATCCTCACGGCGTGGCCCTACAACACCTCGCTGCGCGTCAACCCGCCGCTCCGGAACGCCGCCGATGCTGCGGCCTGCCTGGCAGCCCTGATCGACGGCACGGCCGACGCCGTTGCCACGGATCACGCCCCGCACACCGTCGTGGACAAGGAAGTCGAGTTCGGCAAGGCCGCCAACGGCATCAGCGGCATCGAGACCGCGTTGGGTGTGCTGCTGGCGCTCGTGGATGCCGGCAAGTTGCCACTGTCGCGAGCCATTGCCGCACTCACCTCGGGACCGGTCGCCGTCGTGGCCGCGGCCCAGCGCGCTGCCGGCGCTGCCGGCACTGCCGCCGCCAGGCCGCGCGGGCTGATCGAGGGCATGCCCGCGGATCTGGTGGTCTTCGACCGTGCGGACGGCTGGCAGGTCACGCCGGAGTCGATGCTGTCTAAGGGCAAGAACTCGCCTTTCGTCGGTCGCGAGCTGCCCGGTCTGGTGCTGGTGACGATCGCGGCCGGCCGGTTGGCCTACGAGGATCCCCGGGCCGCCACCGACGAGTCCTGAAGCTCTCGTCGCGGACATTGCGGGATGATGCGCGCGGCGTGCGAGAATAGCAGTCCGCGCGGCGGCCGGCCTCGACGGCGCCACCGCTCACTTGCTAGGAGACCGCGAAGCCAGTGCCAGTCCTTGCGACGTTCTTCTCCGTTCGCCGGGGGCGAGATCCGTTCTTCAAGTTCTTCATGAAGACGCTGTTTGCTCGTCAGATGAAGGAGTACGAAGAGAAGTTCGGGATCAAGTTCATCGGCTGGTTCAACGTCGCTCACGGCTGGGACTTCGACAACGTGATCATGCTGGACCTGCCCGACTACGGGACTCTGGACAAGCTCGAGCACGACGAAGCAACCCGCGCCCTCGGCCACCGCGCCGGGGAGTGGATGTTCGAGCGCCATCATTCGATGTTCCTCCGGGAGCGAATCGGCCCGGACCTCGAGTTCAAGGGCTAGGAGGGCCAAAGCGTTGGATACGAGCCGCAACGACCAGCTCGGCGAACTCGCCGCGGACGCCTCACTCGAGCGGACCGACTTCCTGGCTACTGCATCGGCGCAACTGAGCAAGTTCCTCGATGCGAACGCCGAGCGGATCGCCGATCTCGGGGGCCTCGTACTGATCGACGACGAAGTCGACTACCTCGCCATCTCCGAAGATCTCAGCTTCCGCAGCCGCAGCCGCTATCTGGACGAAGCCACGGGCAAATGGGTCACCGAGACCGAGGTCATCGACAGCGCCTCGGAGCTGGTGGAGCTCTACAACCTGGCCGATGTGTTCGCCTCGTTCGCGGAAGCGACCAAGGCCGAGGCCGGCCTCGGAGAAGAGCCAACCGCCACTGGCGACCTCCTGAAGTCGGCCGACATCTCGCCCGCAGAGACCGTGTCGCTCGGCGGCGAGAATGTCTACGCCGCGGCCGCCGACGACTGGGCCGCCGCCGGACACCAATACGAAGAGGCTCCCGAAGGCGAAGAAGAGGCCGCCGAGCGCCTGTATGACCTGGCCCTGGCCTTCCAGGAGCGCAGCCAGCAGACCGAGGCCCACCTCCTCGAGCAGTTCGAAAGCGCAGCCGCGCAGCTCACGTCCGTCCTGGGCGACCTGGTGATCATCGACGATGAGGACGAGCGACTGACGCTGCGAGCCTCCGGCTCGTTCACGGCTGAGGTCGTGCCCGAGGCCGAAGTCGAGACGGGCACCTGGCGCAAGCTCGACGGCCCGGACGAGATCGTCGAGTTCTACGACCCGACGGACGTCTTCGGCGACCTGGCCGACACGCTGGCCGAGGCCTTCCCGGCGCTCAGCGGCCCTGCGGCCGAAGGCGAAGACGAGGCCGAGACCGACGAGGCCGAAGGCGACGCGGAAGAGAGCGACGCGGAAGAAGGCGACGAGCCCACCGAGAACGGGGAGGGCGACGACCACAGGTGACGATGCGCCTGGTCGCGGCTGAGCTCGTCGACAGCCGGCAGATTCTGCCGGGGCAATGGCTTCAGTCGTTCCACGCGCCGGAGCTCGCCACCGGGTCTCGGGCCGGTCAGTTCGTGCACGTCAGGACCGGCGACTACTCCGGCCTCGTCCTGCGACGTCCCTTCTCGATCAATACCGCCGACCCGGCCACGGGCATCATCACGCTCCACTTCCGGACAGTCGGTCGTGGGACGGAGTGGCTGACCCGCGTCCGCGAGGGTGAACGCCTCGACATGCTCGGACCCCTGGGCCGGCCCTTCGAGGTCGACCCGCGGAGCCGCCACCTGCTGCTGATCGCCGGGGGCCTCGGCATGGCCGGTGTCCGGATGCTCGCCGACGAGGCGCTCCGGGACGGCCGCCAGGTCACGATCCTGTTCGGGGCTCTGGGCGCCGGCCACGTCTACCCGTCCAGCCTGCTGCCCGACGAGGTGGAATACGTCGTCGCCACCGACGATGGCTCGCTCGGCCACCACGGCCTCGTGACCGAACTGGTGCTCGAATACGAGGCCTGGGCCGACCAGGCCTTCGCCTGCGGTCCGCACCCGATGCTCGCCCGGCTCGCGCAACTCGCGACGGGGCGGCGCGAACGGCTGGGCGTGGCCAAGCTTGGTCGGAAGAGAGGCGCCGGCAAGGCCGACCCGCTCGGGTCGACGGCCGCTCGGCGCAAGGCCTTCCTGCAGGTTTCGATGGAGCAGACGATGGGCTGCGCCGTGGGCGCCTGCCTCGGCTGCACGGTCATCGGTGTCGAGGGCCCGCTGCGCGTCTGTCGCGAGGGACCCGTGTTTGCGGCGGAGGAGATCGCATGGCCGGCGTTGTGAGGCGCGTCGCATGACGCCAAAGAAGGCGAAGTCGCCCAAGCAGGTCCTCATCCGGTTCGGCGACATGCGCGTCGGCAAGGACTCCGACAGGTCCAAGAGAACGCCGACTGTCCGGAAGGTCAAGGGCGCAATCATGCCGGTCGATCGGTTCAAGGCTCCTGCCGGCAGGCCTCGGGTTGAGACGGGTGGGTCCGCTGTGGCCGACCTCGGTGTCCCGACGGCCGTTCGACCTACGCTCGCCGAGCAGGCCGCCCTGGACAAGATCGACCTGTCGGTGGACCTGGCTCCGGAACACGGCGGATTGCTGCTGGCGAACCCGATCCTCGTCGCCTCCGGAACCTTCGGCTACGGCGTGGAATACGGCGAGGTCGTGGATGTGCAGCGTATCGGCGGCATCTGCTGTAAGGGCACCACGCTCAAGCCTCGGGCGGGCAATCCGCCGCCGCGCGTGACCGAGACGCCGGGCGGGATGCTCAACTCGATCGGCCTGCAGAACCCCGGCGTGGACGCGGTCATAGACAAGTACGGCCCGATCTGGCGGGGCTGGAAAGTGCCGGTCATCGTCAACGTGGCCGGCGAATCGATCGACGACTACGTCGAGGTCGCGCGCCGGCTTGACGGCGTGCCCGGTGTCGCCGGCATCGAGCTGAACATCAGCTGCCCCAACGTCGGCAAGGGCGGGCTGCAGTTCGCCATCGATCGCGACGCCGCCCGAGCCGTCACTGCCGCCGTTCGCCGCGCAACGGACCTGCCGCTGCTCGTCAAGCTTTCACCCAACGTGGCCGACGTCCGGCCCATCGCCAAAGCGATCGAGGAGGCCGGCGCCGACGCCATCTGCGCGATAAACACGCTGTCGGGGCTGGCCGTTTCGCCGGACCGGACGCGGGCCTTCCTGGGCAACACATACGGCGGCCTCTCCGGCCCGGCCATCAAGCCGGTGGCCCTGCGCATCGTCTACGAGGTGGCGCAGGTCGTCTCGATCCCGATCGTGGCCATCGGTGGAGTGACGTCGCTGGACGACGTTCTCGACTTCCTGGCCTGCGGCGCGGTCGCGGTCCAGGTCGGCACGGCCATCTTCGCCGACCCGGAGCTGCCGGTCCGGCTCGGCGATGAGCTGAGGGCCGAATGCCTGCGTCGCGGACTGGCTTCGTACAAGCCGCTGATCGGTACGGCCTTGCCGAAGCGCACCGGGGCGCCGTCCGCCAAGGGCGCCGAGTATCGCCCGTGACCGCCTACGCCCTGCACCTCGGGAGGCTCGCATGACGACAATTCGATCGGCCGCCGAGCTTGCCGCCGCAACCGCGATCGCCTCGCGGACGGAGGAACTCTTCAGGCAGTCCGGCGCGCTCAAGGAAGGCCACTTCCTGCTCAAGAGCGGCAAGCACTCCGAGCGCTATCTCGAGAAGTTCCTGGTCCTGCAGGACCCGCG
>PLNK01000056.1:0-16878 GCA_003142755.1 Chloroflexota bacterium | reverse complement strand
GACGGAACGTCGCGGCGCGAGTTCCGGCGCGGCTTCTCGATCGCCCCGGGTGAGCGAGTGCTCCTCGTAGACGACATCCTGACCACGGGCGGTTCGCTGCTGGCCATGCTGCCCGCCGTGGAGGCCTTCGGCGGCGAGATCGTCACGTGTGCCGTCCTGGCCGATCGCTCCGGCGGCCTGGCCTCGCTCAGCTCGCCACGGACGCAGCGCAACTACCCGCTGCGCGCCCTGTGGCAGCTCCAGCTGCCCACCTACGATCCGGGCCCCGAGACCTGTCCGGCCTGCGCGGCCGGCATCGCGCTCCATGCCCCGGGCAGCACGGGGACCGCGGCCGGGTAGTCGCTCCGCCGCGTGCCCGTGCGGTCGGGGTGACGAGGGGCGAGCCCGTGTCTAGCGGTTGATCTCGTCGCTGCCGGCTGTGATGTCGTCGGTGACGTCGGCCGGAAACGCCTCCAGCCGCTCGTCCGAAAGGACGGCGGCTATCAACGCAGGGGAGCCGCCGACATAGGTGGAGTCGAGGTCGATCTCGGTGGCTACGCACCAGGCCTTGTCGGCGGGCCAGAAGAGGTTCGGCGACTGGGGGTCGAACGATTGCCCGCCCGGATGCCAGCCCATCTTGGTCGCGGCGTCCAGCGGGCCCCCAAACAGCAGGTAGCTCCGCGCCGGGAGTCGAACCCTGGGACCCGTGAGACTGGCCGGGCCGAACTCGGGAGGCAGGGGGCTCCCGCCCGCGCTATCGAGCATTGCGGCACCGCCGTTGACCCAGCCGTAACCCTCCCAGAGGCAGAACCAGCAGCTGTCCGGGCTGGCCGTGTGCGACGCGAGGATCTGGCAGAGGGCCGCCAGAACGTGGCTCGGCAGGTTGCCGTCCGGCGGGGGCGCGTCGTATGGCCTGGGTCGCTCGCCCGAGCCGGAACGCGGCTTCATGAACCTGTGGAATTGGACCAGCGGGTGAAGCCTCCAGCCCGACCACTCGGCGATCGTCGTCCAGCTGACGGGGGCGCCGCTTCGATCCGTGGCCGGATGCAGGATGCGGGCATAGGCCTCGAAGCCGTGTGGAACCAGGCCGCCGACACCCGACGCGAACGGCCCGACCCTGAGTGTCACCCAATCGCCGGGCGATACATCGGCCGCCAGGACGAGCCGAGTCGAAGTCGACATGGCCAGATTCTAGCCGGCCGCCGGGATCAGACCATGGCCCCGCCGATTCCCACGGCGCCGGGCGCCGGGTCAGTCCAGGACGACCGTCTGATGCCAGTGGGGGGCCATCGTCGGTAGGCCCAGGGCCTGGATCTTCGGTTCGAGGATGGCTTGGGCATCGGGATCGCCGTGGACGATGAAGACTCGCCGCGGGACGCCCGGATCGCCGGCCTTACGACCGGCGATGAAGTTGCCGAGCCAGGCCAGCAACTCGGACTCGTCGGCGTGGGCTGAGAAGCCGCTGATCGACCGAATGGCACAGCGGACGGGGTACTCCTGGCCGTCCACTCGGGCTGTCTTGAGGCCCGCCTGGAGCCGGGCCCCGAGCGTCGCCTCGCCCTGATAGCCCACGAACAGGATCATCGCCTTCGGGTCGCCGATCAGCGTGCGGAGGTGATTCAGTACGCGCCCGCCGGTGAGCATGCCGTTCGAGGCAACCAGGACGTACGGGCGTTTCGACCGCTCGATCGCTTCGGACTGGGCGGCCAGGGGAGTCTCCTTGGCCTCCGGGTAGTCGATCGGGCCTTCGCCCTTCTTGAGCAACGCCAGCGTATCGGCGTCGTAGTAGTCGGTGTGCTCGCGGTAGATCGTCGAGGCCTTCGACGCCATCGGCGAGTCCAGGAAGAGTTGCACATTGGGAATGCGGCCGGCGTCGAGGAGGTGGCGAAGGGCCCACACGACTTCCTGCGTCCGCCCGATGGCGAACGAGGGAATAAGCAGGACGCCCTGCATGGCCTCGATATCCTTGACGGCCTGCTCGAGCTGGGTCAGCGACTCCTCTTCGGGCTCGTGCTCGCGGCCGCCGTATGTGGACTCGATGAAGACGTAGTCTGCCTGGGAGACGATCGTCGGGTCGCGCAGGATCGGCGCGGCGGTTCGGCCGAGGTCACCGGAGAAGATGATCGTTCGAGCCGGGACGTCCTTCTGGGCGGCGATACGCAGCTCCACGATCGAGGAGCCGAGGATGTGCCCGGCGTCGTGGAAGACGGCCGTGATGCCCGGGGCGACGTCGAGTGGCGTCTCGTAGGTGGTCGCGCGGAAATGCGTCAGCGAGGTCTGGGCCTGGGCCAGGTCGTAGACGGGCTCCTCGAGGACCAGGTTCGGATGGGCCGGGCTGCCGGCCATCGCGGCGTCGTGGTCCGGGTGGCCGACGGGCGGATAGCCCATGCGCGTCCCGAGGCCTTGCTCGTCGTGCAGGGCCAGTTCGTCGACGCCGGAGGCGATGACGTGGCCGTCGGGTGTCAGGTCGCCGGCATGCAGACCGACCGGGGTGCCGATGCTGGCGAGAGCGGCCGCGGTGCTGGCACGAGCGGCGCCGGTGCTGGCAAGCGCGGTGCCGGCCGCCTCCTCCTGCGCGGCGATCTGCTCCTGAGCCTCGATCTCGGCTTCGTCTCGCTGATCTTCACGAGCAGCCTTGTCTGGGTTCTTGGCGGCCCAGTGGCTGTGCCGCTTGGCGTACTCCTCCTGGAGCTTGCCCGAATCGAGCAGCACCAGGGTCGCCAGCTCGATAGTGCCCTGCGTGGCATAGATGGGGCCGTTGAAGCCTTCGGCCACGAGGTGCGGAATGAGGCCGCAGTGATCGAGATGGGCGTGGGTCAGGACGACCGCGTCCAGCGACGTCGGGTCGTAGGCGAAGGGAACTCGGTTGCGGACGACCTCGTGCGGACCTCCCTGGAACATGCCGCAGTCGATCAGGACGCGGGCTCGATCGGTGATGAGGAGGAACTGGGAGCCAGTGACGGTGTTGGCAGCGCCGAGGAAGTGGATTTCCATGTGTGCATAGTGCCACCCTGATGGCTCGGGCGCGCGGGTCGCATGTCCGACAGGTCGGAGGAGTTCGTGGTCCAGGACATCGATGGACGCCTGATCGGGATTGGCGGGATCCGCGACAACGACGTCTTCTTCCGGGGCGTCCTCGACTCAGGGTCGAGAGCGGTCATCGTCCGCCGCACCTGGATCGTCGAGACCGTCTACCCTATTAGCCGATCGGCCTTGCCCTTGGGATCATCACCCAGTGCAGCGCCAGGCCGAGTGCCCAGCGGGCTCGGGAACCCGCGGAGGCGCCTCCTCGAGAGGACGAACGATGAATCGCGATAAAGAAGTCGAGGCCGCGCTCAAGCGCCCGCCGACAGAAGAACCAATCGATGACGAGTCGCTCGACGACCAGGACCCAGTTCAGCATGTCCGGCCGGCTAGGGCGCGGACGAGTGCCGACCTGCTGAGGCCGCCCACCGTGCAGCGTCTGCCGCCGCTCAAGGTCCAGCCTCCGGGCCAGGCGCGCCGCGGTCCTAGCTACCCGGCCTGGGAGAAGCCGCCCACCCAATACGACTACCCGAGGCTGCGCGGCCGGGACGACCAACGGACCGTGAGGCCGCTGCTGTTGGTGGCCGGCTTGGTGGCCGTGATCGTGGTCTTGATCGTGGCCTTCCAGGCCCTTGCCGGCCGAGGCGGCACAAGCGCCGCGGTCAGCAGTTCGCCGTCGCATGCAGCCAGCCTCTCGCCTGGCTTGATCGCCGGCGGCTCCGGCCAGCCGAGCGCGAGCGCGGTCGCCCCTTCGCCGACGGCCACGCCAGGCACCCCCCGGCCCGTCGGCACTTTCCAGAAGTACCAGGTCGTGGCCGGCGATTCCGTTGCCAAGGTCGCGACCAAGTTCCATCTTCAGAAGTGGGAGCTGCTGCTCGCCAATCCGCAGATCGTCAACAACGTTCTCAAGCTGGGGTCGATCATCTACATCCCGCTGCCCGGGCAACTCACGCCGTCTCCAGCTGCAGGCGGCGCCTCGTCCGGCGACCAGCCCTCGGCTTCGGTGGTTGCGCCCTGAGTCAGTCCGCGAGGTCGATGTATACCGGGGCGTGGTCTGACGGCAGCTTGCCCTTGCGGGCGTCGCGGTCGATCTCGGCGGCGGTGCAGCGCTCGGCCACCGACTTCGTCACGTACAGGTGGTCGATGCGCATGCCCAGGCCCTTGTGGAAGTTGCCGGCGCGGTAGTCCCACCAGCTGAACTTGCCCGGCTCGGGATGGTGGAGCCGGTATGCGTCCACCAGGCCCCAGTCACGAAGCGCGGCCACGGCGTCCCTTTCGGGCGCCGACACGTGGGTGGCGCCGGCGAAGTCGGCCATGTCGTAGACGTCCGCGTCTTCGGGTGCGACGTTGAAGTCGCCGCCGATCACGATCTGTTCGCTCGGGTCGCAAGTCTCGCGCAGCCAGCGGGCCAGTCGATCGAACCAGGCCAGCTTGGCTCGGTAGAAGGGTGTGTCGAGCGCCCGACCGTTGGGGGCGTAGATGCTCACGACACGAATTCCACCGCACATCGCCGAGACCATTCGAGCCTCGTCGGCCGACGCTTCGGACGCCTCGGCCTCGAGAGCTTCGGCGATGGCGTCCGTGCCGGGAGAGCGGCGCACCGGCCCGTCGCCGAAGTTGGTGATGGTTTCGGACAGCCCGATCCGGCTGGCGATCGCGACGCCGTTCCAACGGCCTTCGCCATGGTGGACGAGGTGGTAGCCGGCCATGCTGAACGTCATGTACGGCGCGGCCTCGTCGGCGAACTTGGTCTCCTGCATCAGCAGGATGTCGGGTGATCGCTGGGTGAGCCACTCATCGACCCGATCCTGACGAGCCTTGAGTGAGTTCACATTCCAGGTGGCGATGCGCATCGCTGCTCCTGCGGGTCGGGCTGGCTAGTAGCGCCGGCCCTTCTGGCGGGCGAAGTCGAACTTGGCCGTGTCGGCGATGCCCATGACCGCCATCGTGCCGGCCTGCACAGGATCGGTTACGACGAGGTCGGCCACGTCGGTGACCGTGCCGGCCATGTTGAGCGAGATGACGGGGATGCCGACAGCCTGCAGCTCCTGCACCGCTCTGGTGATGTCGCCGCCCATGATCGAACCGGCCAGCAGCAGGGCGCGGGCCCGATCCAGGTCTGCGACCGCTCGTACCGCGGCGGCCAGGTTCTCTTCCCCGACGAGCGGGATGGTGTCGACGCTGATCTTCTCGCCGCGGAGGTTGTGGCGATCGGCCTCGCTAACGGCGCCGAGGACGGCCTGAGCTATCTGCGCCCCGCCGCCGATGACGATGAGCCGCTTGCCGAAGACCTTTTCGAGGGATTTGGTCAGGCGGCAGCCGCGGAGTGACGTGAGCTGATTCAGGATGCCGGTGACCTGTTCCTCGGCGAGGCCCTCGACCTCGAGCTCGACCTCGACGAGCTGGCTGCCCGACTCGTCCGTCCAGCGCCGGACGGTGCTCAGGGTGCGAAGCGTGCCTCCGGCGGTGCATACCTGGGCCACGATCTCCTGGATCGTCCCGGGCCGATCCTCGAAGTCGAGCCGAACGGCGACGGTGGCGGCGGTGTGCTCGGGGCGGGCCATCTCAGCCCACGCCCATCCCGTGATCGGCCAGCCCCTGGGCCACGCGCGGGTGATTGCCGATGTCGAGGCCTTCCTCGGGGTCGTGCTCCTCGAAGGCGATGCCCAGGTCGGCGAACGCCTTGCGCGTCCCCTCGGCGTCGCTCGTGGCGAGCATCAGTGCGCCATCGGTGTCCTCGGCGATGCCGACGATGGCGCTTATGTTGATGCCGCGCTCGCCGATGGCGGCCGCCATCTTCGCCAGGGACCCGGGCTTGTCGCTCAACTCAACGGTGAACCAGATCACGCCTCACCTCCTGCGCGGATGGTACCTGCCGCGGCCGATCGCGGGGAGGGGAGTGCGGGGCCGATGCGACCCCGGCCGCGGGCCGGCGAGCCGGTCAGCCGCTAATCTGTCGCCCATGCCGGCCGTGCAGGGTCCAACCCTCCAGATGTTCGGGCTCGTCGACTCGCGCCCGACTCAGGCCGCGCTGCGCTTCTTCAAGGAGCGGCGCGCCAACGTCACGTTCGTCGACCTGCGGCGCAAGCCAATCGCCCCGGGCGAGCTGCGCCGTTTCGTGGAGCGGCTGGGGGCTGCCACGTTGCTCGACACCGAAGGGCGCCAGTACAAGGATCTCGGCCTCGCCTACATGCGCCTGGGCGAGGAGGAGATCGTGGCGAAGCTGCTCGCCAACAATGGACTGCTGCGGCTGCCGCTGGTCCGCAACGGCAACGCCTTCACGGCCGGCCCGGCCGAAACGACCTGGAAAGCCTGGCTGGCCGGTCCCACCAGGTAGGCTTCGGCGAGGTCGGCCCGGGGAACGATCGCTCGCTTTCAGGATTACTTGAGGAAAGGCCATAAGATAAGGGCATGGCCGAAATATCAGGACGTACCGATACGCTTGCCGACATCCAGGCGCACGTCCAGGCCCTTGGGCGGCTCATGCCGAAGGGCCCACCTCGATGGGCTCATCACGATCTCACGTTCGGTCAGCTTCGGCTGCTATTCGTTCTGGGCCAATCCGGGCCAGTTTCGATCGGCCAGCTCGCCCACACGCTCGGCGTGACCGACGCCACCGCTTCCGAACTCGTCGACCGAGTCGAGCGGCGGGGCCTTGCCGTTCGCAGCCATCGGGCCGACGATCGGCGGGTGGTCGACTGCCGGCTGAGCGATGAAGGCGCGCGTTTGCTGGCCGAGATCCAGGGCGCACGGCAGGACTCCATGCGCCGGGTGCTCGCGGTCCTTACCGCCGACGAGCTTTCCGACTTCGATCGCCTGCTTCGAACAATGGCCGAGCGTCTATCGGCCCCACCCGCATCGTCGACCTCGACGGAAGGAGCGACTCCTGTGAATCCCGAGACGCCAGGCACGCGCCCGGCAACGGCCCCCGGCGGAGGTCCCGCATGAGCGGCACGGCTGGCCTGGCCCTGGCGACGCGCGGCCTGCGCAAGAACTACGGCTCGCGGCACGCGCTCGACGGACTGAATCTCTCCGTGCCGATGGGCGTGGTCTACGGCTTCCTGGGCCCCAACGGCGCGGGCAAGACCACGACCATGAGGGTCCTGACCGGGCTGGTCCACTCGGACGGCGGCACGGTCGAGGTGCTGGGCAAACCGTTCAAGCGGGGAGACCGGCATCGATTGTTCGACGTGGGGGCGCTCGTCGAGTCGCCAACCTTCTATCCGTACCTGTCGGCCCGGGCCAACCTGCGTGAGCTTGCGGCCTCCGGCGCCCATGTTCCGTCGAAGCGTATCGAGGAGCTGCTCGATCTCGTCGGCCTGTGCGACCGCGCCAACGACAAGGTCCAGGGCTACTCGATGGGCATGAAGCAGCGGCTCGGCATCGCGGCGGCCCTGCTCAGCGACCCCAAGCTCCTGCTGCTCGACGAGCCCGCGAACGGCCTCGACCCGGCCGGCATCGTAGCCATGCGCGACACGCTCAGGGCGCTTGCCTCTCAGGGCAAGACGGTCTTCATTTCAAGCCATCTGCTGGCCGAAGTCCAGGTCATGGCGGACGTGGTGGGCATCGTCGCCGCCGGGAAGCTGGTACGCGAGGGTCCGCTCAAGGAGCTGCTGTCGATGCAGGGCGTGGTCAAGGTCCGCGTCCGGCCGAATCTCGTCGACTCGGCAATCAAGTCCCTCCAACCGCTCGCTGCCGCCGATCGACTCATCGAAAGCGACCGCGAGGAAGGCTGGCTGGCCGTCCATGTATCCGCCGATCGAGCGGAGGACGTCAACCAGCAGCTTGCCGGCGCGGGTATCTTCGCTTCCGGCCTCGAATCCGGGACCGACCTCGAGATGCTCTTCCTGGAGCTGACAGGCGGCCAGGCAGTCGGCGGTGAAGGGACGTTCGTGGGCCTAGGCGCTCCGGCCAACGGCTCCGCCACCACGGGAAAGGAAACCGCGGCATGAGGCTCTTCGTCTCGGGCCTTCGTAAGCTCGTCCGTCGGCCGGCCAGCTGGGTCACGCTCGGCATGCTGGTGGGCCTGCTGGCCCTGATCCTGATCGCCGTCGGCGGCACCGCGAACGAGCGCGTCAACGCCACACGCGAGGCCGCTGCCAAGAGCCTCATCACCTTCCCCGAAGCCTACGACCGCATCCTGCAGTTCATCACCGGGCTGGGCGGCCTCTTCGCCGTCATCTACGGGGCGGCGATCGCGGGCTCCGAGTGGGGTTGGGGCACTCTGAAGTCGGCGGTAGCGCGCGGCGAAAGCCGCGTCAAGTACATGCTCATCTCCTACGTCTCGGTGGCGGTCATGATCGGCGTCGGCCTCTTGATCACCTTCGCCGTCGGCGTCCTGGCAGCGATCTTCGCCGCCCACCTGGCCAACGTTTCCACCAGCGGCCTCGGCGACTCCGCTACTCTGGGAGGCCTGCCCGAGCGGCTTCTCAAGGGTTGGTTCGCGGTCGTGGAGGAGGGAGCGCTGGGCTTCACCATCGCCACGCTGGCGCGGAGTCAGCTCGCAGGCATCGGCGTCGGCATCGCTTTCTACTTCGGCGAGAGCTTCGCCACCATCGTCCTGCCGGATATCGTGAAATACCTGCCGTTCAGCGTCGCCAATGCGGCCCTGGCCACCACGTCGACCAGCACCGGCGGCGGCGGGATCTTCGCCGCCAACACGGACGTGTTGTCGCCCGATCAGGCGCTCCTACTCGTGGGGGTCTGGCTCATCGGTGCCCTCGTGGTCGCCGCGGTCTTCTCGGATCGAGCCGAGATCACGGGCTAGGGCGGCTGTGGCCGGCGATATCGCCCGTCGCACCGGGTGATCAAGCCGGCCCGCCAACCGATCCCTATGGAGTCGACCGTACGGCCGGGCCACCGCCGTGGCATCCTCTGACGGTACGATCAGGAGAGATAGATGCCTCATTCATCGAAGAAGAGGGACAGGGCCGACGACAAGTCGGCCCTGAAGCACTCACCCTCGAAGCCGGAGCAATCGACACCGGCAGCCTATAGTCACACGCCTGCCGGCTCCGCCGCCACCAACGGCAGCGCCGCCCATAACGGCAACGGCAACGGCAATCACGACCGACGTCGAAGCGGTCGCGTGACCTATCGGCCGAAGGCCTCCGAGATGCTCACGGTCCACGCCCGAACCGAGGACGAACGGCTGCTCGCGTCGAGCGTCAGGCCGGCCTTCCTCGACTCCGATCCGTGGCGCTCGTTGCGCATCCTGGCCGAGTTCGTGGAAGGCTTCGACGCCCTGGCGGCCGTCGGCAAGGCGGTCACGATCTTTGGCTCGGCCCGAGCCCAGGAAGACGATCCCTACTACGCCAAGGCGCGAGAGCTCGCGGGCTTGCTGGCGAAGGAAGGCTTCGCGGTCATCACCGGCGGTGGGCCCGGCATCATGGAGGCTGCCAACCGCGGTTGCCATGAGGCGGGCGGGCTATCGATCGGTTGCAACATCGAGCTGCCGCACGAGCAGGCGGTCAATCCGTACGTCGACCTGGGCGTCGAGTTCCGATATTTCTTTGCCCGAAAGACCATGTTCGTGAAATACGCCGACGGTTTCGCCATCTTCCCCGGCGGCTTCGGCACGCTTGACGAGCTGTTCGAGTCGGTGACCCTGATTCAGACGGGCAAGATCCGCCATTTCCCGGTTGTGCTCATCGGCACCGAGTACTGGGCAGGCCTGCTCGACTGGATTCGCAAGGAGGCCGTCGGGCGCGGCGCCGTCTCGCCGGAGGATCTGGATCTGGTCCAGGTGACCGACGACATGGGCGAGGCCTGCCGCATGTTGACCACTGCCTCGACCCGGCGAGCCGAGGAGGCAGCCCGGTCTGCCCACGCGGACGACGGTTCGGCCGGAGTTCGTTAGTCCCAGCGCTGCGCGCCGACGGTCGGGTTTCGCCGGCCCGCTACTCGGGTAGGATCGGCAGCTGGGCCTCGAGCCGGCCATCGCGGATGCGGGCGGGGTAGTAGCGGAGACGGTTGACGCGGGTCAGCCGGCGCGCCTCGAGCTTCTTCGAAGCCGGCTCGGGCTTGAGCTCCGCCCCGGACGGCGACCACGGCCCGTGGTAGCTGCCATCCGCGTCGAGCCCGCCGGTCGTGGGCATCTGCACCGTTTCGCCGGTGCAGAGATCGAAGCGGCCCTCATGCAGCGGGCACGCCACGACGCACCCCGCCAGCACCCCGATGCTGAGTGGCGCCGCCATGTGCGGGCAGCGGTCGTCGGTGACCACGATCCCGGCCGCGGTCCAGGCGACCAGCAGGTCCAGGCCCGCTCGCGTGACACGTCGCATCTGACCGGGCGCCAGTTCCGTCAGTGGGCCGATCTCCACGAACGGCGCCGCCCTCGTGCCTGCCGCCCGTAGCTCCCTCGGCACATCGGCGATCGGCGCCGCCGACCCCGTCGGCNNCCGTCGTCGCCGCTGCCGTCAGCGAGTCCGCCAGATCGTCGGGTGTCATCGAGTACATGACGGCGTCGAGCGGGCCGTCGTTCGGATCGGCCTCCCAGTTGCGGGCCAGTCCCTCGAAGCGGAAGCCGGCCTTCTCCGCGACGGCTTGCGAGGCGATGTTGCCCGGCAGCGTCCACAGGGCCAGGCGCTCGATGCCGAGGTTCTCGAAACCCCAGCGCGTAACCAGGCGCAGCGCCCTGACCGCGTAGCCGCGCCGGCGTGCCTCCGGGGCGACCAGATAGCCGACGGCATGGCGTCGCGGGTTCGGCCCGAGGTGGATCCCGATCGAGCCGACATAGCGGTCCCTCGCCGCATCCACAATTGCGAACTCGTAGCCCGTTCCGTCGTGCCAGGCCTGAAGCGTCATCAGGATGAAGCCGCGGGCGTCGGTCTCCGTGTAGGGCACCGGAATGACGGGGATCCAGCGCGCGATCTCGGGGTCCTGGCAGGCGGCCGTGATGGCCGGAGCATCGTCGGCCCGGAACGGGCGCAGGGCGATGACGCCGTCACTCAACGGGGGATTGGGCGGGCTGAGCTTCTCGGGCATGGCCCAAGTATGCCCCGAGTCGAGCAAGAGCAGCCGGCGAGGGCGAGTGGCCGGTCGTCGAGGGACGGCTGAGCCTTCTCAGGGCAAGAAGAAGGCGGGCCGGTGAGGGGGGGCCGGCCCGCCTGAGGGATGTGCAAGGCAAAATAGACCAGGAATGCCCAGTCGGCCCCTGTCCGACAAGACCCGCGCAGTCTACCGGGGCTGAGATCTTTTTGCAGCATGGATGCGCAATATGCGGCCAGGCGAGATGATCTGGTCGTACAGACGTTCGGCGGCTCTACTAATCGAACTGTCCGGAGGACTCCGATGCGCTTCGCGGTGATGATCGAGCCCCAGCAAGGATTGACCTACGCCGAGCAACTGGAGGTGGCGCTCCTGACCGAGAAGCTCGGCTTCGATGCCTTCTTCCGGTCCGACCACTACCGGAGCTTTCCCGGCCCCTCGGACAGGCCGACGACCGATGCCTGGGCGGTGCTGGCGGGCATCGCCCGCGAGACTTCGACTGTTCGTATCGGCACGCTCGTTTCGCCGGTCACGTTCCGCCACCCGGGGTCGTTCGCCAAGGTCGTGGCGACCGTCGACGAGATGAGCGGCGGCCGGGTGGAGGTGGGTATCGGCGCGGGTTGGAACGAGCTCGAGCACACCGAACTGGGCCTCGAATTCGCGGAGATCAAGACGCGGGCCGATCTGATGGAGGACGAGCTGGCCATCCTGCACGGGCTCTTCGAGGAGCCGGACGGCTGGTCGTTCGAAGGCCACCAGGTCCACGTTCGATCTGCCCAGTTCCACCCCAAGCCGGTGCAGCGCCCACATCCGCCGATCATCGTCGGGGGCGAGGGTAGCCCGCGGTCGCTGCGTCTGGCGGCGCGCTATGCCGACGAATACAACATGTCGAGCGCGGCCCCGGAACAGTGCACGGAGGCATTCGCCCGGTTGGACGCCGAGTGTCGCAAGATCGGCCGCGACCCCGCGACGGTCCGCAGGTCGGTGATGGCCGGCCTGTTGATCGCGACAGACAAGGCGGGGGTGGAGCGGCGCGTGCGTGACCAGATGGCGATGTTCGGCAGTTCGCCGACCGAATCGGCGGCCTGGCTCGCGGAACGGCGTCCGCGCTGGCTCGTGGGCACGCCCGACGAAGCCCGAGCCATGGCCGCTCGTTTCGCGGCCGTGGGCGTGGAACGGATCATGCTTCAGGACTTCCTGCCCCGCGACCTCGCCATGATCGAGCTGGCCGCGAAGGAGTTGATCGGGCGGGTGTAGCCTGGCGGTCCGGCTGCGGGCCTCGAGCGTCCGCACCAGGCCCGACGGCCAGACCCGTGCCATTTCGATCGTTTGCCGGCTCGAGCGGTGGGTGAGGGCCAGCTCAGCCACGAGACCGACGGATCGACCGACAAGTGCGCCCGGTTCGGCTCCGAGGAGATCGGCGAGCTGGAACTAGATGAGTGGGTGGGGGCGGCGCTGGCCCTGGCCTGACCGGTTGGCTCAGGGGGCGCTGGGTGAGGCGCCAGTAACCGCGTGCGGCGGGCCCGTGCTCATCTGGAGATACATGTCGGCCCGGATCTGCGCCGCTGAGCCTGCTCATGCGCAGGAAGTGCTCTGATCGAGGTACAGGGACGACCCGTCGCGGGTCCGAAGCCCTTGTCCGGGCGATTCTGTGCGCCCATGCGCGCACTTCTGACGACGCGGCTACTCCGCGATAGGCCCGCGGGGTCGACATGTATTCGGAGATGAGCACCGGCGCCGCGCGAAGTGGCGGCCTCGTCGATTGTGTAGGTCGATTCGGGCAGCTCGACCTGAACCGTGGTCCGGGCGAGGCGGCGTATGGACGGAGCCACTCAGCGGAGCCACTCAGCGGTGCAGCCGCCCGATGCGGAGCCAGGGCCCGTAGCGGTACCACGCCCGACCCACCAGTGCAGCCAACGGCACCGGGCCGTAGCGGCGGGAGTCGATCGACAGGGCGCCGTTGTCGCCGAGCAGCCAGGCCTCGTCCGGGCCAAGGTGCAGGATGCCGGCCGAGATACGGACGCGGTCGCCGGGGCCGGCGGCCACGCGCTTGATGGCCAGGATGTCCGCGCCCGGTTCGCGGAAGACCACGATCGAGCCGCGGCGCGGCCAGCGGGTGGTGGTTGGGTCGAGCAGCAGCCAATCGCCGGGGGCGAGGGCCGGGGCCATGCTCTCCTCGGCAACGGCGACGCGCCAGGTTCCGCCCCGGGCCTTCTGCCACGGAGCGGGGAGCTTGGGCAGTCCCCGTCGATCGGCACGGGGCGCGCGACCAGAGGTGATCTCCGCGGGCCGGCCGGCCTCCGCGGGCTCCGCAAGCGGGAACGCCGGAGGGCTGTCCTCCGGCGTCTCCTTCATCTCGAAGTCTTTCGTTCGTCCGCTGCTTCGGCGTCCGCTACTTCTTGGTCGACCAGAAGATGTCGGCGAACTCCTTGACCGCGGTCTCGAGCTCGGCCGCCGCGGTGACATCGATGTTCTGCTTGTTCTTCGAGGCGAGCTTGAGGATCTTCCAGGTTCGATCGTGAAGGTCGGGGTAGCGCTCGAGGTGCTCGGGCTTGAAGTAGTCGCTCCAGATGACCTGGATCTCGTGCTTCACGATCTCGGCGTGCTGCTCCTTGATCGCGATGCAGCGCACGAACTTGGCCATGTCCGCTTCGGTGCGGTTCTCCTTGGGCAACTGGCCGATCAATTCGACCATGCGGGCCACCGTTCGAGCCGCGAGCTCGGCCTGGTGCGGGTCGTAGATGCCGCACGGCACGTCGCAATGCGCATGGACGGTCGTCGCCGGCTTCAGCCAGCTGGTTACTCGGGACATCGGTCTCCTCCCGGCGCGGGACGTCAGGCGAGGCGGGAACATGCAGGCAGCTTCGCGTGGCCTCGGCCGTATGCAAGTGTTGGAGAGGTAGGCCCTACCTGTCAATCCGCTGCTCTCGCCGGCCCGTCGGCCGGGCCTGTGACCCGCCTGGCCGGCTCGGCCGAGCGGGGCTCGAGGAGCGGGAAGGCCGGGAAGGGCCGCCCCGTCCTCCACGCCGCCTCCACGGAATGCACACACTGGAGCCACGGAGTTTTCAGCCGGACTGCAGCATGCGGCCGGATCATTTTGCCCCTCAGGTAGCCTGTAACCGAAAGGCGGCACTGACCTGAGGAGTTCACGGACCAAGACCAATCGAGCAGCCAGACCGGGGAGCCCCGACAACTCGATGGACGGAACCTACACCACCCGCAAGAACGTTCGCGCCGCGGCGCCGGCCCGCAAGGTCCGCCGCGTGCCCGTGCCGCGAGTCTGGCCGGTGACGGCGAATGACTTCTACGCGATCCTCGGCGGTCTGGCCTTCCTGATCCTGGGGATGTGGGTCCGCCACGGCGGGATCAACGAGCTCGCCACTACGTCGGGCATCTTCACCGCGGCCGGCGAGATCAGCGCGCTCTATGGCACGTACCTGGTGCTCATCCAGCTGATCCTCATGTCGCGCAGTCCCTGGCTCGATCAGATCTTCGGCCAGGATCGGATAACGGACGCTCACCGCTGGGTGGGTTTCACTGCGATCTGGCTGCTGGTCGGACACGCGGTCTTCACCACCATTGGCTACGCGATGGGCATCGGAGCTTCGCCGGTCGACGAGCTGGTTACGCTGCTGACGACCTACCCGTACGTGCTCTGGTCCGCCGTCTCGCTGCTGCTGTTCATTGCCGTTGCCATCAGTTCGGTCCGGGCCGTCCGCCGCAAGGCCTCGTACGAGACCTGGTACGCCATCCACCTCTACACCTACCTGGCCATCGCCCTCGGTTTCCTGCACCAGCTGTTCGTCGGCGTCGACTTCACGACCGACCAGGTGGCCAGCCTCTTCTGGATCGGCCTGTATCTGGTCGCGTTCGGCAGCCTGGCGGTCTTCCGCTTCGGACAGCCGATCGCCATCACCTGGCGCCACCGCTTCCGCGTCGCCAACGTGGTCGAAGAGGCGCCCGGGGTCGCGTCGCTCTACGTCGCCGGACGCGAGCTCGATCAGCTGGCCGTCCGCGCCGGCCAGTGGTTCCGCCTGCGGTTCGTGACGAAGCAAGGCTGGTTCCGAGCCCACCCGTTCTCGATATCGGCCGCCCCCAACGGCAAGTACCTCCGCTTCACGATCAAGGAACTCGGCGACTACACGAAGACGCTGCAGGCGATCCCGGTCGGAACGCGCGTCATCCTCGAGGGCCCATACGGAACTTTCACCGGAGCTGCGCGGACCAAGGCGCGCGTTCTGCTGATCGCCGGCGGAATCGGCATCACGCCGCTCCGGGCACTGCTCGAAGAGCTGCCGGCGTCGCGTGGCAACCTGACGCTCCTGTACCGGGCCAGCGGTCCCGAGGAAGTTGTCTTCAAGGGTGAGATCGACGAGCTGGCCAGCCTTCGCGGCGCCACGGTCCACTATCTGGTTGGACGGCGAGGTTCGCGCGAGATGCCGGCCGATCCGCTGGATCCTCGATCGCTGCGACGTCTCGTGCCCGACATTCACGATCGAGACATCTACGTCTGCGGTCCGAGCGGGATGATGACCCGCGTCCTGAGCGGCTTGCGCTGGCTCAGGATCTCGGACAAGCAGATCCACTACGAACGCTTCGCGTTCTGAGGCGGGGAGAGACGACGATGCCGAAACGACCATTGGTGGCGACTCTCCTGACCACCGCCGCGCTCGCTCTGCTGCTCAGCTTCAAGACGCCGTACGTTTCGCCGATCACCGCCGCCAACGCGGTGGGTGCCAACAGCGGTGCCGCGGGTGGGGCGCAGGTAGCTGTCCGGGCCACGTACTCGGGCCAGCTGACGGGCAATGCGATCCAAACGCCATTCGGCACGGTGCAGGTCCAGTTGACGATCCAGAGCGGAACCATCACCGACGTTCAGGCCCTGCAGCTTCCGACGGGCGGCGGTCACACGGGCCAGGTCAGCGCCTACGCCGGCCCGCAGCTGCGCAGCGAGGTGCTGGCGGCCCAGAGCGCCCAGATCAACACGATCTCAGGCGCCACCTACACCAGCGACGGCTACATCCAGTCGTTACAGTCGGCCCTGAGCCAGGTCAACTAGCTGAGACACATCGCCGATCTGGAGAAGACGAAGGGAGGGCCGCGGGTGGCCCTCCCTTCGTGAGGTGTGTGACCCGATGAGGCCGGGGCCGGCTGGATCCGCCCTGGCCGTTCCCCGAGTCAGTGCTGGTAGACCCGCACGTAATCCACGGACATGTGAGCCGGCATGATGTTCGTGCTGGTCGGGTTGCCCGGCCAGTTGCCGCCGATCGCCAGGTTCAGCAGGATGAATGCTGGCTGGTGGAAGGCGGGCTGGGCGGCGCCGGAGATGTTCACGGTCTCGTAGTACGTGCTATCGACGTAGAAGCGGATCGTGCTGGCATCCCACTCCATGCCGTAGGTGTGGTAGCCGGTCAGGTTGGACACGTTGAGCGTCTGGGTGGCGTCGCCGCCGCTCCAGTGGAGCGAGCCGGCGTTCCAGCTGACGTTATCGATGTGCTCCATGATGTCCATCTCGCCGTCGGAGGGCCAGGTACCGTTGTTACCCAGCATCCAGAACGCCGGCCAGGTGCCCTGGCCAACCGGCATGGCGATGCGAGCCTCGAACTTGCCGTACTGCCAGGAGTGCTTGCCCGAGGTGAGCATGCGAGACGACGTCATGCCGCACGCGCCCAGCGCGGCGCCGGACTTCATCTGAGCGGTGATGGTGAGGAAACCACCGGAGACGCTCGAGTTGGCGCCGGCGGTGTAGTCCTCCCATTCGTTGTTGCCCCAGCCGGAGCAACCGGTGTTATAGCCCCAGTTGCTGGTGTTGACGCTCGTTCCGTTGAACTCGTCGCTCCAGACCAGGTTCCAGCCGGCGATGGTCGGAGCGACAGTCGGCGCGCC